>JAFWZP010000096.1 GCA_017522255.1 Bacteroidales bacterium | reverse complement strand
TACTTTTGTCTACTTTTGTCCACTTTTTTAGACAAAGGACGAAAGGCAAAGGACAAAAGACAAAGGACAAAGGACATGAGACGTTTGTCCTTCGACTTTCGACTTTTGTCATAAAAAAACACAATTTCGCCGTTGTTAGCCCGACCTCACCCCTGTATACCCCCTTATAGGGGTATACTTAGGGGTGGTTGGGTCGTAGGGCTTACAACGGCGCCGCCGATTTGTCTTTTTTAGGCAACGGACGACAAGCTTTGAGCGATGAGCAGTGAGCTTTGGGCAGTGAGCCACGAGCCTGAAAGATTCTACCATATACAACCCTATGGCACAGCCTTGGGATATAAGCGACATAAAACTACGGGTAAAAGACATGAGACAAAAGACAAAGGACGTTTGTCGTTCGACATTCGACGTTTATCCTTAACCCTTAAACCAAATCATCTTTCGTCCTTCGACTTTAGACATTTGTCCTTAAGACAACCGGCATCGACGGACTTGTAGTCTTGTAGTCTCATGGACTGGTGGTCTGCTGTTTGTAAATGTAATTTTATTCTTTGTATAACTATTTGATTACCTTATTAGTATGTAATTGGTTGAGAAAATTATATATTTTTTTCTTTCAAAAAGTGGTATAAGTAAAATATTTTTCCTAAATTTGCGATTTGGTAAGGCTTTTAAAATTTAGTAATAAAAAGGGCTTATCATCAACGAAATTAATAACATAAATAAATATATTATGTCAACATTATTAATAGTATTACAGGCTGCATTGGAATATTTGGCATTTGCCAAAATAGGAGCAGCAATAGGAGCAGGATTAGCAACATTGGGTGCCGGTATAGGTATTGGTAACATTGGTAAAAGTGCAATGGAAGCGATAGCTCGTCAACCCGAAGCCACAGGCGATGTGCGTACCAGTATGATTATCGCAGCTGCATTGGTAGAAGGTGTTGCATTCTTTGCTTGTGTGGTTTGTTTGCTTATTGTATTTATGTAAACCACGGCGATATAGGGAGTTGTTGCGTTTGGTAACAACTCCTTATATGTTAATATTCAAAATGATAATGAAATAAACAGTATAAAAAATGGATAGTGCATTAATTACTCCGGGATTAGGTGTTATATTTTGGATGGTGGTGTCGTTTGCTATCTTGGTATTTATCCTATTAAAGTTTGGATGGCCCGTAGTTATAAAAACACTCAAAGAACGCGAAGAAAGCATTAACAATTCGTTGTCGGCAGCCGAAAAGGCCAAAGATGAGTTGCTACAGTTGCAAGCCAACCGCGAAGAATTGCAAAAGGAAGCAAAAATAGAACGCGATGAGATGTTGCGTAACGCACGATTGACTAGCGAAAAAATTATCGAAGAGTCGAGGTTGAAGGCTACCGAAGAAGCCGATAGAATAGTGGAAATGGCCAAGCAAAGCATTGAATACGAAAAGATGCAGGCTTTGCACGATTTGAAAAATCAGATGGCTAACCTTTCTATTGAGATAGCCGAAAAACTGTTGAAACAAGAACTTGCCGACAAAGAAAAGGCAAGTGAGTTTATTAAACAGGAACTTGAAAATGTGCATTTGAATTAAGATTGTTAGAAACATTTTGATTGCTTGTGGAAAATTATAGGATAAATACAAATTATGCCAAATCGTTGTTTTTGTTGGCATTGGATACTGATAAGTTGGATATTGTTTTCGGCGATATGAAAATGGTGTGCGACGTGTGTGTCGAAAATCATATACTTAATGTTGTGTTTGCCAATCCCACTATCAAAGAATCGAAAAAGATAGCTATTGTGAAAGATTTGTTTGCCGAAAGAGTGGACAATCTAACGTTACTTTTTTTGGATTTTGTGGTACGCAAACGCAGAGCTGTCAACCTAAAAGGTATAGCATTGGCATATATGGAGATGTATCGCAAGCATAAAAATATTATGCTATCGGAACTGCGTACTGCTATAGATGTAGACAGCGAGATAGAAAGTATGATAAGCGAAATGATAAAGAATTATACAAATATGGATGTGGAATTGAGAACAATAACCGACAATAGTATGTTGGGCGGTTTTTGTGTTTCGTTCGACAACAATTTGTATGATGCACGTTTGCGAACTCAGATAGCCAAGCTACGCAAAGAGTTTAGCAAGAATATATATGAAAAGGGAATATAACGAAAAAGAATTAAAACTAAATATATAACATAATGGCTGAGATAAAACCTGCCGAAGTGTCGGCAATACTAAAGAAACAATTAGCAGGTGTTGATTTGAATGTGGAATTGGAAGAAATCGGCACCGTTCTTACAGTGGGTGATGGTATTGCTCGTGTATATGGTTTGAACAATGCACAGTCCGGTGAGTTGGTAGAATTTGCCACCGGCGAGCAAGGTATAGTACAAAATTTGGAAGAAGATAATGTGGGTGTTGTGATGTTGGCCGAATCGAAGGCTATAAATGAAGGTGACACCGTAAAGCGTACCAAACGTATTGCTTCGATAAAAGTTAGCGAAGCTATGGTGGGACGTGTTATAAACACTATAGGCGAAGCCGTTGACGGGAAAGGTCCTATCGAAGGCGAAATGTTTGAAATGCCATTGGAACGTAAGGCTCCGGGCGTAATATTCCGTCAACCCGTTGAAGAGCCTTTGCAAACAGGTATCAAGGCTATAGACTCTATGATTCCTATCGGTCGTGGACAACGTGAGTTGATTATTGGCGACCGCCAAACCGGAAAAACAGCCATAGCCATAGATACTATAATCAATCAAAAGAGTTTTTATGATGCAGGCAATCCTGTATATTGTATATACGTGGCATGCGGTCAGAAAGGTTCTACTGTAGCCAATTTGGTTAAAACATTGGAAGAGAAAGGTGCAATGGCATACACTATAGTGGTAGTGGCCACAGCATCGGATCCTGCTGCCATGCAGTTTTATGCTCCTTTTACGGGTGCAGCCATAGGCGAATATTTCCGCGATACAGGTCGTCATGCCCTTGTGATATACGACGACTTGAGTAAGCAAGCTGTTGCATATCGCGAAGTGTCGTTGCTTCTTCGTCGTCCACCGGGACGTGAGGCATATCCGGGAGATGTGTTCTACTTGCATTCTCGTTTGCTTGAACGTGCCGCAAAAATTATAAAATCAGATACCATAGCTGCCAATATGAACGATTTGCCCGAGTCGCTTAAGGGAAAAGTGCGTGGCGGTGGTTCGTTGACGGCTTTGCCTATAATAGAAACTCAGGCCGGAGACGTGTCGGCGTATATTCCTACCAACGTGATTTCTATCACAGATGGACAGATATTTTTGGAAACCAATTTGTTCAACTCAGGTGTGCGTCCTGCTATCAACGTAGGTATATCGGTGTCGCGTGTGGGGGGTAAGGCTCAAATAAAATCTATGAAAAAGATTGCCGGTACTCTAAAACTCGACCAAGCTCAGTATCGTGAGTTGGAGGCTTTCTCGAAGTTCGGTTCCGATTTGGATGCTGCCACAAAAGCAGTGTTGGACAAAGGTGCAAGAAATGTGGAGATATTGAAACAGCCTCAATATACGCCTATGAAGGTGGAAGAACAGATAGCTATAATATATTGTGGTACTAATGGCTTGTTGATGGATGTGCCTATCAATAAGATTCACAATTTTGAAGTGGAATATATTTTCTATTTGCGAGAAAACAATCCTTCGGTATTGGAAAACTTGAGAAATGGAAAGTTATTAGACGAAGATTTGAAGGTATTGCACGATGTGGCTTTGGATTTGGCTCGAAAATATAGCAACAAATAGCTTTTGCAAAACACACTAATAGCATAGAAGAAATGGGAAATCTAAAAGAAGTCAGAACGCGTATAGCTTCGATAAGCTCTAACCAGAAGATTACTTCGGCAATGAAGATGGTGTCGGCGGCTAAGTTTCGCAGGGCTCAGAATGCGATATTTACAATGAGACCTTATTCCGAGAAGCTTAGCGAGATAATAAGCAATATAAACGTGGAAGACGGGGTGGATACTCCATATCACGAAACACGCAAACCGGAAAAGGTATTGTTGGTGGTAGTGGCTTCGAACAAAGGGTTGTGTGGTGCTTTTAACTCCAATATCATCAAAGAGGCTAATAAAAGAATAGAACATTATTCCGAACATGGCAAAACAATAGAGTTGAGCATGATAACCATCGGAAAACGAGTAACGGAGTTCTTTTCTAAACGAACCAACTATGTGTCTGATTCGTTCGACGATGTGTTGGACAAGCCTTCGTTTGACAATATTTCTTCTATTGCTGAGCTTGTAATGTCGCGTTTTTGTGCCAAAAAGTACGATAGGGTAGAATTGATATATAATAAGTTTAAAAATTCTCTTACTCAAATTGTTTCCACCGAACAGTTTTTGCCTATTCTTCACGATAGTGATAAAGCCGATAATGCGAGTAAGCAGCAAAGCGATTATATATTTGAACCCGACAAACAGACTATACTTAAGGAGATGATACCGCTGTCGTTGCGTTCGCAGTTTTACAGAGTGTTGTTAGACTCGTTGGCTTCGGAGCATGGTGCACGTATGACGGCTATGCAAAAGGCTACTGATAATGCCGACGAACTACTGAAAGAACTGAAGTTGACATACAATAAGGCTCGACAAACTGCTATCACAAACGAGATTATTGAGATAGTGAGTGGTGCGGAGGCATTGAATGGATAATGATAAATTAGCATATCAAAGCCGAAATTGTTGCTGATTTCGGCTTTTTTTATTGATTGAAGATTACGATGAACTATATAAAAACATATTTAGATAATCTATCTATTTTGCAAAAGATTGAATATATCATTCTTTTTTTGTTGTCTTTTACTATACCCATAGGTTGGCAGTTGGCTTCGAAGGTGCTTATATTGTTGATAGCCGTAATGCTTGTGCGTTGCATAGCCGAAAAGGGAAGGGGATTGGCATTGAATAGGAGTACAAACAAAAGACTGTTCCTCTTTTTTGCTGCTACCTACATTATGTATGCCATAAGTATGCTGTATACCTCCAATGTGTCGGAAGGGTGGCAGAATATGGAAAAGAAGTTGTCGTTTATTATATTTCCGTTGTTCTTTTTTGTGTCGGATTTATCTTATTTATCGTCGAAGCGGATAAAGGCTTTGTTTTATGCCTTCTTGTCGGGACTATTGGTTTTTATAGTGGGCAATATGCTGTGGGCTGTATACGATTTTGTAATCCTCGATGCTCCTATAAAACGTTTTTTGGGTTGGGAAATAACCAAGATTAATTACATTCACCACACATATATAGCCATGTATGCTTGCTTTGGCATTATATACAGTTTTGTAGAACTTTTCGATACTCATCTCAAATCAAAGGGAAAGATAGCTTTTTTGTTATCAACATTAGTGCTTTCGATTCTTTTTGTAATATTGGTGGAGTCTCGTGCCGGCATATTGTGTATGTTTTTGTTGTTTGTATGCTTGTTTGCATGGTTGTTTTTTGTAAAGAAAAAGCGTATGATAACAATGTGTGTGGGTACTGCATTTGCTGTGTTGGTAGTAGTGTTGTTTTTGATGTTTCCCAGTGGTTTGAATCGTATTATAAAAACTCACCACGATTTGGCAGACACCGAACAAAAAGAGGATATACGCATCACACTGCTTAAAGCCGGCTTATCGGTGGCTAAAGAAAATTGTATGTTTGGCGTTGGGGTGGGAGATAGGTGCGATGTGCTTATCAAATACTACGAAGATAATAATTTGGAATGCGGTGAGTTGAATTCTCACAATCAATTTATCGATACTACAATAAGCATAGGAATATTGGGATTATTGTTGCTGTTGGGATATTTTATTCTACCAATAATACTTTTTGTTAAAGGCAAAAGATGGGATATTGTAATGCTGTTGTTCCTTTTTTCGATAGCTTTTAATGCTGTGTTCGAAGCTGTGTTTGAGTCGCAAACGGGTATTTTGTATTTCAATTTTATATTTTGTTTGCTTTTCTACGATAGATTTGTGGTATGCAATAGTTTGCCTGCTGCTAAGACTGCTAAATAATAACGAAGTATTTTATTAATCGAAAATATATAAAATAGTAATTATAAAAAACTTATAGATATGAACTATACAATAAACATTAAAAAAGGAATAGGAGAATTGTTGTTCGGTATGAGTGTGGACGATGTTAAACACTTGTTGGGCGAACCTACCGAAATAGAGAATATAGACAATGGTATGGACGAAGAAACATTGGTTTTGCACTACGACGAATTGGGCTTGACACTGTTTTTTGAAGGCGAACCACGCCTATTGAACTGTATAGATACCGATAACGAAGAAACTATTTTGTTTGGACAAAAGGTATATGATATGCAAGAAAAAGAAGTGGCACAGCTGATGGTGGCTAATAATTATTTTGCCGAAGATATCGAAACCGAATCGTGGGGCGAACGTCGTGTTAGTTTTAGCGAAGCTAATGTTGATTTCTTTTTCGAAGATGATGAATTGGTATCCATTGTTTTTGGTAAATAAGTGATATGAATACATCGTATGCATTGTTTTCTACAGCCTATTTTCCACCTATAAGCTATGTGGCTGCCATGTTGGACAAGCAGGTGGTGGTAGTGGAACAATACGAAACATTTCCTAAGCAAACATATCGCAATCGTGCCGTTGTGGCAACGGCGAATGGTTTGCTAAGCCTAACAGTGCCTGTGGTGAGAATAAATGGCAACCATACTTATACAAAAGATATGGCTATATGCTATAACGAAAATTGGGCAGTGAAGCATTGGCGTGCAATAGAGTCGGCATACAATTCGTCGCCATACTTTTTGTATTACAAAGACGAGGTGGAGGCAATATTAAATAAACAATATATAGGTCTCGTAGATCTTAATATGGATATACTTTCGTTTGTGTTTAAGAAATTGAAAGTGGCTAAAGATATTATGCTTTCGACCGATTTTGTGTTAGCCGAAGACGTTGCTACGATAGAAGATTATCGCAACCGTTTTTCGCCAAAGAACAAAGAAATATTGCAACTGCCACCTTACGACCAAGTGTTTGAAGACCGCTATGGTTTCCAATCCGATATAAGTATATTGGATTTGCTTTTCAACTTGGGTCCCGATTCGTTGGGATACCTCAAAGAGGTGGTTAAGATATTAGGATAGTATTTATTCTATTTAAAAGGTAATAATGTGCGGAGATAACTAGATTTTTTTTAATTTATCTCCGCATTTTTATTATTTCGTATAATATATTATTAGCTAATTAATAATTCAACCCAAACGCCCAAAGAGGTATAACATTAGAGTAGGCATATTCTATATCATCCTTAACAACGTATGAATTTTCAACATCTTTTATCTGCTTCTTGCCTTTCTTGCGACCACCAACCTCAAAAGTATATTTATCATTGACATAGAAATCAGATGCCTGCGAAGATGTTACGGTGTTTCTTACTTTCATTTGATTGAAAAAGAATGTTTCTCTTATATTTCCAATCTCACAATTGTCACCACACAAAGCATACATCAAATTTGTGTTGTCAAGATAAATCTTATCTATTTTTGCCAATAAGTTCAATCCTTTGTCCGGTGCGGTAAGACCTTGTATCATTCCGGAATTCTCCATATAAAAGATATATTCTTTAAGGTCTTCACGTTTTACCGATATATCACGAGCCAAATTGCTATAGTTTGGTTTAAAGGGCGATATTTGTGAAATAATCTGCAACAATTGTTTCAGCTTACGCATAACTCCAACACTAAGTCCTGCAAACTGTGGTATATCCACCTCCAATGTTTGATCTACTACTGCCACAAGACGTTCAAAGTAATTAATATCACGATAAAAAGGATAATACCCTTTATCCAAATACTCTTTAAACAATGGCAGCGGTCTATAGTCGGAATATGGAAAAGGAATATCTCCTGCAAGTATCTGCTCTATAGATAATATAGGTATCGTAATACCTTTGTCCATCTGTAGCCATTCCCTAAACGACATACCATACATATAGTTTTTCAATTGTCTGCGAGACAAATCGGCAGTGCCTCTTTCCAAATCTAATATCGAAGAGCCGGTATAAACAATGTTCAGATCGGGAATTTGGTCGTAAATATTCTTTATTTCGGTCGACCAATTCGGGTATTTATGCACCTCATCGATATAAAGATATTTTCCTCCACCTTTATAAAAGTTGTCAGCAAGGTCTAAAAGTGTATTCTTGGAAAAATAAATATCATCGGCAAACACCACTAGCGAAACATTTCTCTGTCCCGTCATTTTGATATGCTGAAATATCATTGTAGTCTTTCCCACACCGCGTGTACCAAGTATTGCATTCAATCTTGCATCCCAATTTACATCATTTTGCAGGTATCTAACAAACTTAGTGTTTGTTTTATCAATTTGATTATTATAGCGTTGAATTAGTTTTTCCATTTTCTTTTTCTTTTATTTACACCTGCAAAGGTACAAAATTATTCTGATATAAATAACAGTTTTGTAGAAAAATTGTTCCTAAAAAGGTACAATTTTCTTTGAATTTTGTCCCTTTTTTAGGGACAGTTTTTGCTATAATTTGACCCTTTTTAGGGGCAGAATTGACCAGGGATGCCCTATTGCAACGTATAGATTTAGGCAATTTCTAAAAATTGCTTTGCAGGTGATTTGCGGAATTTTCTTAGGAAGATTTCTACTTTCTTTTGATTGAGTGTAGCGGGCTACACGATTGAAAAAGAAATAGAAAGATTTTAAAAAAAAACGCAAAGCACGCAAAAGTTCTTTTATTTTTTAATAGTGTTCATAGAACGTGGAATTTTTAGAAGTTGCCTTTAGGTAATTTCTCGCTTGAAAATATTACTTGCAAGTACAAAAAGATTGGGGTAATACACCATTATTATCTTAGCATTAAATATCCATAACAAGCATCGCAATAATTACCCGACTACATATGCCGGATATACTCGATTGATAAAGGAACTATTACCCGAATATCTTGCCCTACATTCCACGACTGTGTATTGCCTAAACGAGGTTGCTAATTAGGTGGTCTCGTTTGTTATATATAACATAAAGAAGTGATGTAGGGCAATATATTTGAAAAACAAACGTTGTAGAAATATTGCAATTGATTAAACGATGAAAAGGATATATGAATACAAAGATATAGAACTTGTTTTAGATAAATTGTTAGAGAACAAAGAATCTGCAGATTTGGAGTTTAAGTCTGCCAAGGGTGGTTTTCCTCATTCATTTTGGGAAACATATTCATCGTTTGCCAACACTGATGGAGGTGCAATTATATTTGGAATCAAAGAAAAAGATGAGCAATTCTTTTTAGATGGCCTGACGAAAGAACAAGCGAAAAAGTACGAAAAGGACTTTTTCAATAGTATGCATAACAAAGAGAAAATAAATATTCCATTACTGAAAGAGACAGATGTAGAAATTGTTGAATTTGATAAGAGTTATTTTGTTTTCTTTTATATTCCTAAGGCAGATAGAAGTTTTAAACCCGTATATTGTGGACTTGATCCTTATACCGGAACTTATAGACGGGATCTTGATGGTGACTATCATTGCACAAGAGAAGAAGTAAATAGTATGTTTGCCGATGCAAATTTGGCAAGTCCAATAGACGGACGTATTCTAAAGAATTTCAGTAAAAAGGATTTGGATATTGATTCTATAAAACAATACCGTCGCAGATTTGAGCAATGGAATCCTGATCATGTGTGGAACGCATTATCTGAAGATGAGTTTTTGGAAAAACTGAATGTATTCCGCAGAGATCGAAAAACCGGAGAGTATGGCTTGACATACGCCGGACTTTTGATGTTTGGAAGCTATAGTGCTATTATGGATGAAAATCCCAATTTTTTTCCGGACTATCAAGAAATACAAGATCCAAAAGACAGATGGGTGAATCGCATTTGCCCCGATGGTAATTGGGAATCAAATCTATTTCAATTTTATAGCAGAGTATTGCCTATACTCCAAAACTTCTTACCAAAGCCATTTGTATTGGAAGGCAACCAACGAAAAGCTGAAACATCAGCTAGCGTGTCGATAAGAGAAGCTTTGACTAATGCTCTTGTTCATGCAGACTATACTGTAAATGCTTCGTTGAATATTTACAAATATCCAAATAAAATGGTGTTTGCAAATCCCGGAACTATGCTGATCTCCCTAAAACAATATTATAAAGGGGGTGAAAGCGTATGTAGGAATAAGTATCTGCAAACAATGTTTACATTTCTTGGCTTAGCAGAAAAGGCAGGAAGTGGAGCAGATAAAATCATTCATGGGTGGAAAGAACAGAATTGGAAGAATCCTTATATAGAAGAAAAAAGCAAGCCAAATAAAGTTGTTTTGACTATGCAAATGGAGTCATTATTAGATGATTCCGTAATGCAAAACTTAGTGAAACATTTTGGTGAAAATATAGAAAAACTAC
This sequence comes from Bacteroidales bacterium, assembly GCA_017522255.1. Classification (GTDB taxonomy): domain Bacteria; phylum Bacteroidota; class Bacteroidia; order Bacteroidales; family P3; genus HGM05376. The sequence goes on along the minus strand of JAFWZP010000096.1, from coordinate 60,766 downwards.
CACGACAATTGCTGATGACTCTCGCATTGGCTTATTCGGAAGAAGAAATTACAAATGAGCGTTTGCAGTATGTATTGGATATGCATAGAACTGATATTACACAAATGTTAAGTAGATTATGTGCTCAGAAGTACTTAGAATCTAACGGATATGGTAGGGGAACAAAATATCATATATACGGACTTCCTAATATTGCACTTCCCGATGCTAATATTGCACTTCCCGATGCTAATATTGCACTTCTCGATGCTAATATTGCACTTTCTGATACTAATATTGCACTTCCCGATGCTAATATCGGACTTCCTGATGCTAATATCGGACTTCCCGATGCTAATATCGGACTTCCTGATGCTAATATTGCACTTCCCGATGCTAATATTGCACTTCCCGATGCTAATATTGCACTTTCTGATACTAATATCGGACTTCCTGATGCTAATATCGGACTTCCTGATGCTAATATTGCACTTCCCGATGCTAATATCGGACTTCCTGATGCTAATATCGGACTTCCTGGTACTAATATCGGACTTTCCGGTTCTAATATCGGACTTCAAAAGAAAAGATATTCGAAAGAAGAGATGGAGCGGATTATTGTTGAATATTGTACCGATTGGAGAACTGCGGAAGAGATTGCAACAGTTATTGGGCGAAAATACCAATATATTCGAAATGTTGTTTTACCTAAACTATCGAACGTTTTAGAAAAAAAATATAATGTACCACATCATCCTAAGCAAAGATATAGAGTCAAAAGAAGTGATGATATAGAATAGTGTTTTGCACTAAAAAATTGACTCAATCATCAATTTGAAGGAAATGATAACGATAGAGGTGCTGAATCGGGAATATCATTAAATTATAGTATGCGAAATGTATTGCAAATATTAAAAGGTAATATTGTAATAGATTCTCAATAGAGCAAACGAGGTTGCTAATTAGGTAGCCTCGTTTGTTATATATAACATAAGGCAATTTCTAAAAATTCCACGTTTTATTAAGTTAGAGGAAATTTTCTTTAAACTTTTGCGTGATTTACGTTTTTTACCGAAACCTTTCTATTTCTTTTTCAATCGCATAGCCCGCTATGCTCAATCAAAAGAAAGTAGAAATCTTCTCAAGAAAATTCCGCAAATCACCTGCAAAGCAGTTTTTAGAAATTGCCTTAACCAAGCCATCTTTCACAGCATTGGCAGCAGACCTATCCTTCAACGGTTGTTTTATTCCCAATTTTTTAGCAGTTTTCAGCTGTACTCGGTTCTTATCGTTGAACAAAATGGCATAATCCGGTTCCTTTATATCTACCGACTTGTTTCTAATAGGAAACAGAATAAATAAAACAAAACAGCCTATTCCTAATAATATAAATATCTTTTTCATTTCTATTTCTTGTTTATAAACTCATCAACATCCTTTTTTCTAGTAAGATTTCAAATAGTTATTCTTCGAAAGTTATGAATATATAAACGCACCATCACCGAAAATATTTTCCCTTTAGCACCATTCTTTGATACCAGCATATGCCCAAAAAACAAATTATCCCATATATCTTACGGCGGTAACATATATAGGATAATCTGCTAAGATATATATCATTTTCAAAAAATGACCACTCCGTAGAGGTAAGCGGAGCATTTAAAAGCTCCGCTTAAATAAATTGAATGAATCAAGGTAGATTCTAAAAATTCACTTTCTAACAAAATAGAGAACTTACCTTTTACATTAAAACCTCTGTTTATATAATGCACAATAGCTTTCTCGTAGTTTCTGCAAAATGCATATTTCCAATGCTGAATTTGGAATAAACAATGCCAAAATAAGAAACCCACTTAGCAGAATAGCCAAGAAATCCTATAATGATAGTTTTGATGTAAAAGCCATACCTATTATTTTTTACTATTTAGTTTATAATTATTGATTCTTTTTATGTAGTCTCGCTCAAATTTTTGTGAGAGAGGCTTAATTGTAACCCCCGTAAATTTATTAAAGTCGGATATATATAAACTGAAATCTCTATAGAATATACAGTTATAAAACAAATTAATATTGTATAATTTTCCATCGAACTCATCAGGTACTTCACCCCACCCCCTGCATTTACAGAAGAACATATCCATCAAATTAAAGCAATAGTCATTATCACTACGATATCTTCTTTTAGCCATTATATAATCATCATAGGAATCAGAATAACTAGGATTATTTATCTTTTTAGGGCCATTATGCTCAGCGTACCAATGGACTTTGCCGATAGTATCATACATAAAACACCATACATCTTGCATGTCAAGCTCATATATTTTATTTTTCTTATCAAATTCCTTGCAATTAAATTTACCTATGTTATGTTCTATTACAAAATTAGAGAAAGCTTTGCTGAAAATATCATCTAAAGCAATCATTAATTTATCCAAATCAATTAAAGTATAACCTCCACCTATATAACCATCATGATCAAAATACACATCAGAAAATTTATCATATACCGTTATCTGATTAGATTTTATTCCCATATTAAGATAATATTGGTACATATCCTTACCGTATGATATACCAGACATTGTGTTGGCTAATAACACTATAAAATCCTGGAATGTCTTAGTTCTATACATATAAACATCAGCAGGAATTCTTCCTGAAATAGGGCTACCCTCCGGTGCATCAGGATTTGAAACAGTAGGATCACCAACTTTAACTTCATAATCAAACAAATATGGTCCCATTTCATACAGTTGATTAATCAAGTTGTCCAATGTTTTTTCGGCGGCCTTTTTACTTGCTTTATATAGTTTCACTTTATAGGCAAATGTGTTCATATCTCCTGCCAGTTCGCACGACGATCCCTTGCTTTTGGCATAATTTACAAGGTTGCCTATCGATACTGTGGCTTTGAGTGTAACATAATACATGCTATTCTTTAGCTGGGTAACATTAAGTACTTCATATTCTTTGATGTTTCCGAATTCTGCTGTTGTTATTTCTTCTTCTACAGTTTCGTTGTTGATAATAGTGGTATTGACCGATACAAAAGTTCCGAAGGCTTGTTCTATGGCACTTAGCAATGCCTGATGTGTGGCTTCTTCTTTGGTGGCTCCTTCCGACGATACTACCAATCTAAAATCATCACTTGTTTCTTGTGCCGATAATATGTTTATTGCCAATAACGACACTAACAATAAAGCTATCTTTTTCATCTTACTACTAATCTTATGTTTTACCACCCATTGGTTGCTATAGATTAAGGCAACCAATGGGTTGGCTAATAACCTTACTACAATCCTTGTTTTTCAATATTTGACCATCTATAAATAGCAGAATCAGGTTCCATACCAACAGCTGTTCCATTATATAAAATAATTTCCATATCAAATAACTCATCATATGAAGAGTTAAAAAGTACTTTATAACTATAACCACCATCTGCTTCACAAGCACTGGAATATATTTCTGTGATAGTTCCTGTTTTCATAGGAATTGATTCGTATCTGGCCATTGTACATAGGTTCATGATCTCCCAATGATTTGGATTGGTAACAATTCGTTTTGTCAGTTGAACAAAATACGGAGTTTCCGGTATTCTGATTTTAGCATCATCATAGCAGTTGGCATTTATTGCGGTGTTGAGATTCTTTGCCAACTCTAGTGTATTCATATTCTTTACACCCGACAAATCTATAGTTGACATATACTCCATAATAATCGAGGTAGCAGATGATTGTTCCTCTTCTTGCCATGGTGTCTCCTCTTCTGTAGAGTTACCAGCTTCGGTTTTGTTAGTTAATTTGTCTTTCAGCTTCATTAAAGTACTTTTCGAATCATTCGAATCAGTTGAATTGTTATTACAACCAACAATCAATACCATTGAGGCAAATACTAAAAAAAATTGTTTAACTAATTTCATTTTTACTTGTTTTAAAATTATAAGATTCTATTTTATATCAGCAATTTGGCGAATCTATATAACCAAATTGTTTCTTATTTGTTACATATAAATTGTTACACAACTATTAGATCTATAAACATAGAGCTAATAATAATTCTTCCATAGAAGAATCAGTCAAGCCACAAGAATAAGTATCATTTTCAAGAACAAATGTTCCCTCTAAACCTGTATTTAACTCTGTGAATTGCCATACTCTTATATCTGAAGAAGTTTCTATTTCATAATAATCCGATATAACAACATCGATATCATTATATTTCTCTAGTACCATATCGGCTATTCTACACCATGGATTAGACGAATCTTCCGATATTTGTTTCAAAATCATATAATTGCCATTCGTATATTCGCTTTGATCCACCAATCTAAGCATATATCTTTCAAAGGCATCAATAGTGTCGCAAAATTTATTCCAATCTTTTTCATAAGAGGAACTAAAAAAGTCTCCAAAAAGAAATGAGACACTTTCTGCTTCTTTTTCAATTAAAGAATGCCTATCTCCCAACACCATGCATGTAGCAATATTAAATTTCACGGAATCCTCTATTTCTTCCTGATAAAGTTCGGGAGAAATTAAAATAGATGTGCAGCCATTGATAATCAAAATACCTAGAGATATTAAAGACAGTATTTTTTTCATATTATATTATTTTATTATTTAAAAAACATCAAAGAATTTAATAAGTACCTTTAAAAGCATCATACCACAAAATCCAGCCGTGGCATATTCCCCTACTCGTTTCATATCTCTTTTACATAGATAAACTAAAAATAAAATAAGACCAACTAAAGGACATAAAAAGGAAAGAATAATTAATGCTGTATTTGACTTTTCATTATCCTCTAAAGCGTCCATTTCATATAATGATTCGTTATCTTCTCTTATTTTGGAATCTGCAGAAGATATTTTAGAAAGAGATATATTCTGTGGAACTCCACAATTTGGACATATTGGTGCTGATTCTGAAATCATTTCTCCACATTCTCTACAATGTACCAATGCCATAACAATACCCCTAATACGTGTCGGGTGCAACTTCTATTAAAGTTTCTTCTGGAAGATTATTTACAACTATTACCAGAATTATTTTATTTTTACAGTTTATTTATTTTCAAATATAAAAATTCAGATTATACCATAAGCCAAATCAATAAAATGGATAAAATAACGCCTATAATAATAGATACCAATAATCCGATAATAGTCCATTTCCCGCACGATTTGGCTCGCCTTGGAGAACTATCTTTGTAAACAAGATACAAAATCCATCCTATTGGATTGTAAAATAAAAATGAAAGAATGTTCAAAATAACACTGGGATCTTTATCTTTTACCACTGTGTGTGCAGATGAAAGATTTTGCGATGCTCCACATTTTGGACATGACGGTGCGAATTCTGAAATCATTTCTCCACATTCTCTACAATGTACTAATGCCATAAAAACGCCCTAAATACGTGCCGGGCACAACCTTTATTGTAATTAAAAACTCCCCACGGCTCGATGGAAAAACTAAAAAACGGATAATAAGAAAGTGAAGCCATCCATTATTTCATTAATTTCAATCGATGGGCTAGACCTCCCTTACACAAAAATATGAAATATATGAATAACTCCACATGGTTGTGTATCTCAGGGTTGAGTACAATCCAATGGGAGCATTCATCTCCATATTATTCCATTGTGTATCATAAAGAAGTGTCTAGTTTCTCGATTAGGAATAAGACGAAAATGCGCTTTCAAATACAAAACCTAACTCGTGGTTTTGCGGGTGCAAAGTTACAACTTATTTTCGGATTGGCAAAGAGTTTTACTATATATTTTTTTTCACCAGCAACAGAAGCAACTATTATTCAATAGATTAAGCAGACAATATCTTTCGCTTTGGCGAGCATAATGGTTTGGTGTCATAACCATGTGGTTTAGGCATCAAAAGTGCATACTTACGGGTCAAAACTCCCATAGTTTTGGTGGCTAAGTATGGGAGTTTTAAGTGCTAAACCGCATACTTACAAATAGCGGTTTAGAAATATAAAAATGCTGTGTGTAAATTTTGGTAGCTACATCTATCGAAACGGAGCTTTGTATCGGATACTATTTTTTATAGCCTAATTCAATTAGTAATTCATCGGTTATATATTCATCGCTGAAACAATGCATATCTGCAACTCCGTTACTAATGAGTTCAAATGTTGTGGAATCGTAAAATTTGGATAAAGCTTCTTCGTAACTTATTCCTGCATGCTCGGCAAATGACTTTACTATTCGAGCATATTTCATTTGTAGTATTGTTGGATCTGCTTGCATGGTTATTATAATTGTTCAGATGATTGAAAATGTAAATATTTGTCTAATACATATTGCGAAGTTATACAAATCTGCCTATTAGGTTGCTTGTATTGTAATTGGTCAAGGGCTTGTTCGCGTGTGTATATGCCTGAAAAGTATAAATCTATTGTATTAAAAACTTTGTCATCAGCAATGCCACCTTCTATTATATCGAATGTTCGGTGGGGTAATCCTTTTCTACAAGCAGCTACAAAATCGAGCCATTCGGAATTGTATGCATCAAAGAGTTTATATGTGCAATCGTTGATTTCATCATCTAATTGGTAAATATTAAGTATTGCAGTTTCTCCTCTTTTTAAAAAGCGTTCTCCATAATTTTCGGCTTGTATTCGTAGTGGTGTAAGGTAAAAACCTATTCCAAAATCTAGTTGAGGTCTGGAATGTAATATATCAGGTTCGCATATTTCTATAGTTGAAGTATGGTATAGTATCATTTCAACACTCCTTTCTTTTGCATAAATGATACCAAATCTTCTACTATGTATTCCTTGGAAAAAGTGTGCAAAACATCATAACAAGGCACTATATAATCGTTGATAATGCCACAATCGTTCATGAGGTGATATGTCTCCTTATCGCTCTTTCCTATATGTTTTGATACATTTCCTATACAGAAAATCGTAAAACTAAGAGTATTAAAATCCATATTTTATTTTATTGTGTTGAACAAACTAACAACAAATTTCGATTGCAAAGGTACAAATAAAAATTGAAATACCATAATATTTTTTTGCATTACTCCAATCGTACCCTTGGATCGAGTATGCCGTATATGATGTCTACCAATATATTTATAACCACAAGTATTACACAGATAAACAGTATTGTACCCATCACTACGGGGAAGTCGTATTTTTCCAAACCGTCTACTATCACTATTCCCATGCCTTTCCAGTCGAACACATATTCCACAAACACAGCACCTGCCATAAGTCCTGCCAGCCAACCTGAGGCTGATGTTACTATGGGGTTGAGTGCATTTTGCAAGGCGTGGTGCCATATTATCTTTACTTTCTTCAGTCCTTTGGCTTTGGCTGTGCGTATATAGTCTTGCGAAAGCACTTCGAGCATAGAGTTTTTGGTTAGTTCTATTATCACTGCCAAGGGTCGAATGCCAAGTGTAAGAGCCGGCAAGATAAGGTTTTTCAGGTCGAGGTATTCGCCTGTGCCATAGTCGTCGACGGTGAATAGGTTGCCAAACATATTCAGCCCCGTGTAGTCGGCCAGCACGTATGCAAACAGCCATGCTATTAGTATGGCTGCAAAAAACGATGGCAACGACATTCCTATTACCGAAACAAAGAACGCCACTTTGTCGAAAATGCTGTCTTTATATAATGCCGAGAATATTCCTATGGTTATGCCCACAGCCAATGCAAATGTCATGGCCACTATGGCAAGCAATGCCGTTTTGGGGAATGCTTCGATAAGTATATCGGCTACAGGACGTTTGCTTTGATACGAGCGTCGTAGGTAGGGATATTTAAGCACCACCGATGTTTCGCCTATGGCAGCCAATGTGCAGTAGGGCGAATATTTGGTGCTATCCAAATACCAATAGCTTTCGGAATTGCTGTTGTTGTGGAAAGATATTGGTGAGAGGTCGTTCAGATAATTGAAAAACTGCTGATACAAAGGTTTGTCGCGACCCAAGTCGCGGTTTATTATCATCACGCTTTCTTCGTCGGCACGCTGACCAAGCATCATTCTTGCAGGGTCGCCGGGTAGTATGTTGAATAAAAAGAATACCAACACCACTACTCCCAACATTACAAGCAGACCATAAAGTATGCGTTTTCGTATGTATCTGAACATTGCAATGTTATGTTTATAGTTGATTGATAAGTGTTGTCAAACGTTGCACTTCGTTGCTGTCGGTTTCGGAATATATGGAATTGGAAGGGTCCAAAAATTGTTCCACATCTGTTTCTTTCCATTCGCCTACCACGTGTTTGCACGAAGCGTGCAATTCTTCTACACCTGTTGTGTTTATTATTTCTATGGCATTGCCTGCATTTACTCCACTGCCTGCCATTATTTTTATTCTGCCATTGGCTTTAGATACAAGGCTTTTTAGCATATCCATGCCATGGTATGCTGTGGCTTTGCATCCCGAAGTGAGTATGCGTGTGCAACCGCAGTCTATCACTCGTTCGAGGTTTTGGAGTGGATTGTTGCAGATGTCGAAAGCCCTATGAAACGTTACTTCCATATCTCCGGCAAGAGACACTATCTCTTTGGTTTGCTGCATATCCACATTATGGTTGCTATCCAAAAAGCCTACTACCACGCCTGTGGCTCCAAGTTGTTTGCATAGTTCCACTTCTTGACATATTGTTTCAAATTCCAACGCATTGTATACAAAGTTGCCTGTGCGTGGGCGTATAAGCACGTAGGTGCGTAGCCCCAACTCGTTGGTGCAGTACTTTATGGTGGAATACGATGGGGTGGTGCCTCCTTGTTCAAGGGCTTGGCACAATTCTATGCGTGTGGCTCCGCCTTGGCGAGCGTTGTATGCCGATTGTATCGAATTTACACAGATTTCTAAATCCATATCATTTAGTTGTTTTTATAATGTTTATCTCGTTGTTTTGTGTTGCAAAGGTACAACTTTTTTTCGATATTTCGGTCTTTCTTTTGCCAAAGATTATCGTAGTAGTAGTTTTATTACTGATAAACAACGCAATTACATATAGTATATCTTCCTATATAATACCAAATTGTTGCCTTGCAAAATACCGTATATATCCAAAACGAATTATCCATATATGCTACAGCAGTAACATATATGAGATAATTCGGTGTCTTGTCCTGAATTAGCTTTACAGATAAAATAAGATTAATGTAAATAAAATATAACATGCCGTTATAATTAGTAGCTAATTTGTCTGAACCTTAGCATTATGTGTAAAAGAATTATTTACAGCAAAAACATTTTACCCCCACTATAAAAGTTGTCAAACCCCGCCATATTTCTATATCCCAAAGTTTGGGATATTCGTCCCAAGCTTTGAAATATTCGTCCCAAACTTTGGGATATTTGTCCCAAACCTTGGGATATAGTTTTGTAGTCGGTGGAAATAAGTTTTATAGTGTGGGAAGAGAAGTTTTGTGATGGGGAAGAAATGATTTTGTTGCCTACAACCTGTTGCTAAAAATATGTGTGATAATTTTGTTTCGCTAAAGGAGTATATTGCAAAATATTTTTTTGGTTGTTTTGAACAAACAATATTGTTGTTCGTTATTATAGCGTGTGCTTACTATTTCAAAGATGTATTTTTGGGGCCGCCTCTCCGTAGTGGGGGAGGGGCTCTTTTTTTTGTATAGGCAATTTCTAAAAATTGCTTTGCAGGTGATTTGCGGATGTTGACTTCGCAAAGCAAAAAACGTAAAGCACGCAAAAGTTCTAAAGGTAATATCAAAATCGGTTCGAATGTGTAATTTTTAGAAGTTGCCTATAGGCATAAAAAAAGCATCTCAAGTTCTTGAGATGCTTTTAGCTTTATGTATGTTTTATGCTTTTTTGGATTAAGCAAGTTCGTGGATTACAAGACCTGAACGCAATTTAGGTTCAAACCAAGTTGTTTTTGGAGGCATGATGTTACCACTGTCGGCTATATCGATAAGTTGTTGCATCGATACAGGATATAGAGCGAAAGCAGCTACCATTTCGCCATTATCAACGCGACGTTTCAATTCGCCCAATCCGCGTATACCGCCTACAAAGTCGATACGTTTCGAAGTGCGAAGGTCTTTAATATCCAATATTTTATCCAAAACAAGGTTAGAAAGGATAGTTACGTCAAGTACTCCGATAGGATCGTTGTCGTTGTAAGTTCCGGGTTTAGCGTTAAGTTTGTACCATTCGCCATCGATATAAACGCTAAATTCGTGTAGTTTAGAAGGTTTGTATATTTCGGCACCCATCTTTTCTACTACGAAAGCTTCGTTCAAAGCTGCCAAAAATTCGTCTTTCGACAATCCGTTCAAATCTTTTACTACGCGGTTGTAGTCGATAATCTTCAATTGGTTATCGGGGAATATAACGGTCATAAAGTAGTTATATTCTTCTTTTCCTGTATGGTTAGGATTTTGAGCTTTCTTTTCTTGACCTATCAAAGCTGCAGCAGCCGAACGGTGGTGACCATCGGCAATGTACATAGCAGGAATATCTTTGTCGAATATTTCTACCAAGCGGTCGATAGTTTTCTTGTCGTCGATTACCCACAATGTGTGTCCAAAACCATCTTCTTTACCTACAAAGTCGTAAACAGGTTTTTGGTTCTTTACTATGTTTTCAACGATAGCATCGATTTCTTTGTGAGCAGGATAAGCAAAGAATACGGGTTCTACGTTGGCGTTGGTAATACGCACGTGTATCATACGGTCTTCTTCTTTATCCTTACGAGTAAGCTCGTGTTTTTTGATTATTCCGTTCATATAGTCTTCGGAATGAGCACAAGCTACTATACCATATTGAGTGCGACCATCCATGGTTTGAGCATAGATGTACAATTTTTCTTCTTCGTCTTGTACAAGCCAACCATTCTTTTTAAACATATTGTAGTTTTCCACTACTTTGTCGTAAACTTCTTGGCTGTGTTCATCGGTTCCTTCAGGAAGGTCGATTTCGGCTTTTGTTACGTGCAACAACGAATGTGGGTTTCCGCCGGCTTCAACGCGTGCTTCGGCTGAGTTTAATACGTCGTATGGGCGAGATGCCAACTCTTTTACTATTTCTACAGGAGGACGTAATCCTTTGAATGCTTTAATTATAGACATCGTATTTATGTTTTTATATGAATAAATTTGATTTGCAAACTTACAAATTTTTTTTCATATAGCGAAACTTTGGATAGATGTTTTTTTATATTTAATGTATTTATGGTAATTTTTCTGCTCTTTGCTGTGCGGTATTTGCCCTGTGTTTTTCTGTTTTTTGTGCTAAACCGATACTATATTTTGTTGTTTATATTTTTGTATTTTAAATTTGTGTTGTTATGTTTAAAGCATTATATAAAGAGTTTTTGGATAGCGAAAAATCATGTGGTTTTATTCTTATGATATGTGTGGCTTTGTCGTTGCTTTTGGCCAATTTGTCGTTGCCGTTTTCGTATAGTGATTTTTGGCATATTTCTGTGGGAGGTTTTTCGCTTGTGCATATTATCAACGATGGTTTTATGACTTTGTTTTTCTTGTTGATAGGGTTGGAGTTGGAACACGAAATTTATGTAGGCAAACTTCGTCGGTTTCGCGATGCCATATTGCCTATATTGGCGGCGTTGGGAGGTATGCTTGTGCCTGCTGCTGTGTATTATATGTTTACTGCTTCTACACCATACACATCAGGGGTGGGTATACCTATGGCTACCGATATTGCTTTTGCAGTGGCGGTATTGTCTCTTTTTGGTAAAAGAGTTCCTGTTGTGGTAAAAGTGTTTTTGGTGGCTTTGGCTGTCATCGACGATTTAGGAGCAGTATTGGTTATAGCCATATTTTATGCCGGAGAAATAAATTTTCTTGCTCTTGGTTTGGCTCTTTTGCTGTTTGCTGCTCTTTTGGTGCTTAATAAGTGCAATGTGCTTAGCCTATATCCTTACATTATAGGGGGTGTTGTTATGTGGTATCTTATGCTTATTTCGGGTGTGCATCCTACTTTGACGGGTGTGTTGTTGGCTTTTGCTGTGCCTTTTCGTCAAAAGATGGATAATGCACCATCATTTAAATTACAACATTATCTTGCCAAGCCTGTGGGTTTTGTGGTGTTGCCATTGTTTGCCTTGGCCAATACTGCCATACCTATTGGTGTAGGTGAGCTCGGAGGTGTTTTTTCGTCGTATGGCATGGGGGCTTTGTGTGGATTGTTGTTTGGAAAGCCTATTGGTATAATGTTGTTTGCATTTATTGCCGTTTGGTTAGGGATATCTACCAAACCCAAAGAGCTTAAATGGAAATACATATTTGGTATAAGTATTCTTGCCGGCATTGGTTTTACGATGTCGATATTTATTACTTTACTATCGTTTGATAGCAATGTGTTGGTGTCGTCGTCTAAAGTTGCGGTATTGTTGGCATCGTTTTTGGCCGGAGTGTTGGGTTATTTATGGCTGAATGCGGTGCTTCCCAAACAAAAAAAAGACCACTCAGTATTGAGTAGTCTTTAGTGACTCCGACAGGATTCAAACCTGTAACCTTCTGATCCGTAGTCAGATGCTCTATTCAGTTGAGCCACGGAGCCGTTCGTTTTGTGATTGCAAAGGTACAAACTTTTTCTGATACTACAAACTTTTTTTGAAACTTTTTTTTGAACTCTCCTTAAAAACATTGTATGATAGAGTATTATGAGTGAAAATATTTTCTTAGATAGATGGTAAAAATATCTTTTTGTGATGATATTTTGATGCTTTATAGGTGATATTTTCGAGTTTTTAGACTCTTTTATGTCAAAAATAATTGATAACGTTGTAATCTTTTTATTATTAGTGCGTTGAGTGTTATTTGTGTATATTTTTTGTTTATACAAATAAAAGATGTATCTTTGTAAAGTCTTGAGGATATATTAAATATTGTATATTTTCTTGATAGATATTGAATTAGATATAAAAATAAGGCTTATGAGCAAGCAACAAGATAAAAAAAATACTGCAATACTTTTGGGAGGTATTATAGCATTGTCCGGGTCGTGCGAATCGACAAAGAATGTAGATGTTGTATCCGGTGAAGTGTCAGATAATCGTTTGTCGGGCGAGCAAATGCTGTTGGATAGCACTACTTTGGTTAAGCGTTTGCAACAGTTGTCGGTGGTGGAATATGATACAGTGATGCCACCTGTGGCTATGTGCTATTCTATGGCTGCCGATATTGAAGAAAACTATCAATGTCCTATATGTAATAGCGAAACACCCTCGACTGTATATAACAATGGTAATATTAAGAGTATAAGAACTATTGTGGAGGAGATAAAGGCTATGGGCTACGATGTAATACTCGACGAAACTATGTTTTGTTCGCATTGTAGTGGTAAGGAAAATAGTCGTCCGGAGTTGATATTTAAAATACGTTTTTCCGAAAAGTCGGCTTACCATAAGGTTAGATCCAATGTTTACGCCGAGTATCAGTTGGTATCTATATTCTTGAAAGGCGAGAAGACTTTTGTGGAATATGTGAATGCCAGCCCCAAAACAGCCGATGAATGTTTAAAAATAGTAGAAAAAATGACAGGTTTATCGCGTTAAAACTATAATTTTATTCAACATAAAAAACCGAGACTATATCATGATAGAGTCTCGGTTTTTTTTATGGTTAGTCTATAAATGTTATCAACACTTGTTCTCTTACTCTTAAGCCTAATAACTGTTCGGCTGATGCTATTTTGAGAGCTAACTCTATATATCCTGTCGACGAAACAGTGAGTATTATTTGCGACTCTTTCTTTTGTTCGTCGTACGACGAGAAAAGTTTTTCCACAGCATGTTTTTCGCTCCGTATACTTACAATACATTTTCTGCCTTTCGATATTTCCTTAAATTTTTCGTATGTAACGTTAAGGTATGCATTTCCATAGGAGTCGATATACATAATGCTGGCACGTATGCTATTATTGTCGTATATACAACCAATAGATTGTGATTTTTTCAGGCTGTCGTGTTTGTATCCTATTTCGTCCAATGGGGTACCGTTGGCTATCATTATTGCCACTTTGCAAAAAAGGTCGTGTGCTGCAAAATTATAGAAATTGGCCTCCCAATGTGTATCTACTTCTATTATATTGGTGCATTCGTCGCCAAAAACCGAATAGGGCATCTTGTTGTCGGTGCATATAAAGTATTGTTCTTTGTACTCCACCACCACAAAGTAGCTGTCGCCTATAAAGGAGTTTACATCTATTATATGTATTGTCCCTTTTGGAAAATTAAGACAAGCATTCTTTACCACAAATGCAGTGCTTGACAAATTATATGGCTCTATATCGTGGGTAATGTCCACCACTTGCACATCGGATATGTTGGAATACAATTTTGCTTTCACCATTCCCGAAAAGAAATCTTTGGTTCCCCAATCTGTAGTTAATGTTACTATCTGCATACAACTGACCCTTTTATGTAATATTTGTTTTTGTTTTTGTTTTTGCAAAGATACAAAATAAATTCACACTCCCCAACATAAATGAAATATTTTTTTTGGAGATGATTTTGCAATAAACGGAAATGAGAAATTTATATTGTGTGAACGATAATAAAAGAGGCAGCTTTTGTTAAAAAGTTGCCTCTTTATGTATTATTTTATTGTGCCATTGTTTCTTCTATTTCGGCTACTGTTTTGGGTATTGGTTTGCCCAATACTTGGCATCCTGTTTCGGTTACCAACAAATCGTCTTCGATACGTATGCCTCCAAAGTCTTTGTATTTTTCTAGTTCATCAAAGTTTATAAACTCTGCATTGGTGCCATCTTTGTGCCATTTGTCTATTAGTGCCGGTATAAAGTAGCATCCCGGTTCATCGGTCATTACAAAACCCGGTTGTAGTTTTCTGCCAAGACGCAAAAATCCTAAACCGAATTGTTCGCTACGTATTGTTTCGTCGTCGTAGCCTACATTTATTTCGCCGTAGTTTTCCATGTCGTGTACATCAAGTCCCATCATGTGGCCGAGACCATGAGGCATAAGTATCGAATGTGCACCATTGGCTACTATGTCGTCGACATTGCCTTTAAGAATATTGAGGTCTTTGTATCCTTGTGCCAATATTTTCGACATTTGGGTATGTATTTCCTTATATGTTATTCCGGGTTTGGTTAGGCGAATCACTTCCATGTTGGCTGCCAACACTATTTCGTATATTGCTTTTTGGCGTGCGTCGAATTTTCCGCCTACAGGTACCGAGCGTGTTATGTCGCTACAATAGTTCATGGCTGTTTCGCATCCGGCGTCCATTACCAACATGCGTCCCACTTTTAGTTGGTTGCTGTGGTTGTGGTTGTGCAGGGTTTGACCGTTGATGGTCATTATAATAGGGAACGATACAGGACCTCCATGTGCCAAAGCTATGCCTTCCATGGCACCGGCCAACTCGTATTCGTAGCGTCCGGGCATAGCCATTTTCATGGCTGTGGTATGCATTTCGTAGGCTGTGGCAATGGCTTTTTCTATTTCGGCTATTTCTTCGGCACTCTTTATCGAACGTTGTTTTACACAGGCATGTATAAGTTCGAGTGAAGCGTAGCGGTTTACATGGCTTGTGTTTATGCCTAATAAATTACTTAGTTCCATCATGTTTTTCATGCGGTAAGGGGGAAGGTAGTGTATTTTGCGCCCTGCTCCTATGGCTTTGTTCACCACATCGGTAAGGGCTGCTTTGGGTGCACTGTTAGCTACTCCTACGCTTGCCGCCAATTCTTTCACCGATGGTAGGTTGCCCATCCATATTATATCGTCGAGGTCGTAGTCGTTGGCATATATCCAATCTTCGCCACTATCGCAATCCAATACTCCTATAAGATCTTCGCGTTGAAGGCCGAAAAAATATAAAAATGTGCTATCTTGACGAAAACGATAAGTATTCGAAGGATAGTTGAAGCTGGCTTCGTTGTTGCCTTGTATTATTATCAAGCCGTGTTTTACGTCTTTGCGCAGTTGTTCTCTGCGGGATATGTATGTTTCTTTGCTAAACATGGTTTTGTGTTTTTTATTGCAAATCAAGGAAGTATGTTTGTTGTACAACATGCTTCCTTGATTTGGATATTTATTATTAAATCGATTTCAATATTTCTAATGTATGTCGCCAAAACATTTCTACTGTTTTTATTTCCACGCGTTCATCTGGTGAGTGTACACCTCTGAGAGTGGGGCCATAGGATATCATATCCATGCCTTCGTATTTTTCGCCTATCAGTCCACATTCCAATCCGGCATGTATTGCACGCACTATAGGTTCTTTACCAAATAGTCGTTTGTATGTTTCGACTGCCACCTTTAGTATTTTGCTATCGGGATTTGGAGTCCAACCGGGATATCCGTCGCCGTGGGTTACGTGTGCATCTATAAGGCGGAAAGTAGCTTCTATTTTTTCGGCTGCGGCACGTTTGGCACTTTCTACCGAGCTACGTTGGCTGGTGGTGATGTATATTTTTTCATCGTCCATCTTTACTGATGCCAAGTTGGTAGATGTTTCCACAAAGTTTGGTATCTCTCTCGACATTGCCAAAACACCATGGGCACAAGCATACAATGCATTAAGTAGGTTTACTTGTGTTTTTTTGTCAATCAATGCTGTAGGCATTTCGGCACTTTCGGTTTGTACCTTAAGGTTCGGTTCGGTGGTGCGGAACTCGTATTGTACCGATTTTTCGAATTGTTCAACGGCAGTTTTCCATGCTTGGGCATTGCTTTTGGGTAGTGTTACTATGGCATAAGCTTCGCGAGCTATGGCGTTGCGTAGGTTGCCTCCATCGAGTTTGGCAATACGTAGCCCCATGTCGTTGGTGGCACGCCATAGTATGCGGGTTATTATCTTGTTGGCACAGCCAAGGCCTTTGTTTATATCGTCGCCTGAGTGTCCGCCTTTTAGTCCCGATACTTTAATAACAAAAGCTTCGGTGTCGGATTCTGTGCTGTCTTTGTCGTAGCCAAGGTCTACAGTGGTATCGATACCGCCGGCACAGCCTATAAATATTTCGCCCTCATCTTCGCTATCGAGATTGAGAAGTATGCGGCTTTTCAACCAATTGTTTTTAAGTGCAAAAGCTCCTGAGAGTCCTGTTTCTTCGTCCACTGTAAACAAGCATTCTATTGGACCGTGTTCGATGTCATCAGCGGCTAAAATGGCAAGTTCGGTGGCCACTCCTATACCATCGTCGGCACCCAATGTAGTGCCGTCGGCTTTGAGCCATTCGCCATCAATAATGGGAACAATAGCGTCTTTTTGGAAATCAAACACTTTGTCGCTGTTCTTTTCGCACACCATGTCGATATGCGATTGTAGGCACACCCATGGGCGGTCTTCCATACCTTTGGTAGCCGGTTTGCGAATAAGCACATTGCCAATCTCATCGGTAAAGGTTTCCAATCCGTGGTTTACGCCAAATTCAATCAGATATTTTGTTATCAGTTCTTCGTGTTTCGAAGGACGTGGAATACGCATTATTTCGCCAAAATAATGCCATATCCTTTCGGGTTGTAATTTGTCTAATATATTCATATCGTGTATATTTATTTTTTTACTTTGGGTTTAATACTAATAACTGCAAACGAACTGTTATGTTTTGCAAAGGTACGACTTTTTTTTGAATTGAGAAAAAAAATCTTACTTTTCACCATTGGCAAGAGTTCAGCTCTCGTTTTCGGTTTTTTCTATCATAGTTACACATTACTAATAACAACCTATCACCAATCTAAAAAATACCCTATCATTAATTGTTCCACAGTAGGGTTTCGCAGCAATACCGGTATACCATAAATTTTGCCTCAGTATGGCTGTCAAAAATTACCTCGCGATGTCAATAAAACGGTCTCGCGACGTTGCACAAAAAAGCTCGAGATGTAAATCTTATGACATCGCGATGCAAATTTGAGGCTAAGTTATAAAGGCAATTTCTAAAAATTGCTTTGAATATATTGGCTCGTTTCGACACAATAAATAATCAAAATCCTAACTATTGCTTAGTCGTTAAGTATCGACAACAACCACAACCGAACTATACATTTTTTCTGTTGTTGTCAAAACTTTTTTGCTATTCAAAAAAAAATCGTATCTTTGTAAACCGATAGAAAAGATTTAATACAAATAAAATATTGATTGTTATGGCAAAAGAAGTTGATGAAGCACAAGCGTCGAAATTAGAAAAGTTGAAAATACTACAAAGTACGCTTGATAAGATAGAAAAAAATTACGGAAAAGGAGCAATTATGAAGTTGGGCGATGCCCCTATCGAAGAGTTGGAGTGCATATCCACAGGTTCGGTTGGATTGGATATGGCATTGGGTGTAGGTGGTTTCCCAAAAGGTAGAATTATAGAGATTTATGGTCCCGAATCGTCGGGTAAGACTACTTTGGCCATACATGCCATAGCCGAAGCTCAAAAGAAAGGTGGTATAGCTGCATTTATAGATGCTGAACATGCCTTTGATAGCTTTTATGCCAAAGAACTTGGTGTGGATATCGACAATCTTTTGATATCGCAACCCGATAATGGCGAGCAGGCATTGGAAATAGCCGACAATCTTATCCGTTCGGGTGCTATCGATATTATTGTTATCGACTCGGTGGCAGCTCTTACTCCAAAGAGTGAGATAGAAGGTGAGATGGGCGACAGCAAGATGGGTCTTCAAGCACGATTGATGTCGCAAGCTTTACGTAAACTTACTGCCAATATCAGCAAAACAAAGTGTTGTTGTATATTCATCAACCAATTGCGCGAAAAGATTGGAGTAATGTTTGGCAACCCCGAAACCACTACAGGTGGTAATGCATTAAAGTTTTATGCTTCGGTGCGTATTGATATACGTCGCACTCAGGCTATAAAAGAAGGCGACAGCCATATCGGTAATCGTGTAAAAGTCAAGATAGTGAAAAACAAAGTGGCACCTCCATTCCGCACTACCGAGTTTGACCTTATGTTTGGTGAAGGTATATCCAAAACCGGCGAAATAGTGGATTTATGTGTTGAGATGGGTGTGATGAAGAAAAGCGGTTCGTGGTTTAGCTATGGCGATACCAAGTTGGGACAAGGTCGCGAAAGTGTAAAACAATTGCTGAAAGACAACCCTGAATTATCCGACGAATTAGAAGAAAAACTTCGAGAGGCACTGAAAGAGGCAAAATAACAAAAATATCTAACCAATGATAGCCGGGATTGAGAGATATGACATAAAAATATTGTTGGCGTTGCTTGAGTCTATAAAAGGACGTAAAGATTTTTTTCGTTGGCTTTTGGATAATGGCTACCCCGAATTGGCGGCTTTTTCGAATGCAGTGCGCGGCGATATAGATGCTATGTTGTGGCTTTTTAAGCATAAGTACGAATGGTTGGCTATTCTTTCAAATGCCATAGATGGCGAAGAAGAGGCGCGAACCTGGATAGCAAAAAACACTACCGAGGTGAATATACGTTTGGCCTTGGCTTGCCGAAAAGACCCTAAAGCACTGGAGTGGCTTACGCAACGCGATTTGAAAATATTTCTTATGATGGCAAAGGAGATATATATAGTGTTGGATACACAGGCATTAGAAAATGTGTCGTGGTATAGATTAAAGTTTGGACAGTAATATTAAATGTAATAAAGCAGTGATGCTTACTATTTAAATAGTTTTATGGAAAATAGAAGAAACAATTACCGCCGCGATGGTGGAAAAGGATTTAAAAAGTCTGACGACTTCAAAAATCGCAACAGCAAAGGTTATGCCGGCGACCGTAAATATGCCGACAAAAAAGATGGCAAAACATTTGGAAAACCTTCTCGTCGCAACGATTGGGAACGTGAAGAACGTAATATCGACACCAATTGGTTTGACATCGAAATGGGGCAATCGTCGTCCTTCGACCTTTCGTCGAATTATAGCAAAAATATGAAAGATCAAAAAAAATCGGTTCGTTCGTTTGATAAAAAAGAACGTAGCAACGACAATGACCGCTCAAAACGTAGACCTTCGTATCGAAACAATGACAACAATGGTTACTGGGATAGCAGCGATCGTTTTGACCACAAAGCACGCAGCACCAAAAATAATCGTAATGAAAGCCGTGGAAGAAACAATCGCTACAACGATTACGACGACATCACCGACGATGATATGCAATACTTAGAGCGTAGAGTAAGCGCCGGTCAACGACACAATTACAAATCGGCTGTTAAAGCTTTGGAAAACAAAAAGAAAGACGATGGTACGGTGCGCTTAAACAAATATATAGCCAACGCCGGTATATGTTCGCGTCGCGAAGCCGATGTGTTGATAGCCAGTGGTGTGGTAAGCGTGAATGGTGAAGTGGTAACTCAAATGGGATACAAAGTAAAACCAGACGATATAGTAAACTACGGAGGTGAACGCTTAGTGTCGGAAAAGAAACGTTACGTCCTACTAAACAAACCTAAGGGATATATAACAACCAGCGACGACCCTCAAGAACGCAAAACAGTGATGATGTTGGTAGAAAACGCTTGCAAAGAACGAATATATCCTGTTGGACGTTTGGACAGAAATACCACAGGGGTACTTCTGTTTACAAACGATGGCGATATGGCCAAAAAACTTACTCACCCTTCTACAGGAGCACGAAAGATATATCATGTAGAACTTGATAAAAACTTGACACATGCTGATATGCAACGCATGGTGGACGGATTGATGCTTGAAGATGGTGAGATTGCTGTTGATGATGTGCAATATGTGGGCAATGGCGAACACAAAAACATAGTAGGGGTAGTGTTGCACTCAGGACGCAATCGTATTGTACGCCGCATATTCGAAGCAATGGGATATGAAGTGTGTAAGTTGGATCGTGTAGTCTTTGCAGGGCTTACTAAGAAAGATCTTCCTCGCGGACGCTGGAGACTACTTTCGGACAAAGAAGTATCTTTCCTTAAGATGCTGTAATAATTAAAATATATTGTAATATAAAAGTAATAACAAAAACACTAAAATACGATGAATATAAAGGTAAAATTTTTTGCATTGGCATTGAGTATGCTTATGCTTTTACCAAGCTCGGTTAAGGCCGACGAAGGTATGTGGTTGCTCTCGCTTTTGGGCAAAAACTACAGCGATATGCAACAAAAAGGTTTTAAACTTACAGCCGACGATATTTACAATATCAACCAAAGCTGTATCAAAGACGCTATAGTGGGACTTGGCAACGCCGGCTCGCCTTTCTGGCATTTCTGTACTGCCGAAATTGTGTCGGACAAAGGATTGCTTACTACCAATCACCACTGCGGTTATGGTCAAATCCAAGAACACTCTACCGTAGAGCACGACTATCTTCGTGATGGTTTTTGGGCTTATACTATGGAAGAAGAACTTCCTAATCCAGGTCTTACTGCTTCCATTCTTGTACGTGTAGAAGACGTTACAAAAGAAGTGCTTGCAGTCCTTAACGACGATATGACAGAGGTTGAACGCAACAAAGCTATTGCCGACGTGTCGAAAAAAATATCCGACAAGGCTAAAGAAGGCACCAACTACGAAGCCACTGTAAAGAGCATGTTCAACGGAAACCAATTCTTCTTGTTTGTGCACAATATTTACAAGGACGTTCGTTTGGTAGGTGCTCCTCCTTCATCGATGGGTAAGTTCGGTGGCGATACCGACAACTGGATGTGGCCTCGCCATACTGCCGACTTCTCGATGTTTCGTATCTACACTGCTCCTGACGGCTCGCCGGCCGAATACTCCAAGGACAATGTGCCTTTGAAACCTAAACATCACCTGCCTATCAACATTAAAGGTGTGGAAGAAAACGACTTTGCCATGATTATGGGTTTCCCCGGTACTACAAACCGTTTTGTAACTTCCTATGGCCTTGAAGAAGTGATGGACATCACCAACAAGCTACGCTACGAAATACGTACTCAAAAGATTAACGTATGGAAGGCAGCTATGAACGCCGACCAAGCTGTAAAGATTAAATACGCCTCCAAATATGCCAGCTGCTCAAACTATTGGAAATACTCCAACGAACAAAACAAGGCTCTTAAGGCTTTGAATACCATCGGCGTAAAGCAAGATATAGAACGCCGCTACAACGAATGGGCTAAAGGTAAAGATGCTAAATATCAAAACGTACTATCGGAAATAGAAAAGATGGTAACAGCTCGCAAACCCTATATGGCTGCACGCACCTACTTGGCAGAAGGTTTGCTTAGTGGTCCTGAATTGCCGATGATGGCTTTTGGCATATATAACATGTTGTCGCAAGCCGATGAACAAACATCGGTTCAAGACAAACAAGCTATATTGGACGAAATAATGAAAGAAGTAAAAACTTTCTACAAAGATTACGACCAAACACTTGAAGAAAAGACTATTGCCACAATGTTTGAATACGTTTACAAAAACATTGAGCCTGAATATTGCCCCGAATTCCTTGCCGAAATAAACAAGAAATACAAAGGCAACTTTGAAAAATATGCTGCCGACGCTATGAAAAAATCGGTCTTCGCCAACGAAGAAACTTTTACTAAATTCATGGAAAAACCCAACTTGAAAAAGCTTGCCAAAGACCCTATGGTGGTAGCCGGTTTGGGTGCTTATGTTGAATATGTGGCTGTGGCTAAAAAAGTTAAAAATGCTGCTCCTGATATGGACAGAATGCAACGCTTGTTTGTTTATGGCTTGTTGGATATGAACGGCAATAAACCTATCGCTCCTGATGCAAACAGCACTATCCGTTGTACTTACGGCAACTGCTTGGCCTACGAACCAAGAGATGGTGTGTATTACAGCTACTATACTACTTTGGACGGTGTAATGGAAAAAGAAGACCCGATGAATCCCGAATTTATAGTTCCCGCCAAATTGAAAGAACTTTGGGCTGCAAAGGATTACGGTCGCTATGCCAACAAGAAGGGCGAACTGCCTACTTGTTTTATTACCAACAACGACATTACAGGCGGCAACAGCGGTAGCCCCGTTATGAATGCCGAAGGTCATTTGATAGGCTTGGCTTTCGATGGAAACAGCGAAGCCATGAGTGGCGACATTGATTTTGAAGAAAATATGCAACGTTGCATCAACCTCGACGTGCGTTATATGCTTTTCATAATCGACAAGTTTGCAGGTGCTAAGAATCTTATCAACGAAATGACGATAATAGAATAGAAACAAACGTCTATTCTTTTTAGGCAATTTCTAAAAATTGCTTTGCAGGTGATTTGCGGAATTTTCTTAGGAAAATTTCTACTTTCTTTTGATTGAGCATAGCGGGCTATGCGATTGAGAAAGAAATAGAAAGATTTCAAGAAAAAATGCAAAGCACGCAAAAGTTTCAAAGAACGTCCTTCTATCATTCCGAAACGTGGAATTTTTAGAAGTTGCCTTTACTTTAAGAAGAGAGACACGCTTTTTGCGTGTCTCTCTTTTTTTAGTGTATGAAATCAGGAAAAATAATTTTTGTAAGCAGCTATTGAAAATTGCTTTGCATGTAATTTGTGAAATGTTGATTTTGTTGAAGTTGCTTTCAACTATAGGCGAAAAAGAATTGCAATGGTGTTGCGACAGTTTTTCGCAACCGTTGAAATGTTTTTTCAAATCCGTTAAACCGGTTTTTCTCCGTGCTTGAACACATAGTATCGAAAGTGCTGAAAGCATAGTATCAAAACAGTTGTATTGATACTATCAAAAGTATTGTATATATGGTCTGCAAGTGCCACTTGCGCATCTTACAAGTGGCACTTGCATGATTAGCAAGTGCCACTTACAGACCATGATTTCAGTGGTTTCAATACTATTATTTCAGTACTTTTGATACTATACACACAATAGTTTCGATACTATCATGTCAACGGTAACGAAAAAGTGCTTCAAGCTATTTGAAAAAGTAATCCGGCGGTGGGCGAAAAATGCCTAAAGGCAATTTCTAAAAATTGCTTTGCAGGTGCTTTGTGAGTTTTTGCCAGAAAGATTTCTACTTTCTTTTGATTGAGCATAGCGGGCTATGCGATTGAAAAAGAAATAGAAATAGAAAGATTTCGGTAACGTTGCGATTAAGCGAGTAAAGAGCAATGCTTTAGCATTAGCTCTTTCGAGCGATAGCAACATCGACGAAGTCAACAACGCAAAGCACGCAAAAGTTTAAAGAATATTCTACTATCATTCCGAAACGTGGAATTTTTAGAAGTTGCCTAAAATAAATAAAGGGATATACCTCGAAGATATATCCCTTTATAAGTTATGAAATTGTTCGTTTTATTTTGAAAGAATGTCTAATAATTCTACGTATTTTGGAGTAAGTATAATTTCGGTGCGACGATTTATAGCACGATTTTCTTTGGTGCTATTGTCTACCTTAGGCACATATTCGCCTCTTCCCGATGCGGTTATACGATTTGGGGCGATGGTAGAGTTTTTAAGTAATGCTTTCACTATGGCTGTGGCACGCATTACACTTAGATCCCAATTGTCTTTTACTTCGTTTTTGCCACGATAGGCCACATTGTCGGTATGTCCTTCCACCATTACATTTATATCAGTGTTTTCTTCCAATATCTTTGATAGCTCGGTTATGGCTTTCATACCTTCTGCCGATACTGTCCAACTACCCGAAGCAAACAGCAATTTATCTTCCATCGATACATACACTTTACCATCTTTTACCTCAATCTTCAAACCTTTGTTTTCAAACCCTACCAAAGCGTCGGCTACTTTTTGGCGTATTTCGTTTATGGCTCGTTCTTTTTCTTCGAGGGCTTTTTTCAATTCTTGTTCTTTCTCTTCCAGTTTGCGAGTAAGGTCGTTCATGTGTTCTTTGCGTTCTTCGTATTCTTTTTGTAGCACTTCCAAACGACTTTCTTTTTCGTTGAGTTCTTTTTCACGTTCTTCCAATAGTAGACGTGCTGATGTCAAATCATTGTTTTTGCCCGTAAGCTGAGCCATATATGCAGCTGTGGTTTCTTCGTATTTCTTTTTGGCTGCAGAGTATTCAGCGTTCAACTGTTTTAGCTCGTCGTTGAGGCGTTCGATGTCTTTTTCGTTATTGCTTATAGTGCCTCTAAGTTGCTTGTTTTGTTCCAACAAGCGTTTATTCTCGCTATTGGTGGCTGCCAATTCGTCTTTGGTTATCGAGTATTGTTTGTTCAATCTGTCGTTTTTCGACTCCAATGCTGCATACTTTTCCATCGACACACACGATGTCATTACTATTGATAGCACTGTTATTCCTATTAATATCTTTTTCATCATTGATATATTATTTAAATGTTTTTGTTTATTTTATTATTGATTTATTTCGGTCATCATAGGGCAATGGTCGGAGTGTTTTGCTTCGGGCAATATCACCGAACGAACGAGTCGTTCACGCAAATGGTCGGCAACCATTATGTAATCTATACGCCACCCTTTGTTGTTGGCTCTTGCGTTAAAGCGGTAGCTCCACCACGTATAGTTATGTGGTTGAGGATTGAAGTATCGGAAAGTGTCTATAAATCCCGATTTCAAAAAATTTCCAATCCATTCTCTTTCTTCGGGCAAAAAGCCTGAGTTGTTGGCATTGCGCACCGGGTCGTGGATGTCTATAGCTTGGTGGCATATATTAAAATCGCCACAAATAACAAGGTTGGGTCGTTGATGCTTTAGGTCGTTGATATAATTTTGAAAATCGTCGAGCCACTTCATTTTAAAGTCTTGGCGTTGGTCGCCACTTGTGCCACTTGGATGATACACACTTATCACCGAAAGGTCGCCAAAGTCGGCGCGTAAAAAGCGTCCTTCTCTATCGTATTCCGGAATACCTATACCCACTTGTACTATATCTGGAATTTGTTTGCAAAGTATTGCCACTCCGCTATATCCCTTCTTTTCGGCAGAGTGCATATATGTGTGATATCCGGCCATCGAAAAATCCATTGAGGGTATTTGGTCGGGTTGTGCCTTTGTTTCTTGCAGGCATAGCACATCGGGCGAAGTAACAGTAAGCCATTCCATAAAACCCTTACCCATAGCTGCTCGTATGCCGTTGACATTGTAGGTTGCTATTTTCATATTGTTGTACCTCGTTTTTATTTTTTTTGCTGAGAACTTAAACGCAGAAGTTCGTTTTTTATTGTAAGGTGTGTGATGTTTCTTTAGGCAATTTCTAAAAATTACTTTGCAGGTGATTTGTGATTTTTTACTAGAAAGATTTCTACTTTCTTTTGATTGAGCATAGCGGGCTATGTGATTGAAAAAGAAATAGAAAGATTTCGGTAAAAAACACAAAGTTGCGATTAAGCGAGAAAGAGTAATGTTCACATTAGCTCTTTCGAGCGTTAGCAACTTCGACGAAGTCAACAACGCAAAAGTTCTTATAGAAGGATAAATACTTGCTCAGAACGTGGAATTTTTAGAAGTTGCCTTTAGTAAAATAGGGCAATAAAGAAGATAATTGTGCGTTATTCAACAATATTCAATAAATTATACATATAATGAAGAAAATATTATATTGGTTGCTGACAAATTTTTCGTTGGTATACAAAGTATTGGCAGTGTTGTTAGTCTCGTTTTTGATATTATTGGTATTTCCCAATCAAAAAAAATCGGACTATGATTTTGTGGCAGGAGGTTTTTGGAATAGCGAAGATTTATATGCCCCATTCGATTTTGCTGTACAAAAATCGCAAGAAGAAATAGATAGAGATATAGCAACTGCAAAGAGTGATGCTTTGTTGTTTTTTTATTTTGATTCGGTAGTTTATAGTAAGGTCGAAAACCAATTGCTTAATATGGATTGGACTCTTACCAATTATCAACGCAATGAACTGCTGAGGTTGGTAACTCGAATATATTCACGTGGCTATTTACAATTACCCGACAAGGTGGATATAAACAGAACGATAGTATTGCTCAAAGGAAATGTGGGAACTACTCGGGAGTATAACGATTTTTACTCCAAAGCACAGATTAATGATTTGTTGCACGAGCAACTTGAAGGTTACGGTAAATCAGATTCGTTGCGAATATATCTATTGAACAATGTATTGCAGCCGAATATAGTTTTCGATGATATAAGAACTAAATTGGAAGAGGATTCGCGTTTGTCGCAAATATCTTCGGCATCGGGTATGGTATCGATGGGGCAACTTATAATATCGAAAGGAGAGTACATAACACCCGAAAAAGCCAATGTGCTTAAATCGTTGGAAGGCGAAAAAAAGACACGCTTTGATGTAAACTATTCGGTACTTAACCGAAACATAGGCTTGTATTTGTTGATAATAATAGCATTTACGGCATTGTTTTTATTCTTGGCACTTATCAAGCATCCTTTGCTTACCGACAATAAGAAGGTAACTTTTGTGTTGTTTATTATATTTTTGATGTGCTTTATGGTGGCTATGCTGTTGCGTATCAATCCCGATTTGGTTATGTTAGCTCCTTTGTGTTTGGCTCCTATATTGGTAAGGGTATTTTTTGATATGAGAGTGGCATTATACATTCATTTAGTCATCATTATAATTATAGCGTCGTTTGTGCCAAATAGCTTCGAGTTTATTTTTTATCAGCTTATAGCCGGTATGATGAGCATAATCAGTGTAAAGAATTTCGAGCATAGGAGCAACTTCTTTGTAGTTAGTTTGATAGTGTTTCTTACTTATTCGGCTATATATGTTGCCGGAGTTTTAAGTCAAGATACAACATTGGAGAATGTAAATGTGAATCGATTTTTGATATTCTTTTGCAATGCTTTACTATTGCTTATGGCATTTCCATTCACTTATTTGTTCGAAAAGATATTTGGTTTTGTATCGGTGCTTACACTACTCGAAATTTCTAGTACCAACACCAAGGCATTGCGAGATTTGTCGAACAAAGCACCCGGCACTTTTCAGCATTCGGTGCAGGTTGCCAATATCGCCGAAGATATGATAAACGAAATAGGTGGCGACTCGTTGTTGGCACGTGTAGGTGCATTGTATCATGATATAGGAAAGATGTATGCACCATTGTATTTTACCGAAAATCAAACTTCGGGTTTCAATCCTCATGCCGAATTGGAAAGTGAGAATAGTGCTTCGATTATTATCGCACACGTGAGAAATGGTGTAGAAATGGCAAAAAAATATCATTTGCCCGAAGGCGTTATTGATTTTATACGCACACATCACGGCACAACCAAAACAGGCTACTTCTATAATCGCTATATCATAGAACACCCCGATGAACCGGTGGATGAGGCTTTATTTGCCTACAATGGACCCAAACCGTATTCGAGAGAAACAGCTGTAGTAATGCTCGTAGACTCGGTGGAAGCCGCCGTAAGGAGTTTGAATACTCATGATAAAGAATCGATAAGTTCATTAATAGACAGAATAGTTGAAGGTAAGATACGAGATAATCAATTTTCTAATTGTAATATCACTTTCAGAGACATCGACACAATAAAGCGTATCCTTAAAGATAAAATGCTGAGCATATACCATGTAAGAATTGCTTATCCTGTGGTTGATGGCTCGAAAGGAAAGTAGAAATAGTAGTATACATAATGTATAGTAAAATATATATCGCTGATGAAAAAAGATAATTTATTTGGATACACATTAAATGATTTGCAACAAGTTTGTGAAAACGAAAAGTTTCCTAAGTTTACAGCCAAGCAGATGGCCGATTGGTTGTACAAGAAACGTTGCTCAAGCATTGATGAGATGACTAATCTTTCACTCAAAATACGTTCGCGTCTTAATGAATTATATGTGTTGGAAAAGAGAGAACCTGTTCATTCGCAGACATCTGTCGATGGCACAAAGAAGTATCTTTTTTCGGTTGGTGAAAATCATTACGTCGAAAGTGTTTATATTCCTGACAAAGACAGGGCGACATTGTGTATATCGTCGCAGATAGGTTGTAAGATGGGCTGTAAATTTTGTGTTACCGGCAAGCTGGGCTTTAAGGGTAATCTTACTGCAGCGGAAATATTGAATCAAATATTCAGCATTCCTGAAAGTTTGTCTTTAACCAACATAGTGTATATGGGCATGGGCGAACCTTTCGATAATTTTGATGCTGTGCTTCAAAGCATACAGGTTCTTACTTCGGAATGGGGAGTAGCTATGAGTCCGAGACGTATAACGGTGTCTACGGTAGGCGTAATACCCGGAATAAGAGAGTTTATGGAAAAAACAGAATGTCATTTAGCAGTAAGTCTTCATGCTCCTACAGGCGACAAACGATCACAAATAATGCCTATGCAAAAAGCGTATCCTCATAGCGAGATAGTGCGTATGCTTAGAAAATATGATTGGAGTGGTCAACGCCGACTGTCGTTTGAATATATTGTTTTTAAAGATTTTAATGACGATGAAGAGAATGCCGGAAAACTTGTAAAATTGTTACATCATTTAAAATGCAGAGTCAATCTTATCAGATTTCACGTTTCTGAAGGAGTGCCTCTTGAGGGAGTGGATATGGATAAAATGATAGCATTTAGAGACTATTTGTCAAACGAGGGTATTATATGCACTATAAGGGCTTCGAGAGGTGAGGATATAATGGCTGCATGTGGCTTATTGGCAGGTAAAATGGAATAGTCGGGAGGGAGATAAATATTCCTCTCGACATTGTTCGAATTTCCTCGTGATGTTGTTTGGATTTTCTCCCGTCGTTGTTGAAAATCTTCGCAACATAGGTTGTCTACACTTTTTTATTCAACAATATGTTTTGAATATTGAGAGATTATTTGTTGTTCTGCAATTCATCGAAACTTCGTTGTATTTTACACTGCGAAAAAAAATCTTTGTATGTATAAAAAATAACTCTCGAATGAATAAAATTTGTCTTATCTGTAGTTTTTTTTTGCTTGTGCGATTTTTTTTGGATTTTATTCTAACAAAAAAATGTGCATAAGTGGTATTAATCAAATTATGCTTGCTTTTATTGTCATATATTGTTGTAATATAAGATGTTTAATGCTTTATATCTTTATTGTGAATGTTTCTATGTTGTTAATTATCAATAGTATAGTTTAATGTTTTGATGTATAGATAATTGCAAATACGGCTTGTTTATATGCTTTTGATTATTAGTAATATTTATCGGTTTTGAATAAAAAGAAGGTGAAAAAGTGAGAAAGTGTAAAAAATATTTTTTTTATTGAAAAAAAAGTATTATATTCCGCCGCTTGAGTGGTAGTTTTTATTATTTGTTTATTTATCAGATTGTTGTTGCTACTTGGGTAAAAAGAGCTATTAAAAAGGCTGTTTTCAGTACATAAAAAAAATGAATTATGCAAATTTTTTTTCAAACATGCAATTGTTTTTTTCTTTATAAATTTGCAAACGAAAATACGAAAAGAAAAATATATCGTAATACATTTAAAATATAGATATTACTATAAAAAAATGATTGCTAATAAAGATTGTAAAATAGTTTGGAATAAATGTCTTGGTGTTATACGAGA
This sequence comes from Bacteroidales bacterium, assembly GCA_017522255.1. Lineage (GTDB taxonomy): Bacteria > Bacteroidota > Bacteroidia > Bacteroidales > P3 > HGM05376. Next base: position 30,392 of record JAFWZP010000096.1, on the reverse strand, counting down.
TATATTGCAAAACGAACAGTTGTTCAACACTTGGTTTAGACCTATTGTTCCGTTGCAATTGGAGAATAGTGTATTGACTATCCAGGTGCCAAGTCATTACTTTTACGAGTATTTGGAAGAGCATTATATCGATCTTTTGCGAAAGACCATACGTCGTGAATTGGGTAATGGTGCACAATTGCGTTACACTATTTTGATGGAAAGAACTATTGGTTCCGGAACCAATGTGGTCTTGCCTTCCACAGGATACAAAGCCGTTCATAATTTGCCAAAAGATATGCCTATCAACATTAATACCGAAAATGCTAAGGATTTTCCTAATCCTTTCACCATACCGGGTATTCAAAAAGTGAGAATACATTCGCAATTAAATGGTAATTACACATTGGAAAATTTTGTAGAAGGGGAGTGTAACCGATTAGCACGTTCGGCAGGGTATGCTATAGCCGAAAATCCGGGTCGCACTAGTTTTAATCCTCTTTTGATATATGGTAATGCCGGATTGGGAAAAACCCATTTGGCACATGCCATTGGTATAAAAACAAAAGAGAAATATCCCGACAAAACAGTTTTGTATGTTACAGCCGAGCAGTTTTCGCAACAGTTTCGTGAAGCATCGGCAAATCAGACTGTCAATGACTTTATGCACTTCTATGAAATGATAGATGTGCTTATTATTGACGACATACACTTTTGGGAAAACAGAGTGCAAAAAACTCAAGAAGCATTTTTTCACATATTCAACTACTTGCACCAAAGAGGTAAACAAATCATTATCACTACCGATAAAGCACCTGCCGATTTGGCCGGGTTGGAATCGAGATTGATTTCGCGTTTGAAGTGGGGATTGTCGGCAGATATTCAAGCACCGAACGTAGAAACACGTATGGCTATTCTTAAACAAAAGTTGGCCAACGATGGTGTGGAAATGCCTCACGAGGTGATAGAATACATTGCATATAATATTAACACCAATGTTCGTGAACTCGAAGGAGCATTGATATCGTTGATGGCTCAATCGTCGTTAAATAAAAAGCAGATAACTATTGATTTGGCTAAACAGATGATAGACAAATTTGTGAAAAATACTGCTCGCGAAATAACCATCGATTATATACAAAAGGTAATATGCGATTATTTCAATTTGCCAATAGAAAGCATACAGTCGCATACTCGCAAACGCGAAATAGTACAAGCTCGTCAATTGGCTATGTATTTTGCCAAAAAAATGACAAAAGCATCGTTGGCTATAATAGGTTTGCAATGTGGCAACAAAGACCATGCCACAGTATTGCACGCATGCAAAACAGTAACTAATCTTGCCGAAACCGATAAACAATTTCGTTTTTGGGTTGAAGAGTTGGAAAAGAAGTTTAATCAATAGATACTTTTATTTTTTTCATAATATTGTTATTGTACCTTTACCTCTTGCACAGAGGTAAAGGTTTTTTTGAACTTAATACTATTTGTTTATGAAAGTACCATTCAAACCGGGAACATTGATTTATCCGTTGCCAGCCATTATGGTAAGTTGTGGCAATAGTCCCGAAAATTACAACATAATTACGGTGGCATGGACCGGAACTATATGCTCCGATCCGGCTATGTGTTATGTGTCGATACGCAAAGAGCGTCATTCGCATGATTTGATAAAAGAAACAGGTGAGTTTGTGATAAATATCACCACTGAAGCATTGGCTAAGGCCACTGATTGGTGTGGAGTAAGGTCGGGACGCGACTATAATAAGTTTAAAGAAATGCATCTAACCCCACAGCAAGGGCAAGTGGTGAAGGCTCCTCTTATTGCAGAGTCGCCACTGAATATAGAATGCAAGGTGGTGGAGATAAAAGAACTTGGCTCGCACGATATGTTTATTGCCGAAGTGGTAGCTGTGAATGCCGAAGAAAAACTTATAGATAAATCGACAGGTGCATTTCAGTTAAATCATGCCAAACCTTTGGCTTATTCACATGGCAAATACTATGGCTTGGGCGAAAAATTGGGTTCGTTTGGTTTTTCGGTGGCTAAGCGTAAAAAGTAAACGGAGTTACGGAATTACAACTAACTTACAGCTTATAGCTTTCTGCTAAAGCTCATGCTATCAGGTGGCTGTAACTTTGATTGTTCGTTTGAAATTTTGTGGCGAAGGATGTTGAATAATATAATTGCCTGATTGATAGTGTGTATTCTATTGTTTGTTATAACTGAGTGAAATTTAAATATCATGCTATCAAGATGTTGATGCTGATACGGTGTCTTTTTGGGTGCTTTGAATGCTTAAAACGTTCTATAGCAGTGTATTTGTTTTTCCGGAACCCTATTTTATGTCTTACATATCATACTTGCAGATACTTATAGCTTAGATGCAATAAATAAAACTCGAAGGTAAATTATACAATTATTATTATGATATACATACATATTCCTTTCTGTAAACAACGTTGCATATATTGTGCTTTCTACTCGGTGTCTACTGTTAGCGATAAGCAGAAATATCTAGATGCATTATGCAAAGAGTTGGAATGCCGAACCAATTATCTTCCGGATAGAAAGATAACTACTATATACATAGGAGGTGGCACTCCTTCGATACTTAGTATTGAACAACTGAGTAAGATATGCCACACTATACAAAGTAATTACGATATTGCTAATGTGGAAGAGTTTACCATAGAGGCTAATCCTGAGCAGTTGACTATGGATTATTTACAAGCATTGAAGCAGTTAGGTTTTGTGGATAGGATAAGTATAGGTGTGCAGACTTTCGATGACGACAAACTGAAAATGCTCAACCGCAGGCATAGTTCTGCTATGGCTTTGGAAGCAATAAAGAATGCTCAAAAACTTGGGTTCAATAATATAAGCATCGACCTTATATATGGTATACCGGGTATGACATTGCAACAGTGGCAAAAGAACTTGGATATAGTAGCCGGTTTGAATGTGCAACATCTTTCGTGCTATGCACTTACAGTGGAGCAAGGTACTATGTTGGACACTCTTATCCAAAAGGCTAAGATACCACAGGTGGACGACGATGAAACCATAAAGCACTACAATGCTTTACAGCGATGGATTGAGAACAATGGTTTTATTCAATACGAAATATCCAATTATTGTAAGCAAGGTTTTGAAGCTAAGCACAATAGTAGGTATTGGGATTGTACGCCTTATCTTGGAGTGGGGGCTGCTGCTCATTCTTTTGATGGCTCTTCGAGGCAGTGGAATATTGATAATGTAGTTGCATATATAGAAGGTATAAATAATGCAAATCCTATCTATTCGGCAGAACGGCTATCTCAAAAAGATATGTATAACGAATATATAATGACAGCATTGCGTACCGCAAAGGGATTAGACAATGATGTGTTGGCAAAATATCGGCAGTATTGGTCGGAAGCCGAAAAGTTGCTTGAAAAGTATATATATAATGGTATGGTGTTGAAAACAGAATGTGGTTACAAACTTTCGAAGCAAGGTTTTTTGTTCGCCGACGCAATAGCCGCTGATTTGTTTTGTATTTCTCAGTAAAGACTTTCTGCAATTTCCAAAATTTCATGTTTTGGAATAATCGAAGAACCTTCTTTGAAACTTTTGCATTGTTGATTTCGTCGATGTTGCTATCGCTCGAAAGTTCTAATGCTGAGGAATTGCTCGTTATTCACATAATCTCTACATTGTGTTTTTTTTGCATTGCGAAGTTGCTAAAGCCCGAAATAGTTAATGTAAATATTACTCTATTGCTTGCTTAATCGCAAATTTGCCGAAATCTTTCTATTTCTTTTTCAATCGCATTGTCCGCTATGCTCAATCAAAAGAAAGTAGAAATCTTTCTAGTAAAATTCCGCAAGTTACTTATTAAGTCAATTTTTAGAGATTGCCTAAGTAAACTAACGGCTAAGAGCTGAATCCTAAAGTTGCTTTCTTTAATATCCTAAAACTTGAATTTTCAGAAACTTATTGCAACATCGTTTGCAGGCCATTGTCTTTGCATTAAAACAAAATTGCGTTATCGTAAGAAGTATAGTGCCGAAACTGTTATATATATACTACTCTACATATTATATATATAGTGTTACACCTGTTATGATATAAATGTCCTCACGTCGTGAGGAACATTCTCTCACGTCGTGAGCGGTATCTCCTCACGACGTGAGCAAAGTATAAATAAAATATATCGAATACTAATAATATAACTTATGCGATACTATATACAAAACATATCGGACACTATATGTTTAACGCAAAGGCAAAAGTTTTTTGATGTAAACATAAAAGTTTTTTGATGTAAAGTAAAATCTCTTTAAGTCAACTTATGAATAATGCTTTGAAAGGGAGATGTGTCGTTTGTGGGAGACGTACCGTTTTTTTTTGATTTTTTGAGACGTGCCGTTCGTAGAGACGCGCCGCGGCACGTCTCTTATTGCGGAACGTCTCTTATTACGTCGCATTTCTATGGTTGCATTGTATTTGCACACATACAATATATACGCATAGTGCGTTTCTTATCGCTTAAAAGAAAACCAGTCGGCTAAAGTCGTGCCACACCTCGTTGGCTGCTTCTATAATTTGGTTGGCTGTTACTTGCAGTATATCGTTGTTTATCTCCTCTATGGTGTCCACCTTGCCGAAAGTCATAAAAGCTTTTCCCATGCTTTGCATCTCGCTTAGTGCCGATTCGGCATTTATGGCCACTTGTCCTATAAGCTGTTGTTTGGCGGCGTTTAGCTGTGTTGGCGATAGCTTTTGGGTTTTCAGTCGGTTTATTTCGTGGGCTATAAGTTCGTTTATCCTTTCCCTAAAGTCGGCATCCATGGCGGCGTATATATAAAATATTCCGGTGTCGCTCATAGGGTTGTATTGCGATTCTATGTTGTAGCACAAGCCATACTTTTCTCTTATGCCCATATTCAGCCTCGAGTTTAGAGCCGGTCCGCCCAATATGTTGTTCAGCAGCGAAAAAGCCACCTTTTTGTCGCTATGGGTGTTGTAGGCAGGGCAGCCTATCAGGGCATGGGCTTGGTGGATATGTTTGTTTTTTTCTATTTCAAACTGTATGTATTGGTTTGGGGCGGTGCGTTGGCCGGCAGTGGTGTGGGGGGCTATATGGCCAAAGTGTTTCTCGCACATCGCCACCACTTTTTCGAACGCCGTGTTGCTCACTATCGATATCACCATCTTATCGGTGGTGTAGTTTTGTTTTATAAATGTGCTTAGGTGCTTACCTGTGGTTTTGCGTATGTTTTTGGCGTTGCCCAATATGTTGTGGGCAAGGCTGTGAGTGCCAAAAAACTGTTCTTCAAACTCGTCGAATATCAGTTCCGAGGGGGTGTCTTTATACGAGTTTATCTCGTCGAGTATCACGTCGCGTTCTTTTTCTATCTCCTTTTCGGGAAAGGTGGAGTTGAACAATATGTCGGCAAACAGCTCGAGGCAGCGGTTCAAATGTTTGTCCAATGCCGAGGCATACACGCAGGTTTCTTCCTTGGTGGTGTAGGCGTTCAGCTCACCACCAACGCCATCGATGCGGTTCAGTATGTGATATGTCTTGCGTCGGGTGGTGCCTTTAAAGATGGCGTGTTCGATAAAATGGGCTATACCTTCGTTGTGCTTGTTTTCGTCGCGCGAACCAACGTTGATAAACACCCCGCTATGAGCCACCATACTGCGTGTAGCTTTATACACTATGCCTATCCCATTGGCCATTCGGTGGTAGTTATACACTGCTTCGGATATTATTTTATTATTAGTTTTCAACAAATTATTGTATTTATATGTTGTTTCTATAAAACGCAAAGTTACACTTTTTTTTTGGATAATGTCCAAATTATTTTGTGTTTCGAGCAAATAAATGCCAAAGAGGTATTTGAGGCGATATGTATTTGACAACATAAAACAAAAAAAACTGAATAATGAAGATAGTAGATAACGACCCTTGGTTGCAGCCCGTTGTGGCTAAGATAGAAGCGCGGCACCAAGCCTATGTTGATAGGAAACGGAATATAGAAGAACATTATGGCAGCCTTTACCACTATGCAGGTTGGCACCACCGGATGGGCTTTAGCTATAGCCCCGAAGATGGTTGCTGGTATTTTAGAGATTGGTTACCGGGTGCATCGGAGGTGTATCTTACGGGGTCGTTTGCCCATTGGGAGCCCTGTCGCTATCCTTTGAAAAGGTGCGAAGGTGGGGAATGGGAGGTGGCAATAGCCGATGCCGACTTGGCCAACGAAGAGGTGATGCTGTATGTGAAAGGACCACAGGGATATAGCATGCACATACCGGCTTTTGCCAATTATGCCACACAAAACCCCGATACCAAGGCTTTTGTGGCTAAGGTGTATGTGCCTCAAAAGCCTTTCGATTGGCAAGGCGATAGAGGAATATCGTTGGCCGATAAGCAATTGTTTATCTACGAATGCCATGTGGGTATGGCCACCGAAAGGGAAGCAGTGGGAAGCTATGCCGAGTTTGAACAGCGTATGATACCTTATGTGAAAAGCTTGGGCTACAATGTGCTGCAGATTATGGCTTTGGCCGAACATCCTTACTATGGCAGCTATGGCTATCAGGTGAGCAACTTTTTTGCTCCTTCGTCGAGGTTTGGCACTCCCGATGAACTTAAGCACCTTATACGCACTGCTCATCAAAGCGGTTTGGCGGTGGTGATGGATTTGGTGCATTCGCATTTTGTGGCAAACACCAACGAGGGGCTTAATATGATAGATGGTACTGCTGACCTTTATTCTCCTCCCGACTCTCAAGGTCATCATCCTTTTTGGGACACCAAACTATTCGATTATACAAAACCCGAGGTGCAGCGCTTTTTGCTATCCAACATCAGGTATTGGATGGAGGAATATCACATCGACGGCTTTAGGTTCGATGGTGTTACTTCTATGATATATCATCATCATGGCTATATCGACAACTTTGGCACCCACGACAACTATTTCGGTTCGCAGGTAAACGAGCCTGCCATTACATATCTTATGCTTGCCAACGACCTTATACATACCATAAAACCTGCTTCTGCCACCATAGCCGAAGAGGTGAGTGGTATGCCCGGAATAGCAATACCGATAACCGACGGCGGCATAGGCTTCGACTATCGTATGGCAATGGCAATACCCGACTATTGGATAACATTGTTGAAAGATTATCGTGATGAGGATTGGAATATGTATAAGCTATGGAATGTGATGAACGACAGGATATGGAATGTGAAAACGGTGGCCTATTGCGAGAGCCATGACCAAGCCATGGTAGGCGACCAAACCATCGCTTTCCGTCTTATGAACGATGAAATGTATTACTCCATGGAAAAGGAGGTGCATACCATTAATGTGGATAGGGGAGTGGCATTGCATAAGATGATACGTTTGTTTACCCTCCTGACGGGCGGGCAGGCCTACCTCAACTTTATGGGCAACGAGTTTGGCCACCCCGATTGGATAGACTTTCCGCGAAAGGACAATGACTGGAGCTACCGTTATGCCCGTAGGCTGTGGCATTTGATAGAAGATGGTGGGCTTAAATACGATTATTTGTTGGAGTTCGATAAGGCTATGCTTCAATTTGCCAAGAGTAGGAATGTGATGAGGTTGGATTTTCCAAACCTTTTGCTTTGCGACGAGGAACACAAAACCATAGCCTTTGGCCGAAACCATTGGGTGGCAGTGTTTAATTGGCATCCAATGCTTTCCGAAGCCAGGTATATCGTGCCTGTAAAACAGCCGGGCAAGTATAGGGTGGTGCTTTCTACCGACGATGAGCGTTTTGGTGGCTTTGGCAGAATAAACAAGGAGGTGGAATACCTATCGCATACCTACAAAAAAAGGCACTACATATCGGTGTATAATACCAATCGTAGTGCCAATATCTTCGAACGAGTAGATTGAACTACTTCTTTTTGTGTGTTTTTTTGTCGGTGGTGCTTATTCCGGCTTTCTTTCTGCGACGTTCGCGTAGGATGTATACCACACCCATTACCAGCATAAAGTAGAAAAACGAGAAGTAAGGCAGGCTTACTGCTTTGTGCAATAGAGGTAACATCACGTCCATGTCGCCAAATGGCAGTTGCTGACCGCCTGTGCCTATGGCTATTATCACTGCCGTGAGTACAACAAAGGCTGCCACTATCCACAGCATGGTGCGTTTTATGGTTTTAAGTGGGGTGTGATTGGCTATCCAATAGCGGAATATCGACACTGTGAGCCCCGCTGCCAACACATATATTATTATGTCTATTATTTGACTTTCTTCCATATAGTTGTTGTATTAAAAACCTGCTATGGCTGCTATTGCCACGTATGCCCAATGTGCCACAATACCGGCAGTCAAACCACCTATAAAGTGCGATAGTATGGCTTTGGAAGTAAGTTTGCGATAACCCATCGAGTCGAGCATGGCGGTGTGTGTGCTAAGGAAACCGCTCCAACACATACCCATGGCTGTAAACACTGCTATGGCGTTGTTGTCGATAAGACCTTCTTGTATAAAGCGAGGTATCAAACCCAATGCGGCACCCACGGCACCCAACGATGTGATAGGGAATGCCACAAGTTCGGGGTTGGTGAAACCAAACAACCATTCAAACACAAAGTTTATCTTTCCTGCCAAATAGGGCAATAGAGCCACACCTTCGTAGGCACTGCCTGTATATGTGCCGTCGGCCGATGGTCCAAAGGTTAGTATCATTACAAATGTGGATATGATAAGCACGCCGGGAATGATGGCAAGACCTATTTCCACTCCCGATTTTCCGCCGTCGAGTATGGCGTTAAGGCCACGTAGGAAAGCACCACCTTCGCTTTTAAACGATATCTCTTGTTCGTTACCGCCCACTGCCACGTCTTCGCGTAGTTCGGGGTTGTGTTTAAGAGTGAAGTATTGCATCATGCGTGTACTTACTATACTGCCCACAAATGAGCCTATAAGACCTATAACGGCACCGGTGCCGAAGCCTTTGCCGGCCATAAATGCTATCACCACCAATCCCATACCAAAAGCGGTACCAAAGTTGGTAAGCGACACTATTTGATATTTTTTAAAGTATTGGCTGAAGTTCTTTTCTTTGGATAATGATATGATGGCGGGGTTGTCGGAAAGGAATGTAAGCACAGCACCCAACGCTGCCACACCGGGTAGGTTGTATAGGGGTTTCATTAACGGACGTAGTATCACTTCGATAAGGCGAACTACTCCAAATTCGGTAAGCAACTTGCCCAATGCACCTGTAAGCACGGTGATACCCATAATGTATAGCACTGTGTTTAGCAACAAATCGTGGGCTGTGGTCATTATTGTGTTCAACATATTGTTCATCGACATCTCATGAGCCAAATAGCCAAAGATGGCAAAAAACAATGCCAAGAATATTACTGCCTCAATGAGGCGTTTGCTGAGGAAGTTTAATTTTTTCATCGTTCTCTAATGTTTTGCTATGTTATAGTTTTATGTATTTCATGAAATTGACACGCCAAGTAAGTCCCATATTAAAGTGAAACTCGTTAGTACCGGCATTCTTTACTGCAAAAAAAGTGTGTAGGCGAACATCTTTACTATCGTTGATGGGGAAGTATTCGGCTCCTATACCATAGTAGTGATATTCGGTACCGGGGGTTACAAATATGTCCCAATACTCCGATTCAGGTATGTATATCGGGTTGCCGTTTGCATCTATGGTTTGTGCTTTGTTTACATCGTAGCCTCCTTTAGCAAAGAGGTTCCATTTCTCGTTCATATTCCATTCCATTTTGGCTATAACGGAGTAGTCGTCGCCAAAAAAGTGTTCTTGCTTGTCGGTGGCACGGTTCATAATGTCAATATAGCAGTTAAAGTTGTCGAGAACAAGTTTGTTGCCCAAGGCTATATAGTTTATGTAGCTGCCTCTTTTGTATTCTACCATATTCACCGAGTATATGGTTTTGAAGTGCTCAAAGTTGCCAAACCATATCAGGTTGTAGGCATAAAGGTTTTCCAACGGACTTGAGGTATAGTTGGAGTTGGCAAATTGTAGGCTGATGTTGTGGTTGCCACTATTGTCGGTATAAGTAGCAGTAACACCAAATTGGTAGCATGTGATGTTGTTCCAAAAATCGGACCAATAGTACACATCAATAGGAGGAGCGTCGTATTCAAAACCACCTATTTGAAACACTTGCTTACCTCCCGATATGGAATAGTTTTTGTTGAACTCGTAGGTAAGATAAATCCAATCAGTGCCATCGAATATCGATTTCATACCGGTGTTGGGTAGTATACGTTGGCGGAAGTTGTACGAAAACTTATCGGTAATATTGCCGGCCATTGCAATGTTGATATACTTACCCGAAAATCCACCTAGGGTATTTAGAGTAGTATCCTCGTAAGATTGACAATCGTAGTCGAATCTGCTTTCGAAACGCAGTGTATTTAGGATAGGTTTCGATTCGTTTTGTGCATATACACTTCCCGTAAGAAATATTGCAATAATAGCATAAAATGCTTTTAATCTGTTTTTTGTGTTCACTTTTGATTGTATTTTATATTCACTAAGTGAGTGCAAAGGTACAACTTTTTTGTGTAATAAAAGTCGTATTCTCAAATATTGTGATAAAAAAGTGTAAAATTGACAACAGACAAACAGACTATAATTAGGAACTACGACCTCTATGTGTGTTTAGCTCAAAGCTCATCGCTCAAAACTCAAAGCTCAGTGGCAGCAATGTATTGATACCTTCAAGTATGATTATCTTGTTGTTGCCACTATATAGTATTATTCTTATTTTTTGTTTTCCGAGTGTTTCGTATTCGTATAATGTTTGCCTGCAAGCACCGCAAGGCAATGCAGCACACCATTGGTTGCTACTGTTTTTGCCTATTACGGCTATTGCCTCCACTGTGGTGTGGGGGTTGTTGGCCATAGCCGAAAATAGTGCCACGCGTTCGGCACATAGCCCCGATGGGTATGCTATATTTTCTTGATTGTTGCCCGGCACTATCTTGCCGTTGCTTAGCTTTACGCCGGCGCCTACTTTAAAACCACTATATGGCGAGTAGGCTTTATCTGCAGCCAACATGGCTTGAAGTAGCAATTCTTTGTCAGATACAGACAATTCTTCGATGGAATTGTATTCTTCGTATTCTATTTTTATACTTTTTCTGGTCATTTGTTTACTATTATGATTAAATGATGTATCTTTGCAATGTTTTTCTATAACGCAGAAAGTGTTATAAAAGTATGGTAGTAAGTATTATTGATTAATAAAAAGTAGAATAACAATTATGGTAAAAATAGCAGATATAGAGATAGGAGAGTTTCCGCTTATATTATCGCCGATGGACGATATTACAGATTTGCCTTTTCGTTCGATATGTAAGCCTTATGGGGTTGATATGCTTATTACCGAGTTTATAGCAGCCGATGGTATAATACGCGAAGCCGATAAAAGTCGTAAAAAGATGACATTTGTAGAAACAGAGCGACCTATTGCTGTTCAGATATTTGGCCACGATTTGGATTCGCTATTGCAGTCGTTGGAGTTTGTGGAGGCTGTAAATCCCGACTTTATAGATATCAATTGGGGGTGTCCGGTAAAGAAGGTGGCAGGTCGTGGTGCAGGTTCGGGTATATTGAAGGATATTCCCAAGATGATAGCCATAACAGAAGCATTGGTTAAGGCTTCGAAACTGCCCATCACTGTAAAAACGCGTATAGGCTACGAAGAAACTAATAAGCCTATAGTGGAAGTGGCCGAACGTTTGCAAGACATAGGTGTGAAAGCCATAAGTATACACGGACGTACTAAAACACAGATGTATAAAGGCGAAGCCGACTGGACTTTGATTGGTAAGGTGAAAGAAAATCCACGTATGACGATACCTGTTTTTGGCAATGGCGATGTAACTTCGGCCGAGATAGCATTGGATATGAAAAACAGATATGGAGTAGATGGTATATTGATAGGACGAGGGGCTATAGGTAATCCATGGATATTTGAACAGACAAAGAGAGTGTTGTCAGGGCAAATTCAGCGTGATATAACTATCGAAGAGCGAGTGGAGGTGTGTAAAAAGCATCTGCGTGCTGCCATACAATGGAAAGGCGAACGCACTGCAATAATGGAGATGCGTAAGCATTATGGAGGCTACTTTAAAGGTATTCCCGACTTTAAGCAGTTTCGTATACCATTGGTAACCTATACTACAATAGAAGAATTGTTGCCAATATTTGATGCAGTGGTTGATTTTTATTCAAAGCAATAGATATGGTTGAAAATACATCGCGATGAATTTACAATAACCTCGTGATGTTGATACAGCAACCTCGTGATGTAGCAACAAAATCATCACGAAGGAGTTTTGTTGTATATTTTAAATAAAAAATCCCCAACTTCGACGAGTTGAGGATTCAATACGTTATGTTATGAAACTAAAGTAACGAGTGTGCTAGTTTTTACGTTGACAATTTTTAGGTGTAACGCAAGTTCCTATTGCAGTACAAACTACTATAGGTTCTTCAAGAAAATCGGCAGCAGAGTCTGAAATATCCGGTCTTGCTACAGCTACTTTTCTTGCTTCGAATTTCATTTTACGAGAAGAGTTGCCTTCCGAAATTATTTCGCCTACAGCTTCGATATAATCGCCTGCATAAACAGGGGCAAGGAATTTTATATCTTCGTATCCGGCAAAAAGACCTTCGTCGCCGTCGCGTTTTATTAAAAGTTCGGTAGCTACGTCGCCAAACAAATGTACCATGTGAGCACCGTCAACCAAGTTGCCACCATAATGAGCATCTTTTGCACTCATTCTCAATCTTATCATTGATGTTATTGCCATGTTATTTATATTTTTTAGTGTTATTTCTTTATTATATAGTCAACAAATATGCCCGGCGTTTTAATATGTTCGTGAGCCAATGTTCCGGTCTTAACCATTTCTTGTGGTTCTACTATTACTGTTTCGGCAGCAGTGGCCATAAGAGGGCAGAAGTTTTGCGAAGTACCTTTGTATATAAGATTTCCGTCTTCGTCGCTGATGTTGGCACCTATAAGAGCAACATCGGCCTTCAATGGTTTTTCCAATAAATATTCTTTGCCATCAACGGTAACTTTTTGTTTTCCTTCTTCAACTACAGTACCCAATCCTGTAGGAGTAAGCACACCACCTAATCCTGCTCCGCCTGCACGTACACGTTCTGCTAATGTTCCTTGAGGACTGAACTCAACATCGAGTTCTCCGGCATTCATTTGATTGATAGTGTCTTCGTTTGTACCAATGTGCGATACAATAAGTTTCTTTACTTGGTGGTTCGAGATAAGTTTGCCCACACCGATATTGGGATAAGCAGTGTCGTTGCTGATGAGTGTAAGGTCTTTTACTCCTTTTGCAGCTAATGCATCAATGACAGACATTGGGGTGCCTACACCCAAAAAACCTCCAACCATAATTGTCATGCCGTCATGTATTTTTTCAACGGCTTCTTCTACTGTTATAAATTTATTCATCGTTATATTTCTTATTATTGTTACTCTATTTCGATTATTTCAAATGTTTTTAATATATTGTGTATCATTAAAATATATTCAGTGTTTGCTTTTTTTTCTATTACAAACAGATTGCAAATATATGAATTTAATTGGAAATGGTAAAATGATTTTGTCTTTTTTTTGCAATTTATTTGATAAAAAAGTCTTTTTGCATGTTTTTATTGTAGGCATAAGTTATGGTTTGTTGAAAAATGGAAAGTTTGTTTTGTTGGCTATTTTATGTTGCGAAAAAATCTATGTTTTGGTGTGATTTCTTTTCAAAAATACCCCGATAAATACGATAAAAACCTGTAAAAATGCACATTTTTGTGTATCAAAAAAAATAAAAAAAAGTTTTGTGGTATAATGCGCTGTAAATGATTATGTTATTAAAGGGTGATAGAAGAAAAACACACAAAAGTGTCAAAAAAAAACAAAAATGGTTAGGCTGTTTGAATAAATCTTACTATCTTTGCAAGTTGTATTCACACTGGTTTTTTTGATAAAAATCGGGTCGAATAGAGTTTTATATAAGTGAAAATAAATATATTGTAAAGAATAAATACTACTGCATTATGGAAGTCAAAACCTTGAAGAAAATATCATTTTTAGCACTGATATGGGGTTTTTTGTCTCTTGGCTACGCGCAACAAGAGGCACAGTTTACGCAGTATATGTTCAACAAACTTTCGTACAATCCTGGTTATGCAGGAACATCTGGTTCGATATGTTTGACCGGGTTGTATCGTGATCAATGGATGGGACTCACTTTAGACGGACCTACCGGAAGTTCTAGTGCAGAGGCAGGAGGGTATACACCACGAGATTATCTATTCACCATCGATAGTCCTATACCTTTTTTGCATGGTGCTATTGGTGCAACGTTTATCATGGATAGGGTAGGGTATACCGAATCGATGCAAGTGAGTTTTGATTATGCTTATCATGTAAATTGGGGATCGGGTGTGCTTTCCATTGGTTTGGAAGGTACTTTGAATATGATGAGTATAGATTTTTCGAACTTATATGGCTATGATGATATGACAGGAAATCCTTCAAATCCAACAAATTCGAGCAACGACCCTTTGTTAGGACAAAAAGATGAAAGTGCAAATTTGATAGATGGTTCTTTTGGATTGTTTTATCAGGAAGCAGGTAAGTTTTATGCCGGTGTTTCGATGAAGAATATATTGGCTGCTAAGTCTGAAGAAATGAATTTTCAAAATACTAGATGCATCTACTTTATGGGAGGTTATGAATATGTTCTTCCAGCAATGCCATCGGTTAGAATATTACCATCCACACTAGTGAAAACAGCCGATTTTTCGGTATTTCAATTAGATCTTTCGTGTTTAGTAGAGTACGATCGTACAGTGTGGGGGGGATTGTCTTATCGATATCAAGATGCTATAGCAGTGCTTGCCGGTGTTAACTGGAAAAAATTACGATTCGGTTTTGCTTACGATTTTACTATATCTGATTTGGGTGGTATCTCTAAACCAGGTAGAAGTAAGGGGTCAATGGAAGTATATTTACGCTATTGTTTCAACATCGTTATACCTCCAAAACCACCATCAAGTTATTTGAATACACGTTATTTGTTGTAAAAATGTAACCTTATAAAAAAAATCTCGTTATAGAAGAGACTATTTATAGAAAAAGAAACTTATTTATGAATATTAAAATTCTTATCAATATGAAGAAAATAGTTTTAATGCTCAGTGGAGTAATGTTGTTATGGAGCTGTGCAACTAGCGACCAAGGTGAGTTGACAGGTGTAAAAGAACGTCAGATATTCGAAGACATCGACCTTGCCGGAATGGTATTTGTTGAACAAGGTAATTTTATTATGGGAGGTGGAACTCAAGATAATGTTTATGGAGTAACATCGCCCTTGAGAACAGTTCAAGTGGGTTCGTTCTTTATGGACGAAACAGAGATAACTAATAACGAATATCGTCAGTTCGTTTATTGGGTGAGAGATTCTATTGCACGTCGATTGTTAGGAGAAGCTGGAATAGAAGGATTTTTAATAGAAGAAGATGAGTATGGTGAACCAATAGATCCAGCAATAATTAATTGGAAAACTAGAATTGATTGGGAAAACCAAGAAGTACGTGAAGCTTTAGAACCATTGTATTATGCAGCAAAGGATAGATTCTACAACAGAAGATCTTTTGATCCTGCAAAGTTTAACTATGAATATTATTGGATAGATTATAAGCAAGCTGCTCAAAAGACAGATTATTCCAATACTCAAAAAACAGAATATAAAGGTTCGATGTTTGCAAACAGGCCTAAAGGTTTAAATGATAGAGCTCAATTTATAAAAAGAGAAGTAATCAATGTATATCCTGATACATTATGTTGGATACATGACTATGTATACAGCAGTAATGATGATTATTCGCAACATTATTTCTCATCTCCTGCGTATGACCATTATCCTGCAGTAGGTATATCGTGGAAGCAAGCAAAAGCATTTTGTGTGTGGAGATCTAATTATTTGAATAATTATTTGAGATCAATAAATTATACCGAAATGTGTGATTTTCGTTTGCCTACTGAAGCTGAATGGGAATATGCAGCAAGAGGAGGTATGTCGGATATGCCTTATCCCTGGGGGGGGCCTTACATAAGAAATACAAACGGATGTTTCTTAGCTAACTACGAACCGTTGCGTGGACACTATGATGATGACGGAGGTATGAGAACATTGATGGTAGGACACTATGCTCCAAATGACTATGGTTTGTATGATATGTCGGGTAATGTGGCTGAATGGTGCGAAGATGCATACAACGAATCTATATATATTGTAGGTAATAGTTTGGCGTTGGCAAATAGCTATAATGCGGCTGAAGATGATCCTCCCGCAATGAAACGCAAAGTTATCCGTGGTGGCTCTTGGAAAGATCAAAAGTATTATATTCAAGTACAAACAAGAACATACGAATTTCAAGATACAGCAAAATCTTATATAGGTTTCAGATGTGTTGACTCTTATTTAGGACGTGTTAAGGGTGACAATTTGAAGGCTGCGTCTAATGTATATGCATACTAAGAGTTATAGTTCATATTGAAAATAAGTAATTAATATAAATAACATAAACAAAAACAAACAAAAAACATCAAATTATGAGTAAACTTGATAATTTAGTTCGTAGTAAGGGCTACAAAAATTTCATGGCGAAATTGTATGGTATTGGTGCTGCTATAGTTATTTTAGGAGCGATGTTTAAGATTATGCACTGGCCTGGTGCTGACCTTATGATTGTTGTTGGTATGTCAACAGAAGCTATTATCTTCTTGTTCTCTGCGATAGAGCCATTGCACGTTGAGTACGATTGGAGTTTGGTATATCCCGAATTGGCAGGTATGCACGATGGTGTTGAACATAATTCGGATGATGACGAAGAAGAACTTGACGAAGCAGTGAGTGGAAGAAGAGGAGGTAATGCAGGAACTAATGTTGTTATGGCTGGTAATCCAATGACTCAACAATTAGATAAAATGTTGGAAGATGCTAAGATCGGTCCTGAATTAATCGAAAGTTTGGGAAAGGGAATGCAAAATTTAGCAGATTCTGCAAATTCGTTGAATGGTATGGCTACAGCTGTAGCTGCAACTGACAAGTTTGTAACTAACATGGATAGTGCAGCTGATGCTGTTACAGAATTATCAGATGCTTATCGTCGTAATGCAGCTTCGATAAATAAAGATTCAGAAACATCAGAAGCTTATTTAGATAGTTTGAGAGATGCTACAAATTCTGTTGCTACTTTGTCTAATATATATAAAGAAACAGCACAAACTTTGGCAAAGGGAGATGTTTCATATGTTGAAGAATTGAAGAAAATGGCAACTAGTTTGTCGTCAATTAATGCAATGTATGAAATTCAGTTGCAAAATTCTACTTCTCAATTGGAAGCAACAAAACAAGTGCAAGATAAAATTCAAAATATGGTGGTTAACTTTGCAAATTCGGCAGACGATGTATTGAAGTACAAAGAACAAGTTGATGCATTGTCGAGAAAAGTTGCTGAACTTAACAAAGTATATGGTAATATGTTGGCAGCAATGCAAACACGTATCTAAAATTAATCATTGTATTTAACGAATAAATAATAGGATAGAATATGGGTGCAACAAATTGTCCGGAGACGCCCCGGCAGAAGATGATATCGATGATGTATTTGGTGTATTTGGCACTTTTGGCGTTAAATGTGTCAGCTATGCTTTTAAACAGCTTTATTACTGTATCAGATACAATGGATAAGTCAAACTTAGCTGTAATGGGAAAAGTGGAAGATACTTATACTAAGTTTGCAAATTTTGCGACAACTAACCCTGAAAAAGCCGGTGATCACTACAAGAAAGCTTTGGAAGTTAAAAGATTATCTGAAGAGTTAAGGGATTACATTGATAGTATAAAGTACGATTTTATAGGCCAATTAGAGAAAGTAGCGGAGTATCATGATACTGCTACAGGTGAAAAGGTAAAAGAGAATCTTTTGAGAGAAGATGGTGTTGTAGACATTGCTAAGGTTAAGGGAGTAATAGGTGCTGTAGGTGTTGGTTTTATGAAACAGTTGAGTGCAGATGCGGCTGCTCAAAACCATTTCTTAGGAAGTGGCGAATTTGATCCGTCTAATGAAGATTTAAGATCCGTTCAAATACGTAAACACATCGAAAAGTACAAAGCAGATGTAAGAGCCCTTTTATCAGGTATTGAAGTCGAATTTCCGGGATTGGATGTTGAAGGAGAAAATTTCACTCTTAATGTTCATGGAAAAGCACAAAAAGGAGCGTGGGAACGTCACATATTTGAAAGTAATATTCCGGTTGCAGACGTTGTATTATTGACTCGTTTGACGACTGATATTATGAATTGTGAGTTTGATTTGGCTAATATGTTATATAAGGCAGTTAATGCTGATGACTTTAAATTTGACCAAGTTAGAGCTCGTGTAATACCTAAGGCAACAACAGTTATGCAAGGTGATAACTATGAAGCTGATATATTTGTAGCTGCTTATGATTCTAAAGCCGACTTGAGAGTGAAAGTAAATGGTAAAGAGATTGTAGGTGATGCTGCAGACAGTGGTAGTGTGCATTGGGTAGTAGGTACCGGTGGATTGGGTGCTCAAAAGTATTCAGGTGAGATATATGTAAAGAAGGAGAGTGGTGAAGTAGCTTATCCTTTTTCCGGCGAATACTTTGTAACTATGCCAAGTGCTGTAATATCTTTGACTAATATGAATGTGATATATGCCGGTATTGACAATCCTTTTTCGGTATCTGTACCAGGCGTGAATAGTAAAGATGTTTTTGTAACAGCATCTGCCGGAACTATTCGTCCAAATCCTGATGATAAGAGCGGTGGCAGTTATTTGATTAATGTAACTAAGGTTGCTCCTATTACAATGACTGTAGAAGCTAATATTGATGGAAAGAGAAAGAAAATGGGTGAATTTAAGTATCGTTGCAAGAGTATACCTGCACCAATCTTGAAATTTGGTAAGAACGAAGGTAACTGTTCTATGAAACCTGAAGAATTGAAAGCTATAGGTGGTTTTAAGGTAGCAATGAAAGACTTTGAATTTAAAATACCGCCATTGAAAGTAACCTCTTTCTCTTTCAATATGCAGGGTAGTGGAAAATCGGATGTTCAAATTAGAAATACCGATCGTTTTGATCCGGAAATTAGGAGTATGCTAGATAAGGCGAGAAGAGGTCAGAAAGTTTATATTGATGATGTGAAGGTTAAAACTCCTGATGGAAGAACACATACTTTAAATGCAACGGTAAAGATGTTGTAATTGTGATGAAGTTTAATATAGATCGAAAGATCTGCTAAAAATAGATTAAGATGAAAAAAATAGCGTTTTGTTTAGGACTATTCATTTTTTCGGCAATGAGTTATTCTGTATTTGCTCAAAATATAGTTGAGGCCGAAGAGAATGAAAATAATTTTGATGGTTTCTATGAGAAACATTTATCTTCGGAAAAGAGAGCAATTCCGTTTGCTCCGGTTCGTGAGTCGGATATAGTTTGGAAAACATGTATTTGGCGTACTATTGATATGCGTGAAAAATTTAATCAATTTTTCTATTTTCCAATACAAACTGAGGCAGAAGGTAATACTCAACAACGTAAAAATTTGTTCTATACAATATGGGACGCTTTGGAAAGTGGTCAGATAGAGGCATATGAACCAGATGATGATGAGTTTAAAAAACCTCCACTTGATTTTGAAGTATTAAAAGCTAAGTATTTTCGTATTGATACTTCAGGTTATACTGATGAAGATGAAGATGGTAATGAAATTTGGGTAGAGACATTTATTGAGAAAGAGTTGAAATCCGAAGATGTTCATCAAATCTTGTTGAAAGAATATTGGTATATCAATAAGCAAGACACTCGTCAAAATGTTAGAATAGTGGGTTTGGCATTTAAATATAACGAATGTAAGGATAGAGACGGGGAGTTGGAATGTAATCCTATAACTTTGTTTTGGATTCCTATGAATGATATGAGAGTACGTGACGTGTTGGTAAAACAAGATGCTTATGATGAATTTAATCAAGCTTCGCCTCGTTCTTATGATGATATCTTTATCCAACGTTATTTTGAAAGTTTCATTACTCGCGAAACTAATGATTATAATCGTTCGATATCTGATTATTTAACAGGTCAAGATGCTTTGATTGAATCAGAAAAAATTGCAGAAAGAATATTCAACATCGAGTTGGATATGTGGGAATATTAATTAAACTTTTTCGCTAAAAAAACTGCCTTTTTATATTAAAGGCAGTTTTTTTGTGTATATGTATGAGAGTAAAAAGCATAAATATATTATTCTTTTGTTTCATTTGTTCAAATTTTGTTTTATCCCAAAATAATTATGGGGTAGGGAAATTTTATGATGATTCTTTTACCAAAGAACGTAAGGTTTTATCTCGTGAACCGGTGAGAGGTGCTGATGTGATATGGGAAACAAAGATTTGGAGAATGATTGATTTTAGAGAGCGTTTTAATCAATTCTTTTATTATCCCTTGGAAAAAGAAGGTATCGAGGAGCGAAAAAATCTTGTTTATACTGTGTGGAATGCTATATTGAATGGCGAGATTACGGTATTTGAAGACGATGAATTTAAAATACCCATAGATAATGAGTTGTTGAAAAGACGTTATACAAAGATTGATACTCTCTGGTTAGAAATTGAAGATGAGGAAGGAATAACTGATTATCAAGCTGTGATTGTGCCAAAAGATTTCAATTCGGAGGATATTTATCAGTTGAAACTAAAGGAAATTTGGTATTTAGATAAGGAAGTTTCAACCATATCTGTACAGATAATAGGTATGGCCTTTGTTATGCAAGATATTAGAGTTGATGATGAAGGTGAATACGAATTGCGTGGAAATGTAACCCTGTTTTGGGTTCCGTTTATGTCGGAGAGTGTTAAGAACTTGTTGGCTAACAATTATGTTTATCGTGATTATAATCTTGCAGTATTACCTTCGTGGGAACAAATATTTTATACAAGATACTTTAATAGTTTTATAATACGAGAAGATAATATCCATAATAGGTATATTAACGATTACCTTTTGGGTATGGATGCTTTGAAAGAAGCAGAGCGTATTGAAACAACAATTTTTGAAATGGAAATAGATATGTGGGATTATTAATTATTTCCGGATAGGGTTTTAGATATCTATTTGAAAGAAATCAATCTTTTTGTTTTGTAGTTCTTGTTATTAGTGTCCGCTAAAAATCAATCCGATCCATGTTTGATGTTTGTTTTGTCGCACAGCCGATTATATGCTCTGTATAATGGCTTGTCAAAGATTTAATATTCTTTAGCCTTTGTAACTTAATATGTTGCAAAGGCTGAATCTTGTTTGTCGACCACCAATGATTTCTTTTCGAAAACTTAGTAGCCGATTAATTTCCTCTTTTCCCCCGCCACAAAACTTCTCTACCCCCACTATAAAACTATTTTCATGACATGAAAATATACTTTCAAGACATGAAAGTATACTTTCAAGCTTTGAAAATATACTTTCAAGGCTTGAAAATACTTTTGAAACGGGCAAAATATATTTTAGAAACGTCTATAAACAGTTTTTGGAACGTTCATAGGCAGTTTGTAGGACGTGTCTTTTGGGGTTGGCTGTTGGCTGTTTGCCGTTGGCTATTGGCTGTTTGCCGGTCTGTTGTTGCTGTGGGGGCAAGGGGTATTGTTACATCTGTTTACATATAAGTGCAAAAATATTTCCTCAAATATTACCATTATTCCAAAAATATGCGTAACTTTGCAAAACACGACGGAGGACTATTTATGATAAATCTTCCTCTATTTGATTAATAAACAATAATGTAACAATAAATAATAAAACGATAAGAAACAGAAATATATAAATTAACACATATAAAGATATAAGCATTGACTATTATTCGCGTTCGAGAAAAAGCCTGAGAAACTTCTTTTTTGACTCTTTGAATAATCTGGTTCATGGATTGCTTTTGTAGCGTAAGTCAACCAAAAAGAAAGATGTTGATGTTCACGTTTGGTGTGGACATATCATTCTTTTTGGGCGGTTTATTTCTCAGGCAATCCGTGAACGCGAATGAACTCCACACCTTTTTTATACTCTTGTCTATCGGATGCCAATGCAAAAAAAATATCATATTTAACTATTAGTATTGGAAAAAATACGTATATTTGCTAACGAATAGAGCTTCTTATAAATATCAATACATATTATTATACAGGTAATTACACGGAATTTAACATATTAATAATAAATAAAAACATAATTCTTATGAGAAAATTTTATTTTATTCCCTTGGTATTGTCGCTGCTATTGGCAATACCTGCCGTGGGACAGGACCGCAACAACGACGACGAAGTTGTAAAATTAGACCAACACACACGCTACAATTGTAAGCCCAACGAGGTGTTGGTGAAGTTTAACGATTATAGCGACATTAAGCTTGCCGGCAAAGGTGCCAAAACCTTTACTTCGGCAACAAAAAAAGCCAATGGTGTAAATGCAGTGTTGAAAGAATATGGTGTAAGCAGCATTGAACAGCTGTTGCCAAACTTTGTGATGCCCAAGGCACCACGAAAAGCCAAAAGCTATGGCGGACAAGACGTGGTGGAAAAAGACCTGAGCCAATTGCACCTTATAGTGCTGGACAAGGAAAGCCCCAAAAACCACTACGAGCTTATAGAAGAGCTGAAACAGCTGCCCGAGGTGGAATATGCCGAACCTAACTATATATGTTATGCCCTTGGCACTCCAAGCGAAGGCGAGATGCTTTCCGACGCTTTGAAAGCCGACCATAAATCTACCGCAAACAACCTGAACGCCAAAAGCCAGTTTGCAACCAACGACCCTTTGTATAGCACACAATGGGGCTTTGATGCCGTAGGACTAAACCAACTGCTGCAACAACCCAAGCTGGATAGCACTGCCGCACGTAAGATTATTGCCATTATAGATACCGGCGTGGATGTGGACCACGCTGACTTAGCCGATAATATATGGACCAACACCGCCGAAGCCAACGGTGCCGCAAACCAAGACGACGACGGAAACGGACTGAAAGACGATGTGCATGGCTACGACTTTGTGAACCAAACCGGCGATATGCACGACTTTAACAGCCATGGCACACACTGTGCAGGTATAGCAGCAGCGGTGGGTGGCAATGGTATAGGTATAATAGGCGCCAACCCCGATGCACTGATAATGCCCGTAGCAGTAATGCAAAGCGATGGTACCGGCGATGCTGCAACCATTATACGCGGTATAAACTATGCAGCACAAAACGGTGCAGATATTATAAGCATGAGTATAGGTACCTATGCCCACTCTATAGCCATGGAGCAAGCCTTGGCACAGGCATACCAAACAGCAGTGCTTGTAGCTGCTGCCGGTAATGATAGTAGAGCAATAGATCCAAGATGTTGTACTGGCTGCAATCCTACACCTGCACCGATGTATCCCGGTGCTTTCACTTTTGTATTTGGTGTACAAGCTACATACGATGGAGGTGGTTTGGCGAGTTTCTCTAATTACGATTGCGATGGGCCTTCTTATTCTCAGTACAACGAAGAACAACTGTATAACTACGAACTATCCGCTCCCGGTGCAGGCATTATGAGCACAGTGCCCGGCGGACAATACCGCAGCTATAATGGTACATCTATGGCGTGCCCGTTGGTGGCAGGGGGTATAGCAGCTCTTTTGGATAGACGGGATTATGTATCTACAGAATTATTGTTTGGCGACCTTATCAACTATTCCACCGAGTTTATGCCTGTAAATTTTATGACAATATATAGTGCCGATAGTGTATCGCCTGCTATATTTCAGGCTGTTACAATAGAAGTAAACGATACTATGTATGGCGATGGCGGTATGTATGCCGATGCGGGAGAACATATACAAATATACCCTACCATACGCACAATGTGGGGTGCTGCCGATAGTATAGTATATTGGATAGAATACCAAGAATTTGAAGATACTAATACATTGCAAATATTGCAGGATAGGCAAATGCTTGGCCGCCCTTTATCAAGCTACGCCAAAGCCAAAGCTCTTAATCCTATAGATATATTGGTGGATAGCAATATAGTGGATGGACGTAAAATATGTCTTACCCTTTGTGCCACTGCCCCTAATGCCACAGATACCTTAAAGCACGATTTTACACTAAAAGTAACCAATGGAGTAAAACTATTTGGTCTTATAAACCAAAATGATACCCTTTGGCCTAATGTACAATATATTGTTACCTCAAATCTGCGTGTAGCCGATGGCGATACATTATTTATTATGCCGGGTACTACTTTAAAAATTGGTGATGGATGCATAATATCGGGATGCATAATAGCAAACGGAAAACCTGATAGCATGATTACTTTTACCAAAACAGATCTTGGACAAGGTTGGTCCGGTTTTGGATTTAATTCTAATGTTAATGTAAGTTATTGCAAAATATCTGAAATTAATTATGTAGGAGGTCCCAATTGTAATGTACCTGTAATAAGTAGAAATACATCATATTATAATAATAATATAATGTCCTTTGATTTTAGATATGAAATCAGTCAATCGTATAAAAATACTTTCTACAATAATGGATATGGAAGTATTTTATTATCCGGAATGTCCTATGTAAACTTTACGCACAATAATATAATTGAAAACTATAACCTCCTTTCTTATGACGATGCCTCAGTTTCTTCGTTTGAATATCCGACAATGAATTTAAATATATTTAATAATAGTCCGTATAATATTCATGTCTCCTATCAAGATTGTCTAAATAGTAACAATACATATTATGGTTCAAGTAAAGAAGAAATTATTCGTCAAGGAATTTGGGATATGTTTTATCCCGGTGCTACCACATCGTATTATGTAGATTTAAGTAATCGAGCTAATCGCCCAAGTGCCGAGGCACACGGTATAGTATGGAAGGTGGAAGTAAACGGCTATGATGCACAAGATGAGTTTGATTCCATAGCTCCACTTGGTATGGGTACTCACGAGTTTAAGGTTTACTTCAACCGTGCCATGGATACCAATGTTACTCCAATGCTGGCTATGGGTGTGCGTCCGCCATACACTCAAACTGCCATAGGCGAGAATGCCTATTGGAGTGCCGATAGCACAATATGGACTGCCCACCTTACCCTTACGGGCCGCGATGCCATAGACGGGCTTAACCGTATATATGTAGCCAACGCACAGGACAACGAACACTTCGAGATACCGTTCGAGAACAAACGCTTTAATGTATATGTATCTTCGGCAGGTAGTATGTCGGCAGGTTTCCAAGCCACAGCAGGCATAGGCAAGATAGACCTTGAGTGGAACGACCAAGAGGTTAATTACGAAGATTTCCTTGGTTTTAACCTTTATCGTTTCCAATACGATAGTATATTTATACCTGCTCATTACGATGAAAACTGGAACTATATAAACGATACAACAATATGGGGAGTAACCGATACAATATTGCTAAACAAAACTTTATTGCAAGATACCGTATATACCGACTTTGATGTAGTGCCGGGCGAACGTTACTATTATTATTACAAGATACTTAGCACATCGCTAACCGAAAACTCGCCCTCAAAGC
This sequence comes from Bacteroidales bacterium, assembly GCA_017522255.1. Classification (GTDB taxonomy): domain Bacteria; phylum Bacteroidota; class Bacteroidia; order Bacteroidales; family P3; genus HGM05376. Next base: position 4,708 of record JAFWZP010000096.1, on the reverse strand, counting down.
TGGTAAGCTGTGTACCTCATAGCAGCATACGCGGCGATGCCAACGGTAGCTATGCAGTAGATGTAGCCGACGTTATAACCACCATCAACTATGTGGTGGGCAACAACCCACAACCTTTCCTATTCGATGCCGCCGACGTTAACGGCGATGGAGTTATAAACGTATTGGATGTGGTGGGTACCATAAATATAATACTACATCCCGAAAACTCCAATGCCAAAGACAGCTATGAACAACAAACCGCTATATACACTATCGAAGACGGAATACTATACATCAACACCCCTGTGGCATTGGGCGGATTGCAGTTTACACTAAGCAACACCACTATGAACGATATAGAAGTACTATCGGCACTGAGTGGCTTTGAGCTGGTAAACACTACTGCCGATGGCAACCTTACCCTGATGGCATACAGCATGAGCGGTATGCAGATACCCGAAGGCAAACACGCACTATTGCGTATAGGCGAAAAGGAAATAAGTAATATAGTACTTAGCGATACCGAAGGCCACAATGTGATACCTTTGAAGGGTGGCGAAGTGGGCGTAACCGATATAGAATCGGTAAAAGCACAAATAATGAAAGCATTCCCAAATCCATTCGAGAAAGAAGTACAGCTTACTTTTGTAGTGGGCAGCAATAATATAAGCAATGCCCGCCTTGTGTTCACCGATGTGATAGGCAGACAAATAGACCAACACGAAATGGATATACACACTGCAGGACAATATTCCTACACATGGAAAGCCAAAGGAATGCAACGCGGAATGTACTTTGCCACATTGTATGTAGATGGCCAAAAAGCCCATACAATGAAACTGATATTGAAATAATAATATGAAAGGAGACCCTTGAAATGAAAAAGCTCCTTATAACACTTATATTGCTTGGTGCAATATACGGTGGCAGCCGTGCCGATAATGTGATGACCTTGAGTGAGGCTCAAGGTCGTCCGGCCGACACGCTGACGTTTTCCTTGTCGCTGTCTAACAGCGACAGCCCCGTGGCACTGCAAGCCATGGTGCCGCTACATGGGCAGTTCGGCTACGTGGAAGGTTCGTGTACCTTGTCATCACGTGCCAATGGTCATGCCCTCACTGCAATGGTACTCGACGATACCCTTAGGATATATTCCTACTCACTATCGTTGCTACCATACAATGGCAACAGTGGCGAGATATTAAGTTTTCAACTTATTGCCCGTCAAGAGCCGGCAACATATACCATGCCACTGTGCAATGCCATACTCTCCGACGCATCGGGCAATGCACTGCCACTGCAAACCACAGCAGGCACTGCCACTATATTGGCACCCAAGGTGTCGGTATCTACCTCGGCTATCAACTATGGACATATACCCATACTATCGACCTACACCCGCACTGTAACCGTCAGCAATATAGGCAATCAGCCACTGGCTATAAACGGAATAACCACCGGCGATGCCACACTTACGCATACACCGGCAACGGCAAATATCGAAGCCGGCAGTACGCATACTTTCACCATTACCTATAATCCGCTATATGCCGGAGCCATCGAGCGACGTGCCATAGTAAATACCAATGCCAAGGTAGGCGACAGCATTATAATGATAACCGCCGACCCATTTGCTGTAAACGAGTTGAGACCACTGAATGCCACGGGCTATACCGACAGTATAGTGCGCATACAGCTGCGTATGAACAATATGGACAGCATAGTGGGATTGCAAACATCCATCAAACTACCCTCGTCGCTTATATATGTACCCGGTAGCTTTGCCGTGGATAGCAGTCGCAGCCAAAACCATATAGCCACGGCAGGTTTGCAAGGCGACACCCTTACAATGATGATTGTAAGTACCGAAAACAAGCCTCTGCGTGGTGGCGATGGTGTGGTGGCATACTTTGATGTGCAGTTGCACGGATATGGATCGTTTACATTAAACCTTCGCAACACTGTACTTGCCGATACGGCAGAACGCAATGGACTGTCGGCTGTATATACAGGTAGAGTAAGCATTCAAAGTCCGCGTATAGTGTGCAATGCCTCGTTGGATATGGGTAGCAGTGCTGTTACCGGGCTGCCCACATCGCAATATGTGGTAAGCAATACGGGCAATGCACCGCTAATTATAGACCGTGTGTTGTTTATGGATCCACACTTCGAGCTGGTAGATAGTCTGCCCATAGTTATAAGCAGCAACTATAGCCGTAGCATAAATATCCGCTACACCGGAACAGTAGAGGGCAACTATTCCACCACCATGCAGATATATAGCAACGACCCCAATAACGAACTGAAGAATGTGGCACTAAGCTGCCACCGCTACGAGCCTAACAGCCTATATATGCAAGCCGATAGTGTGCCTACTTTTGCCGACGCAACCGTAGAATTTGTATTGGAAAACTACTCCGATATTACCGCGGTGCAGATGGATTTCACCTATCCACATCGCCATTATGTGGTAAATGCTTCGGACTTTGCTTTGACCAACCGTGCTTCGGGACATACTGCCAGTGTGGCACGGCTCAACGATTCTACTTTCCGTGTGCTATTCCTATCGCTACAAAATAGTGCTTTTGTTGGCAACGATGGTATTGTGGGATACGTAACATTGCACCCAACAGACCCAACCGGTGTTGGTAGCTATACTGCTAATATCAGCAATGTATTGGTAGCCGACCAAGATGGAACAAACAAACTTACTACACTCGACAGCATAGTACATTGGAATACGTTTGTACAATCATTTACTATATCGGGCAATACCAACAACGACAGATGTAGTATTGCAGGATTGGGAACATACAACTCGGGTAGCACCGTAACGCTTACAGCTAATGCCGGTACCAATTGTAGTTTCCTACGTTGGGAAAACGGCGACACGGCTACTACACGTACCATTACTGTAATATCCGACACAACGGTATATGCCTATTTTATGCAGACAGACAGTATTATGTTTAACGATGTATTTTGCCAAGGAACGGTATATAACTATGGTGGTACGACCATAAATACTGCCGGTACCTATTACCGCCAAAGCGGCACAGAATATTTTGATACCGTATATACATTATCCCTTTCGATGATAGCTAAAGTATATGACACCATCGAGAGAGTGATAGGCGATAATGATACCTATACCTTTAATGGAACAGTATTGTCTCAAACCGGATATTACAACGATACACTTGTGGCTTCGCTTACAGGTTGCGACAGCATTGTTACCCTACACCTAATGGTATTACCTGTAATTACCAACTATATATACGATACCATTTGTCAAGGCAACACCTACAACCAATACGGATTCAGCGTATCAGAGGCAGGGTTGTATGGCGATACTTTGCAAACATCGCTTGGTATAGATTCCATAGTATTTCTGTCATTGGCTGTAATGCCAAATTACACTATGGCTACACACGACACTATATGTGCCGGCAATAGCTATACATTTGGAGGCAACACCTACACCCAATCGGGAACATACGCCGATACACTTGCATCTATATTTGGTTGCGACAGTATAGTGGTGCTAAACCTTGTGGTAAATAGTGGAACCGGTAGTTTTGACAATATTGTTGCCTGCGATAGTTACACATGGATAGATGGTAACACCTATACAGAAAGTAACAACACTGCTACATATACATTGACCAACGCAGCAGGTTGCGACAGCGTTATAACTCTAAACCTTACTATCAACAGAAGTACTACTTACACAGATATAGTTACAGCTTGCGATAGTTACACATGGATAGATGGTAACACCTATACTGCCGGTAATAATACTGCTACATATACATTGACCAATGTAGCAGGTTGCGATAGTGTAGTAACCCTAAACCTTACTATCAACCAATCTACAACAGGTAGCGATGTGCAAGTGGTATGTGATAGCTTTACTTGGATAGACGGTGTTACTTATACCGAGAGCACCAACACACCTACCTATACACTTACAGCAGCCAATGGTTGCGACAGTGTGATAACACTCAATCTTACTGTCAACCATAGCATAGCTGTAACCGATACGGTAGTAGCATGTGGTAGCTACACATGGATAGACGGTAACACCTATACACAATCTATCAATACTCCTACTTACACATTTACATCAGTAAGTGGCTGCGACAGTGTGGTAACTCTCAACCTCACCATCAACCCAAATGCAACCGGCATAGATACACAAGTATCTTGCGACAGCTATACATGGATAGATGGTGTTACATATACCGAGAGTACCAACACACCTACTTATACACTTACAGCAGCCAATGGTTGCGACAGTGTGGTAACGCTCAATCTTACTATCAATCTTTCGGTACACGATACCATAGTGGATACCGCCATAAATGAATACACATGGAACGGTGCTACCTATACCGAAAGTGGAGTATATATGTACGAAGGTGTAACCACTGCCGGTTGCGATAGTATAGTTACACTTATGCTTACAATACAAGCCATTGGCATAGAAGGTATAGATATATTAAGCGAACTTACATTCTATCCAAACCCAACAAGCGGTACTATCACTTTCAACCGCACGGATATAAATAAGGTTGAGGTGCTTGATGCCGTGGGTAGAACAGTGGCTGTATACGAAAACGCACATATAATAGATATTTCCAAGCTAACCAAAGGTTATTATACCATGCGTATAACCACCGCCGAGGGCGTGGCTGTTCGCAAGGTGGTGCGTAACTAATATTAG
>JAFWZP010000095.1 GCA_017522255.1 Bacteroidales bacterium | reverse complement strand
GGAATAATGGAAAAGTTGATAAATACGGTACTGTAACCTTAAAGCATCACCAAGAAGCACGCCCCGCAGGGGAATTAAAAGCCAAAAACGGAGAATGGAAAATTAACGAAGATTACCGAGCTATAATTGAAATATTACACACGCAATTCAACGCCCTTGTAGAGGGATACGATTTTGAGCTAACCGTAACAGGAGAGATAAAATTCAAATAGCACAACTATGCTTAAACGAACACTTTTCTTCACTACGCCCTATTCGCTGAGTTTGAAAAACAATCAAATGATTATAAAAACTCGCGAAATGCCCGATATGCAAAAAAGCATACCTATAGAAGATATTGGCTTTGTTATTTTAGAGCACCAACAAACCAACATCACCCTTCCATTGCTTAATGCACTATCGGATAACAATGTTTCCGTTATATTTTGCGGCAGTAATTGTATGCCAAATGCTATGCTTATGAATCTCGATTCGAACAAGACACAGGGTGAAAGTTTTCGTTCACAAATAGAAGCAAGCGAGCCGTTGAAAAAGAATCTATGGAAACAGGCTGTGGAGGCTAAAATTCGCAACCAAGCAGCACTGCTTGATAAATTAGGCAAAGACGGCAGCCTATTAAAGCCATACTACTCCAACGTAAAGAGTGGCGACAATGAAAACCGCGAGGGGGCGGCAGCACGTATCTATTGGAACGAATTATTTGGCAACAATTTTGTGCGTACACGCGAAGGAGAGGCACCTAACAACCTGCTAAACTACGGCTACACACTATTAAGGGCTGCTACTGCGCGTGCACTTATGGGCTCGGGCCTATTGCCGGCAATAGGAATATTTCACCGTAACCGTTACAATGCATTTCCCCTTGCCGATGATATTATGGAGCCCTACCGCCCCTATGTAGATGAAATAGTATTCAACCTATACAAGAACGGTGCAAACGAACTGACCAAAGATGTGAAAGCCGAAATTGTACGCTTATTATTCATTGATACACATTTTGGGAAAATAACCCGCCCTTTGGAGATAGCACTTACAAGCACAAGCGCATCATTGGTAAAATGTTTTGGCGGCAACCTAAAAAAAATAGCATACCCACAACTAAAGTAACCAATGAACGAAATACGACTAAACGCCTATCACATTATGTGGCTTTTTGTATTTTTCGACCTGCCTACCAACACAAAGACAGAAAAACGAAATGCTGCTCTTTTTAGGAAAGGATTAGAGAAAGATGGTTTTACTATGATGCAATACTCGGTATATACCCGCCATTGTGGCTCAAAAGAGAGTATGTACACTCACATAAAAAGGGTAAAAAAACTAATACCGGCAGCAGGGCATATAAATATCTTATCTGTTACCGACAAGCAATTCAGCGAGATGCACAATTTCTGGGGAAAAATTGAAAAGGAGAATCCCGGTATTGTACAACAATTAGAGCTATTTTAATACAAACAACACTTGTAATAATAACTATATTTATTATTTTTGCGATAAATCATAAATAAAAAAAACACATCATTTCACTTCCTATGAAGATATCTATCTGCTATTTTACACACAGCAAATTGGCATAACACACAAGATATCAATCGGAAAGAGCACATAGGTTGTGGTTTGATGTAGAATTTTAAGTAGATACAACAGTCGCACGGAGAGCAGCCAAAGTGTGAAGGTTGTGGTTTGATGTAGAATTTTAAGTAGATACAACATTCGTAAACCCATTTTGCAAATGTGTTAAGTTGTGGTTTGATGTAGAATTTTAAGTAGATACAACAGATTTTCTGATTCAGAGAGTAGGTCATAGTTGTGGTTTGATGTAGAATTTTAAGTAGATACAACCGGGCAAAGAACCTATCTATAACACGCGAGGTTGTGGTTTGATGTAGAATTTTAAGTAGATACAACGTAAAGGTT
>JAFWZP010000094.1 GCA_017522255.1 Bacteroidales bacterium | reverse complement strand
TAGCGGGCTATGCGATTGAAAAAGAAATAGAAAGATTTCGGTAACGTTGCGATTAAGCGAGTAAAGAGCAATGCCTTAGCATTAGCTCTTTCGAGCGATAGCAACATCGACGAAGTCAACAACGTAAAGCACGCAAAAGTTTAAAGATGAATTCTTCTATTTTACTGAAACGTGGAATTTTTAGAAGTTGCCCTTAGATATTATTTTTTATTAGTATCCGCAAAAAAAATCGATTCAGCCCATGTTAGATGTTTATTTTGTCGGAGAGCCAATTAGATATTCAATATAGGGGCTTGTTCAAGAAAAAATAACTCCCAATCTCTGTATTTATGGAGATTGGGAGCAATATATCATGTTTAGCGGACAGTAATATTTTGAAAAAGTATTAGGGAGAAAATATAAAACCATACGGGAGAAAATAAAAAAGCATGCGGGAGGTTTTTCAACACCATTCGCATGCTTTTTTTATTGCTGTTATCAGCAAAATAAATCTGCCGAATTATTAGCCAACTACTACTTCTTTTGTTATTTTGTAAATCACATCTGATGCATTTTTTTTCATAACCTGTGGCATTTCATTTAAACTATCTATAAGATTAAACATTGTTTTTAGAGCATCAACATCAATGGAATAACGCGGATTATGCTCCTCTTTTACATACTCTTTAAGAATATTTATATAGTTCTTATCGACAAAAATCCAACCCGGCCATTCGAAATTGAAACTGTTAATTACATTCTTTAGATGTTTTTCACATTCTCCTATATCAGCATATAAATAGTATTGTTTCTCTTTATCTCTCTCGACATCTTTACTCAATTCCTCGTAGAGCTTATTTTTACGTGCAAACAATTGAGGCAAAAGAAGATTACGAATATCTTGTGCATAAAACAATCCGGTGAAACCTATATGCAATAGGTTTTTAAGGTTTTCATCAGACTGCCGATTACTAACATAAGAACATATTTCGGAATATATCTTAGCCCCTTCGCTATATAATAGTTCAAGCTCTATGCGAATCTTTTCGAGAGGTAAATTCTTTTTATCATAAATTACACCATCCACTTGAACATCTTTTACTTCAATTTGACCTTCTTGTACTTGATTTAAAAGATTATAATCATATACAAGTGCCGAAAATTTGGCAATTTTCAGAGCATTCTCGTCAGTAAAAGGCGATTCAGACGGAACTTTTTTTATAGCTTCTTGTACATCAAATCGAGGAACTTTACAATTAAAAAATGCTTGAAGACGATCGTCCATAAAGTTCTCTTCCACCTCTTTTGCCACCCATTCTTCAAACAGTTCATTAGACTTATATAAAACCGGTTTCGGTGCATTTTTTCTAATAAGACAAGTAAAATTATTAGATACTTTTACAGATATTGCCGCAGGAATAAGCGACCAAGCCGGCATAGCCTCTTTGTCGTTTTCGAGTTTTACATTTTGCAGTCGGGCATTATCAAGTCGGTCTTCCAAAGCAGGATGCGACGACCATACATCTTCTACCTTTACTCTTGGGATAATATCAAATCTCCGAACAGGATGAGTAAGTATATCTTCATAGCCAAATAGTGGCAATTCTTTATTAGCAATTAGTTTTGATGCTATCTGTTTTCCTTCAAAGTAATTGGAAACCATTTTCTCTTCTTTGATTAAATTACTAAGCAGTTCCCTATATAAGCTATCTCTTTTTGTAAGAACGTCTATTTTACACATTGCAGAAACAAAATTTTCTGTACCTACACACATACAAGAAATATTATCTGCATCATATTCCATATATCTCGACAACTTAAGATATGACTTTTGAACAAATTTATATACACCCAAAGTAAGACCCTTTATACAATTTGTGATTACACGCGTAAGTATTCCAAAAAAAGAAATGGTTTTACCATAATCTCCCGAACATAGTTTAGTCAAAAATCTATCCCAAAAGTCTTCGGCATAAATAAGATCAGTAAGAATGGTATTGCTGACATACACAGTAGAGCCTACTTTCATACTATTTTGCGAAAAATGTCCAAACTCGTGTGCAATAACAGATTTTACTTCCTCTACACTTGTGTCGTCAAACAAACCAAGTCCGATTTCAAGATTCTTTTTAACAGGGAAAAATATACTCCAAAAACTCGAGTCGTAAAAAACACAAGCATTTACATCAGGTGTCAGGTAAACATGTTTAGGCATTTTACAACCTGTTTTCTTGGCCACATCGCGAATCATAGCAAACAATTCCGAACATTCATTTTCAAAGATTTCTACACGAGCTTCGTTCTTATTCTTTTTAAAGGCAAACAAGGGTTTTACAAGATATACACCCAGCATTACCGAAAACAAAACCACTCCGATAATTGCCCCTACCACCGATAGAATTTCGGCAAAAGTATATGCACGCGGAAATACATCAAAAATAAGGAAATCCAACAACCATAGCCCTCCAAAAATGATTGCTATACCAAACAGAATAAGAATAATGTAGTAAGCTATAAAACAAATTATTCTTAGCATCACACCTACAACTGCTGATTTAATGTCTTTTTCTATCATAATTTTATACTTAATAATGTTCAACTTTAATATTTTTCAAATGTTGTATATGCCGAAATTGATAACTATAGATTATTAGATATCTTTTAGCGTCAACAATATGAACATCCAATCATGCTTCTCCATTGTATATTTCATAGTGCTCAATTATTCAAAAATTATCTACCAATAATATCTTTCATGTTATTGTGGTATAGGTATCACAATAGCATGAAAGATTTAAAAAGCAACAATCCATCACGACACAGCAACATAATATTAGAAAAACTAACGTAGAAATGCTATCCTACTTTTATTTTTCGCATACACCTTCATCTTTTCAATTATCTCAATCAAATAATCTTCGGTATAGCTGCATGTTTCTAGTATATCGAGGGCTTCTTCAAACATTCCCCTTTCCCTATACAGCTCAGCAATAAACAGATCTCTCAATTCATACCCTTCCATAAGTTCCTTAATTACAGCTTCAATATAACTACGTTCTTCATCTGATGACTCTACTATATCCATACCTTCCCTATTATATTTGTCGTTATATGCCCACATTAAGTAAAAGAGCAGTGTTCTTCTATTATCATTGCTAATATTACCCTCAAACTGCAGTGCAGCTTCTTTAAGTTCCTCATAGCTCAGTTCTCCTTTATCGGAACTATAGTTATCACCCTGTCGAAATTCAACATCTGCTGTAAAATAGTATTTACCACACGAAGGGCATTTCTGTATGTGTGATATAGTAGGCAACATTGGATAGAACACTTTCGTATCTGACCAACGTTTACCTCCAAAAGTATTACCCGAAGCTATAGATAACACTTCTTTTTCATTGCCACAATATGGGCATTTCAACAATTTGCATTTAGCAGGCAACATATCTTATCTTTTTATTATTAAATGGCAGGTTCTGAAAATTTATTTTCTTATCCCTTTCAAGCAAAATAGAGAACCCACCTTTACTATTTTGCTCAAAATTTAAATTTATTTATAGCATATACACTATTACTAATTTATATCATGCTTTCGCATTCTTTGTGATGACTTTTTAATTATCCCATATATCTCACCCTCGATATATATATATGTTAGCATCGGAAGATATATGGAATAAAAAAGTTTGATATATATAATAACTTACTATTTCTTAGTAAAATTCATACAACAATTCCCTATTCTATGTTTTAGTTAATTTAGAAACGATGCAATGTTTAATAGCCTGTAATATTTTTATTTACAGTCTCAGAAATTTCTTTCAAACTTAAGATAATCTCATCGTAAGGTTTTCTATTAAACCAAGAATAGTATTGATATAACTTAAATGCTTGTGTGTTTTCTACTTTAGATTTATAAATATTAAATGCTATAGTGTCTTCTTTGGTCTTATAAAAATTAAAAGAACCATCACTTTTTAATTTAATACCCCAATCAATAAGTTTTTTTTGATAATCAAAAAACGAAAAATCTTGTTCAGAAGCGCTACGATGACTTTGATAATTTCTAACATCTCTTACAAAATCAAACGTTTCTTTTGCTTTTTTTAGTTCAAATTCAAGACAAAAAGACCAAAGTTTCGCACTAAATGATATAGATGTAAGTGTTGACAAATTATCATCTATTTTGGCTGTAGGATTGTATTTCTTAATATGATTAATCGCTTCTGCTACAGTAGATTCCTTATGATAATAAAAATAATTAATAAGCATTTCTGCTTGAAGTTGGGCATATCTACAAAATTCTTCAAACAATATTTCATGAAATCGAGTTCCATATCTAAAACGTAGCATTTCACGATTATCAGATATGAGTTGAGCTCTAATATCATGTTCTTGTATATAGGAATAATCTATTATAGATTCCATAGAATCTGCATAGTAATCAAGACCTAAATATTTTTCAATATGAGATATTCTTTTATCATAACTAGAATTCAACGATGCTGAAGATTCATTCCCAAATAGTTTCTGCATAGCTTGATTAAACTCCGGATTTTGTTCAGCCAAAAGTTTTATCTTATTAATCGTAGTAATTAACTTCTCATCCATATCATATATCTAATAGTAAGTTTAAATCATTGTTGAGTTCATCAATATCCACCATATTCGAATTTTGAACAATTACTTTGTCAACCAAATGTATTAACCAAAATTGTTTACCCTTAGAATTTCTACAATTAGAAATACCCAATTTTTCTTTTTGTTGCTCATAATCCGAAGGTACGTTTTTATTAATTGATGCAAATTGATTGATTCCTCCTAATTTAAATACAGCATATCTCTTATTGCAATCCTTTAAATGGATAATAACATTTGTATTATTGTCTTCTTCAAATTTCAAAAGAGGAATTGTTTCTATGTAAGTTATTCCATAAGAATTAGTTTTATTCAAACTAAAATCTTTTGCAACTAGTTCTTGAAACTTACTATAAAGTCTTACATATACAGGATCCATATCCCCTTTTACCATTTTCAAATACATAAGTTTACCTTCAAGTACATTAATTAAATCTGGATTACCTTTTTTTACATGCCCTTTTTCTAATTTATATTTTGGCAGAAATCTTGACATAGCTACTGAATAACCATATTTTTCCCATATGTAAAGTAAACTTCTAATTTCTCTAACATATTTTTTGGGAACATTTAGTTTGCTCTCACTAACAACAATACCCGTTACCTCCTGACGACTTCCTTGTTTTTGTAACCTCGTTTTTTCTTCATTAATGGTAAAACCTTGGCTTTTGATGATTCGAATTAGTTCTTTTCTAAATTCACCATTTTTTGCATATACATAATGCATAGAACTGAATGTAATGTCATCTGCATAGCGACTATAATGAAGTCCAAAACGTTTTGCTAACCCTACCAATCTACGATCAAGAGTGTCACAAATCATATTGGTTATAATTGGTGATGTTGGAGCACCTTGGGGTAAAACATAGACGAATACATCTTTTCCGTCAATATCCTTGCGTACTTCCCGCATTGAACATAACCCAGCAAGAACATTTGCAATAGATATAGGAAAATTGAATGGTGCTAATTGCAATCTTTTCCATATTCGAGGTTGTTCAACACTTGGAAAGAAGTCCTTCAAATCTATATTAAATACGTAATTTTGACCTTGATGAATTCTTGCATTTGTTACTACAGAGCGTTTTTCTGTAAATCCCATTGCATAATCCGATGGAGTATACATCGCTTTCAGAATTTCATTTACAGATTGTAGAAGCATCATAAAACTTCTATTTCGAGGCGAGGTAATTTGACGAAATCCACCAGATTTCTTTTTAATTCTGAATTTGCGATAACGATGAAAAACATGATTAGGATTACAATAATATAAGAGATGTTTCATCGTAAAAGGATAAAACTTGTCTCCATCAGAACATGATTTACTAATCTCGTCCTGTTTGATACTATTAAGCAAAGCTAACAAGTCTTCTCTTGTTGACATCTGTGATGCAATTTGTACTATTTGTGCTTTATCCATTTTTTATAGTTAAATGCTCTCTTTGAAGTTTGGTGCCAAAATTTCTTTTCTTTATGTAATTAAAAAATACAAAATAGAAAATATCATAATAACAATAGTAAAAGTATAACACATTCCAGTGTACACATTAACATACTAACTTTGTTTATTTCCAAGATTCCGAAGAACGAGGAAACATCCAGACAAATACGCTGGACAAAATTCAAAATGCTATTTTAGCTACCAAACTTGTCAAAGATCGCCTTGTTTTTTTAATGCAAACATAGAAACTTTTTACGAAACTTGTATCTGCAATAAGTTTCTATAGGTCATTTTATAATTATATTATCCCAATGATAGTTTTTCAATCTTCTACTACATATTCACCGTCCAATATCGCATCCTCTAATCTATCATAATCGAAATTTCCTTCATAATCATAACAATCGTTGATGTTAAAATAACGTCCGTCTCCATCACAATCAATAATCGAATAATCAGATTTATGGATACTATAAACCGGAAGTGATGGGTTCAAATCATGAAAAAAGACTTCCTCTATCTTTCCATTTCGTTTCACACTAGTCGAATATCTATTCTTACCAAAAAATTTGTACACTTCATCATATATAACAGGTAATACTTCTTCTCCCTTTTCATTGATAATACCCCATTTTGCATATTTTTCAGGGTGTAATACCCTATCATTATCATAAAACTTTTGAATACTTTCCTTATCATTTAAAGTAGTATTTGTATCAAAATTAATTATGCCAATAGTATTTCTAGTCCAACCTATTTCTCCGTGAGTTCTAACTCTCGCCAATCCTGAATCAAATCCATCAATCCAACCATATTTACCAAAAGGAACTATAATATTTCCTTGTAAGTCTATAACTCCCCATTTATAATCATTATGCTGAACAACAATCACATCACCGTATTTTTGCTCACTCTTATTTATACCATGATAAAGATTATTTTTTTCTTCTATTACATCCATTTTGTTTGCTATTTGCTCCATCTTTCTTTCCATTTGTTCTTCATGTTTGGAAATTGTAGTTGCCATGATTTGCAGTTCTTTATCTGTCATCTCTTATTATTTATTTACGTTTGCAAAATTACATATTATCTATGCAACCTTTTTGCATACTTTGTTTTTTAATCAATATTCCAATAATTATCAGGATCTCCTTCGAATGCATCATTAATCACATCATCACTATAGCCCATTACATCTTGTGCATACGAACCGGCAAATTCTCCATAATGAGTTCCATAATCATCATCGTTATCATGTTCCCTAAAATTATTTTTTTGAGATATGTTTTTTATTAGCTATGAATGATAAATCAGTTAAAGAAAATTCTTTTCGACAACCATTCTCGATACAAGTTGTTGTAGTTCTATTCTTACCAAAAAAATTGTACACTTCATCATATATAGGAGGTACAACCTCTTCTCCTAAATCATTTATAATACCCCATTTCTTTTTATCATTTATAATTGTTTTAAACCTTGCCAATCCATTATCAAATCCATCTATCCAAGCATATTTTCCAAAAGGAACAATTTCTTTACCATCGATTGTTACTACAAAGTTTGAATTTAAAGTTAAGATCTTTTTATCCGTAGATAGCTTAATTGAAGTATAATTTGTCTCAAATAATTCTTCACCTTTACCATCAATAAGTCCATAAAATGTTTTCAAATATGGATGTACATCACCATTATTTTTTAAATAATAAACAGATTTTATTACGCCAACTTTAATCAAATTTTGTTCTGAATAACATTCATTGCATATTATATGATATTTAGGTTTAACCACTATCCCACCATCCTTATTCATAAATCCTTTTAGTCCATTATACTCAAATGGTATTAGCAAGCGTTTATCTTTTGATATTTCATATTCTTCATAAGGAACTAATACATTTCTCTTTAGTGAGGTATTCTCAAGACTTCCACCATTCATGTTGTTATACTTTTTGAGTGTTTCGAAAATATTCATACTATTCTTTGTTTACTATTGGTTTTGTTTGATGATGCAAAATTACCTACTTAGTATGCAACCTTTTTGCATACTTTAGTTTTTATTGTATTTAGCTAATGCATCAGATAATCTATTTGCTATTTTATTTCTGAGCCATTCTGGTTTTAAAACTTCAATATCAGATCCATAAAAAAGGATAAGACCCTCTAATTCCAAATTTGCAATCAGCGGTATCTTTATCACTTTATATTCATCATTGCTCATATCTTTAATTAGTTTTTGATAGGGATTCAGAGGTTTTGTAGCTATATATGGGTATCTTTCTGCTGATATTTTCAAATAAATATCTTCTGTTTTTCGGCTTGTATTTTTTGTTACACCTATAATATCATCAAAATAGGTTGAGAAATCTACCGTAGTTTCTTGATATTTCACCGACGATTCTTCTATTTTTTCTATCCTATCCAGAGCATAGTTTGTCAAATTGGTATATTCCTTTTGTCTGCCAATAAGAAACCAACGTTCATTGTACTGTTTCAAACAATATGGGAAAACATCGGCATTTATTGCATTTCCGGAATAGGTTAAATAGCTAATTCTTATTGTCTGTTTATCCATTATATACTTGCATAAATCCAAAAAATGTTCTCTACCTTTATGATCTAAATTATCTGAGAAACTTATCATTGCATTATCAATATTGATATGCCTATTCTTGAGAATTTGTTGCAAACACAATCTTACATAGTCAAACTGCAAAGGATGTGGCTCTTCCATATTTATAAGCATATCAATAGTTTGTTTCAGAATTGTTGTTTCTATTTTAGATGTTTTGTAAATAGAATCGGACAAATCTGCATATCTCAGGACCTTTTGTTTTTGATCCCATAGCGTATCATCTAGTTCCACATCATATTCATTAACCATTTGATTAATGTCATTTTTTAGTGTCCTAATAGAAATACAAGGAAGGTCTCTTTTGGTCAATTGACGATTGACTTCCTCAAGTAGGGTATCGTAATGATAACGCCTATGGGAATCTCTCAAGCATTCATTTAAAATACTAAATCGTTCTTGTTTATTCTTATCTATTGGCATAAAATTAGACACTTAATGATGTTAGATATATGTAAAACTTTACAATTTTATAGGTAAAATACTATATGTAATGGTTTTCTTACTAATCATACTTAACTATTAATTGAACAAAATTCTATAATTCTCCTATAAAAAAGTTATGTGTATCAAATAAATAATAAATTTGACACAAACATAACTTCTGTGCAAAGTACCGAAAAATTCTTGACATATGCAAGCAATACTCAGAAAATATTATCCGACAAACTAAAAAATAGAACTAAAAGATTAAAATATTCCCTCATCATCGCCTAAAATTTCGATATTTTGCAACATCATTGCAAGAACTATGTTTTAACATTTACACCAAAGCATTGCTAATGTTGGATTTCGTTTATATAGAAGAAAGTGTTTGTAAGTTTGGGAAAAGAATGCAGATTTTGTTAAAAGAACAAACTCTCTATTATTCAAATACTTAAAAAAGCGGTATGCATCTGTTTTTATTTCCCCACTATATTTTGGTTTACATAGTACTATGTAATCCGGAAATGGGTACTATTTTTACCCCAAAATGGGTACCCATTTTTTCGGGAATGGGTACCCATCAGAATAAAAATGGGTACCCATTTTTTTTTGCGGATAATATGAAGACAAATTTTAAGAGAGGTTAAGAATAGTGTTTAATATAGTGTTTCATATTTATAGCTATTCTTTCGAAGGTGGTTTATACTGCAAATTCGCATTATAAGACTATGCGGTTTAGGGGTCAAAACTCCCATGGTTAGGGGTCAAAAGTATGGGAGTTTTGGGTCGTAACTATGGCACTTACGTTTTGCAACCCGCATGGTTGCAAAATATAGGTATGACCTAAAAAAAGAATACCTCCTTTTGGGGGAGGTATTCTTCATGTATAAATTATATTTTTCAGATTACATCTTTACCTATATCTTTGCGATAGTATTTGTTTTGCCATTTTATTTTGTCTACGTTTTTGTAGGTTTTTGCCAAAGCCTGTTCTAAGGTTTCGCCAAACGATGTTACGCATATCACACGTCCACCATTGGTAATCACATTGCCATCGGCATCCAACTTGGTTCCGGCATGAAACACCAAAGCATCTTGATCCACTGTGTCTATGCCTTCTATTACATCACCTTTAGGGTAACTGTCGGGATAACCATTTGCCACCATCATCACACAAGCGGCGGCACGAGTGTCGGCTATAAGCTCCGCTTCGTTTAATGTTCCATTGTAAGTGTGTTGAAATAGTTCCACCACATCCGATTTTATTCTTGGGAATACCGATTCAGTTTCGGGGTCGCCCATACGCACATTGTATTCTATCACATAAGGATTTCCTTCTACATTCATCAGTCCTATAAAAATAAAACCTTTATAATTGATATTGTCTTTTGCCAAACCATTTACAGTGGGTATCACTATACGTTGTTCCACCTTGTCCATAAAAGTTTTGTCGGCAAAGGGTACCGGCGATACTGATCCCATTCCACCTGTATTTTTACCTGCGTCGCCCTCTCCTATTCTTTTATAGTCTTTGGCTTCGGGCAGTATCTTATAGTTTTTGCCATCGGTAAGTACAAACACCGATAGTTCTATGCCTTTTAAATACTCTTCTATCACCACCTTGCTCGAGGCATTGCCAAACTTGGCATTTTCGAGCATATTTTTAAGTTCGGTTTCGGCTTCTTGCAAGCTATCCAATATAAGCACACCTTTGCCTGCAGCCAATCCATCGGCTTTAAGCACGTATGGTGCTTTAAGGGTTTTAAGAAAGTCTATACCTTCCTGTATGTTATCTTTGGTAAAAGTACGATAAGCTGCCGTGGGTATTCCATGCTTATACATAAATTCTTTGGCATAATCTTTACTACCTTCCAGTTCGGCACCGGCTTTCGATGGTCCTATTATAGGAATATTCTTCAGGTCGTTGTCGGTGGCAAAGAAGTCGGTTATGCCAAGCACCAAAGGAGCTTCGGGACCTACTACCACCATTCCTATTTGGTGTTGTAATACAAAAGCCTTAACTTCATCAAAGTTTTCGGGATTGATGTTTACATTAGTACCCAATTGGGCAGTACCTGCATTTCCCGGTGCTATAAATAGTTGGGTGGCATGCTTGCTTTGAGCTATCTTATATGCTATGGCGTGTTCGCGTCCACCACCACCTAAAAGTAATATATTCATGTGTTATTGTATTTTTCTTATTTACCAATTCTTGTTAGTCCCTTTTTCGAGTTTTCGTAGTTTACATCTATTTCGAGGGCAGCCTTGTAGCACTCTTCGGCTTTGGCATAGTCGCCTTTCAGTTCGTAGGCATAGCCTTTGTTGTCTACGGCTTCTACAAAATAGGGGTTTTGCATAATAGCCTTATCAAAAAAGTTTATAGCTTCGTCGTAATTTGCGTTCAACAGATTTATATATCCCAAATTATTCAAGGCATTAACGTTTACGGAGTCTATAATCAATATTTTGTTATACTCTTCCACAGCGGCATTGTAGTTTTCCAAATCTTGATACAATAGTGCTAAAGCATAACGGGCTATGGTGTTGTTGGGTCGCAAATTTACCGCAGTAATAAGGTATTCTACACCCAATTTATTTTTCTTGCCGGCATACATAAGCCCCAACTCTTCGTAAGCGTCGGCATATTCCGGGTCTATTTCTATTGCCTTTCTAAAGTTTCGCACTGCGTTGGTGCTATCTCCTGTTTCTTTGTAAAGGAAGCCCATCATAAAATAAGCTTTCACATTGTTGGGATCCATTTCTATCACCTTGTTTATATTATCGGTTGCACGATCGTAGTCTTTGCTAAGAAACGATATTTCTCCCAATTTAGAATACACTTCCACACTATTGGGTTCAAGCTCCAAAGCCTGCTGAAGATCGGCATAACTGGTTTTAAGATCGCCATTACGCAAATGCAAGTCGGCCAACAATATATAGTAATCCACATTGTCGTCATCATACTTTATAGCAACGTTTGCACTGTTTATTGCATCGTTTATTCTATCACGTTTCATTAGTTCCAACGCTCTTTCGTAATGCAAGGCAGCATCTTTGGGAGCTTTCTTCAATTTTGCATCAATAAGAGCCAACATATCGGTATCAGTTGGCACCTCTTGGGTATTATTGCCACAGCCTGTTGTGCATATCAATATACCCAAAACTATAGTTATCAACAAATTACTTTTATTCATATTAAATATATTTTTCTACAAAAATACACCAAAATATTGAATTAAAAAAGCATATAGCTCAAATAATTCAACAAAGTCAACATGAATGGACATAAACAGCTTAGGCATTATAGTTTTGCAACATTATTGGCAACTTCTAAAAAGTTAATAGATATTGTCAATCGAAAAAAATAATCTTAAAAACAGTTTTACACAAAACAAATAAAAGCAATATGCGTTATAGTGGCGTGCTTACTTATTTCAAAGATGTATTTTAAGCCGTTTTTCATAGTTAAGAAAAACGGCTTTTTTGTATATCCTCAAATAAGTAATTTCCATATATCAAAGCATTTAAGAGCTAAACAGCCATGCAAAATGCATCAATTATCACATCTTAAAACACTGCACTTCAACCACATAACGTTTCAATGTTAATAAATAAGCTATCAATCACACAGTTAATCGAAAATTAATGTGTAATTTTGAAATCCGAAAAGACACAGAAAAGATGAATACAAAACGGATAAAAGCATCGCAAAAAACCAAGCTAAAACTAACGTTATCGGAAAGAGATAATGCCCTTTTGCTACAATATGCAAGAGAACATAGTGTTTCGCGTGCAGTGGCTGCCAAACAAATAATACATCAAGCATTGGTTGCCAGTCAAAAGAATGCTTCTACAGTACCCGAAAACCAACTTTCGATATTCGACAATGGCGTGCAAATAGATATCTTTGATATAATAGATAATAAATAAAAAAACAACAGCTGTGCAACTATAGCAACACAGCTGTTAAACATATAGTCCCTCACCCACTATTGGTTATTTTCGTAAATAAGTTCGCCCATCATCAAATCCAATGGTGTAGTTATTTTTATGTTTTCTCTATTACCTCCCACTATAGTTATAGGCACTCGCAGTGCATATTCCACCACCGAAGCATCGTCAGTAAAAAACGATTTATATTCGGTAGTGTAAGCATCTTTAATTAAATTCGATTTAAAACATTGGGGTGTTTGAACTAACTTTACAGTGTTTCTGTTGAGCATTGTATTTTTAGTACCATCATCTACACGCACACTTTCGTGAGGTGGTATTGCAGGTATCACCGCATCGCTATTTTGCAAAGCATCAAACAACCTATCAAGTGTTTGATTCGACACAAAAGGTCGCACACCATCATGTATACCCACAACAGAATCATTGGGAACATATTCCAAAGCATTCTTTACCGAAAAGAAACGTTCTTGTCCGCCACACACCAACTTAAATGGTATTCGAAAACCATATTCCTTGCACAACAATGCCCAATATTCGAACTGACTTTCGGGAAGAACCAATATAATATTGATAGAATCGTCGTAATCTTTTATCCGTTCTATAGTTCGCATCAGCAATGGTTTTCCATTTATTGGAAGAAATTGTTTGGGTATATCGCTTCCCATTCTTTTGCCCGAACCACCGGCTACCACTACCATATATCTTTGCATAACCTCTTCAATTATAATAAACAAAAAAAAGAATGGCAGTAACAATCAATTGCTCACCATTCTTTTTTTATATGTAGAACATTATCTTACAATATCAACATCGCATCGCCGTATGTAAAGAATTTATACTTTTCTTTTATGGCTGTTTGATATGCTTTCATAATCAAGTCGTATCCTGCAAATGCCGACACCATGATAAACATTGACGACATAGAAGGATGAAAATTTGTAACCATCATATCGGCAATACTGAAGTCGTATGGTGGGTAAATAAATTTATTGGTCCAACCTGAATAAGGTCTCACTTTACCCGGTATTGTAACCGCAGTTTCCAACACTTTCATCGACGTAGTACCTACAGCACAAATTCTTTTACCGGTGTTTTTGGCTTCATTAATAAGGTCGCAAGCTGTTTCATCAATATACATTTCCTCCGAATCCATTCTATGCTTGGTCAAATCCTCCACCTCTATAGGTTTAAAATTTCCCAAACCAGCATGCAAAGTTACCTCAGCTACCTTAACATCTTTTATCTCTATACGTTTCATAAGCTCTCTTGAGAAGTGCAAACCTGCAGTAGGGGCAGCCACAGCACCTTCGTTTTTGGCATATATAGTTTGATAGCGTTCGGCATCTTCGGGCAACACATTACGCAATCTCAAAAGTTCTTCGGGTAGCGGAGTATGACCCAACGATTTGATAAGAGCGATAAATTCTTCGTGACTGCCATCATACAAAAACCTAACAGTTCTACCCCTCGATGTTGTATTATCGATAACTTCGGCTATCAAAGAATCGTTGTGTCCAAAATACAACTTATTACCTATACGTATTTTGCGCGCAGGATCCACTATTACGTCCCACAATCTACTTTCACGATTCAATTCTCTCAAAAGAAAAACAGTAATTTTAGCTCCCGTTTTTTCTTTTTCACCATAAAGCAATGCAGGGAATACTTTGGTATTGTTTAGTACCATCACATCACCCTCATCAACATAATCAATCAAATCTTTAAAAAGTTTATGTTCCAATTCGCCGGTCTTGCGATGTACTACCATCAAACGTGCCTCATCACGATGCTTTGATGGTTTTTCGGCAAACAAATCTTTTGGTAATGTGTACCTAAATTGAGATAGTTTCATAATAATATATATGCGTATTTTTATTTAAGCCTTTTATTTATTCATCACTTCAACACCTTTCGTATAACATTTGTCCAACAAGAAAGGTAATTTTTTCAGACAAAATGTTTTGCAAAGATACGAAACTTAACACATGGTTGTCAAGTTTTTTAACTATAAAAATATAATATACTATATCACTGAGAAATAAAGGCAAAAGACATCCAACATATTTAACATTACAAGGTATTTGCTGTTAAATAGTTTCGTATATTTTCGACATCCATTGCGTCTACACGTTTAAAATCACCTATTCTTTCGCGACACAATTTCGACAAATATGCACCCGACTTTAAGGCTTTGCCAAAATCTCTTGCTATAGATCTAATATAAGTTCCTTTGCTACATTCTATCCTAAAATCCACTTCAGGCAGTTCTATCCTTGTTATCTCGAATGTTTTAATAAATATCTTTTTGGACTTTATTTCTACTTCTTCCTGCTTGCGTGCATAGTCAAATGCTCTTTTCCCATTTATCTTTACTGCAGAAAATATAGGGGGTACTTGATCTATCTCTCCCAAAAAAGAATTGGCAGTATCTTTTATCAACTGCTCTGTTATATGCTCAATAGGATAAGTTGCATCAATCGGTTTTTCCATATCATAACATGGAGTGGTAGCGCCTAAAACAAATGTGCCGCTATACTCCTTCTCCGATGCTTGATACTTTTCTATCGACTTTGTTTCCTTACCTATACACACTATCAACAATCCTGTCGCCAAAGGATCCAAAGTACCGGCATGACCTATTTTTATCTTTTTCAACTCAAAATCGTGTCTCAGTATATGTTTAATCTTATTCACCACCTGAAACGATGTCCATCTGTATGGTTTATCGATAAGCAGCACTTGCCCCTCTTTCAGTTCTTCAGCAGTCATATAGTTTCATTAAAAAACAATTGCTATAATTCCAACTATAGCACAATATATAGCAAAGTAAACCAGTTTGCAACGCTTTACGAGTGCTATCATAGCTTTGCAAGCTATACATCCCGACACGAAAGCAGCCAAAAAACCTACCACCATAGCAGTTACCGAAATGCTTTCGGCTCCTCCTACAAATATTTCCTTAGCATCAAGCAATGCCTCGCCCAATATGGGAGGTATCACCATCAAGAAAGAAAATTGTGCTAAATGTTCACGTTTATTTCCAAGCAAAAGCCCTGTGGCAATGGTGGTTCCCGAACGAGAAAGACCGGGTAGGACAGCCACAGCTTGCGAAAGACCTATAATGAATGCATCTTTGCATTTAATTTCGTGAGGTTGTTTGGGCGAAAAATACTGCGAAAACGTGAGTAGCAAAGCCGTAGCCAACAAGCATATACCCACCACAAGCAAATCGCCTTCAAACAATGCATCTACATAGTCTTTAAAAAACACACCCACAATACCTATAGGTATCATCGATATAATGATAAGAAAGGCATATCGTTGCTCCATATTGAAATGCCAACCAAAAAGGTTATTGCTTGTTTCGCCCGACAATGAAGCCCTTATTGGTTTCTTAAACAAACCTTTGAAGATCCATGTTACCTCTTTCCATAATATAAATATGGTAGAAAATACAGTAGCCACATGAACAAGAACTTCAAAAGTAGTACCACCTCCGTCCACATCAACGCCTAGCAATTCCTTTCCCAACAAAAGATGTCCGCTACTACTTACGGGCAAATACTCGGTAAAGCCTTGTAGAAGACCTAATATTAATGCTTCAAACCATTCCATAATAGCATTTTATTTCAGGGTGATTAGTTATTTATTTTTTGGTTTTATCATTATAGAAAATATCTCTATAACAAGTCCTGCTATTATGAGCAATGGAGCCACCACCATGCGGCGAGCACTAAAAATAGCATCGTTGAACTCATTAGGATTGTCGGAACCACCGCCTACCAAGCATAAATAACCTATTACCATAACAACTACTCCTACTATCATCAATATATAGTTGTTCTTTCCAAAAACAAAATCAAATTTCGATTTCGATTCTTCTTGCATATTATCAGTATATTTCATATCTTTATTGATTAGTATAATTGTTCATTTTTATTGTTTAAATAATATCTTAGCGAAAAATAAGTTGCCAAAAACGATATAGCTAACCCTAATATTAGTATAACACTTACTATAATCAAGTATGGCAATTGCACTTGAGCCATATTCAACTCTATATTAAATTGGCGATACAACACAAATACCAACACTACCAACAACACTATAGCTATAACGGCACCTAATAAACCATACAACAAACTACGTCGTAAAAAAGGTCGTATTATAAAACTACGCTTAGCCCCCACAAGTTGCATTGTCTTTATTATATAACGCTTGGAATATATAACAATTTGTATGGTGTTATTTATCAAAACTACAGATACAAACAACAACAACGAAGTAAACACAAGCAATATCAAACCCACGTTGGATATTATTTCATTTACTTCATTAACCGTTGTTTCTTGATATACTACATCTGTAACAAAAGTATAATCCGACAAACTCTCTTTAAAAGATTGTATGTTGGCTTGCAACTGTTCAGTCGAGATATCAGATTTCATGTTCACCTCAAAAGAAGGAAACAATGGATTATACCCCAAAAAATCGACAAAATCATCACCCAATTCGGCTGTAAAAGTTTCAGCGGCCTCTTCTTTGGATATGTATTTTACCTTTTTGATATACGGGTATTCATCATTTTGATTAAGCATCTTATTCAAAATAGATACTTCATGACTTTCGGTAGACGGCGAAAGAATAACATTATAAACAATATTTTCTTTTATGTCTGTTGTATACCTATACGAATAATATCCCAAAAGCATCAACAAACCTAATACAAAAAGTACTAAGGATATACTGAATATGGTAGAAAGATAACTACCCCACAACTTTATTGGTCCATGTTTTGCCACTTTACTCATTTATTTTCACCTTTTTATACTGTTAGAAATGAAAATTATATTTTGCAAAGGTACATTTTTTTTTTCACATACCAACCGCAAATAACACATTATCTCTCACTAAAAGTAGTACAATAGTAATAATCAAGCATATACCGCAAAATATTTTTTATTTAACAACCTTCAAACAAAAAGGCTGTCCGTATTACAAGACAGCCCTTGAAGAAAGGAATTTCAAAATATATACTCTTTTAGCAATGTCGTTTCTAACAATATTAATTAGCACTCAACATTACAGGCATCACCAACATAAGGATATTTTCTTTAACATCATCTTCTTCGTTGATGGGGAACAAAATACCGGCTCTGCTTGGGTGTGCCAACTCCATCATTACATTTTCGGTATCGATATTGCTTACCATTTCGGTAAGGAATTTGGCATTGAAACCTATTTCCATTCTTTCACCTTCATATTCGCAAGGTATTTTTTCTTTTGCATCGTTAGAGTTTTCAATATCTTCAGCCGAAATAATCAACTCTTTTTCGGTGCACAACAAACGTACTTGCAATGTTGATTGATTGGCAAAGATAGATACACGACGCAAAGTAGTCAAAAACTCAGTACGGTTCATCACCAATTTATTGGGATTATCTTTTGGAATGGCTGCTTCGTAGTTAGGATATTTACCATCTACCAAACGGCAAGCCACAAAGTAATTATCAAACGAGAAGAAGACACTTGTTGAGTTGTATTCTACCACTACATCTACATCTTCTTTGTTCAACAATATAATGTTTTTCAACATTCCGATAGGTTTCTTTGGCAATATAAAGCTGCTATTCTCTTCCGACGACACATCAAAACGACGATAACGCACAAGTTTATGAGCATCGGTACCCACAAATGTCAACGACTCTGAGTTCATCTCACAATATATACCCGACATCTGTTGTCGCATTTCATCGTTGCTTGTAGCAAACGATGTTTTAGATATAGCATTAACCAATACCGATGCAGGCAATGTAATTTTTGTTGTATTTTCGGATTTTTGCAATGTAGGGTATGTTTCAGGATTTTGACCGGCCAAATGATATTTTCCTTCTCCAACTACGATATCTATCATATAGTTATCAGGGTTTACCGAAAAATTCAATGGAACATCTGCAAACGATTTCAATATATCCAACAATATCTTTGCAGGTACTGCCACTTCGCTAACACCTTCTTCTTTGGCTGTTTCCAACTGTATACGCGACACCAATGTTGTTTCCAAATCTGTAGCTCGTATCGTAAGTTCATTATCCTTCAATTGGAAATGAAAACAATTGAGAATTGCCACAGTATTGTTGTTTGTTATTACTCCGCTTAACGCCTGCAAAGTCTTCGAAAATAATTGACTATTAATTATAAACTTCATATTATGTATATTTTAATCGTTGTTTTTATACCTTATATTTCAAATGCAAAATTAAACCTTTATTTCCTTATTTCAAGCACTATGGTCCATTTTTTTACTAACAAATTGTTTATTTCTTTAGCAATATTCTTATTATTAGGCTTTAAACTATTAAAGATTGTAGATATTTTTTTATAAACAGCATATCCTCTACCCAAAGTCTCAACACTTTTATAACCCGATAAAAAAACCACAAATTCACTATTCGTAAACTTGTGGCAGAACAATTAAAATCTATCAGTTTTCTATCAGTTATTATCTATACCAATATTCGTTTCCCAACTTATCGATATAACCTTTGCGAGGCACTCCATTCTCGTCGCGCACTACAAATTCGTATTTACCAAAGTGCATAATAATTTCGTCGTACTTAAATGGTGTTACAAATGCTCCTTGTATAGTTACAAATGCCCATTTATCGCCTTTGCGAGCTGCACCAAACAAAGCTAAATATCTCAATTCGGTATAATCTATTTCGTAATAAACTTCATCATAAATTACATTGAGCAACTTTTCGTTTTTCTGACCTACCAAACCCCATTTACCATTTTTGCTTACGCCATACATTCCTCCATTCGACTCGTACATAACCGCATCGTATATCGGAGGTATTATCCATTCATCTTCCTCGTTTACATAACCCCATTTGCCATTTTCATCTTGTCCGGCATAAATCATAGGAAATAATTCCTCTTGAGCAAACACAGTGGCCATTTGTACCATAAATAATGCCACCAACAAATATATCTTACGCATTTTTACTATTTTGTTATATATATTTACTACTAAGTTTTATATCTTTCAAATGTATCTAACTATCTAATATACATCGTATATAAACCATCAAATACACCTTATTTATTTAATGCTGTTTCGCAGTGCAAATATACACCCTTTTTGGCGTGTGTGCAAATTTTATACCAAAAAAAAATATTATTTCTTGTTTGCCTGCTTCACCATTCTCATCATCGATAGCACGCCAAATATAGTATATATCAAATACATCGACAGATAATAAATAAGTACCGTTTTGTATGTGCCCATGTCTTTATTTATAAGCAAAAACAAAAACAGCACCACTATATGCACAAACATCTGTCCGAATGTTATCAATAAAAACATCGAAGAAAAAACTCGTGGATTCTTTTGCACCAACTTATGTACATATCCGCATACCAAAGCCGTAGATAACACAAAATACAATGCTATCAAAAAACATTTAGATGTAAAATACTGGCTTGCAAACAAAGCCATCAACGATGTAACAGCCAACACCACAGCCGTTATAAGCATCAATCTTTTTATAAACTCTTTCATCGGTTAAATATTATTTTTTTATTTTCACTTTATCAATACAAGGATCCAAAGCACACACATTGCCTTTGGCTATGCAGGCTGCCTCTCGGCACCCGCAATCGCAATAGCTAAGCTCGCTACACGATGTGCACTCGGTAGGTATATACGCTCTATTTTGAAAAATGTTCCAATATTCGGTATCAAAAATTATAGGTTCCGAAAAAATATGCCCCACCTTGCGAGGCGAATGATTGCAAGTGCGTATTATACCCGAAGGATCTACCACAAAAAACTCTTTGGCAGCCGAACACATAGTACCAACCCTCAACCGCTTATACTTATCGGCATCATTCATCACACACTTAGGAAATTCGGTACCCACCGCACCTACCTTGCCCGAATGCGTAAGCACCTCCTCAGCTATATCCAACATACCCTGCAATTGCTCGGAATTAAGCACCAAATCATCAACATACGACAAACCTCTGCCGCCCGGCAGAAAACGATTGAGCAAGATGGTATCGGCACCCGAAATAAGCCCCATGGCCAAAGTAGCAAACAGTTCGTGATAATTTTGCTTGGTTACGGTTACATTCACCGTGGTGTGCAATCCCATCTTTTTGGCCTGCCCAAACCAATGAAGCACACCCTTGGCATTATCAACCCCGGTGTGATATTTAAAAGTTTCGATACCCGGCAAACTCATACTCAGATGCACATCGTATTTTTTGAAAGCCCTCAAATAATCTTCATTCATAAGCAAGCCATTGGATATTACCACTATCCTACTACCTCTGTTGAACACATCGCGGCTGCGTATATAATCCAAAATGGGTAAAAGATGCTCACACATCAAAGCTTCGCCACCCGATATAGAAAGATTTTTCACTCCCAACGATGCCAATATATCCAACGCTCGTTTCCATTCTTCAAAAGTCATTTCGGCACCTTTTTCGTATTTTGTACACCCCTCGGCAGTAGCCTCCCATGGGCAAGAACAAAACTTACACTTGTGGTTACACTTATAGGTAAGCTCCAATATTGCCGTGGTAGGTATCATCACCCCGCTTGCTGAATCTATCTTTGTTGCTGTCATCTGTCTTTTTATTGTAGCATTCTATAGTTTAGTTATTCTCTTTTACTTCATTAACCATATCTTTTACAAAGTGTTATCACAAAACTACATTCTCTTTGCAAAAGAACAAAGGTAGCAATATTTTTGCAAAATTCAAAGGCATCACGTTCTTTTTATTTTCCAACAAACAAACGCACTGCACAACTCGCAGTCCGAATGACGTATAAAACAAAATATAAGATCATAAAATAAAAAGTAAAAGGCTTCGACCATGTGGTCGAAGCCTTTTTAGCTACAATATAATACATACGTACTATTTCAATGCCTCAACGATGGCGGCTTCTATAGCTTCGCCGCGAAGGTCGCGAGCCAATATAGTGCCGTCTTTTCCTATAAGCATTATTTGAGGAATGCCGTTTACGCCATAAGTATCGGTAGCCACCTTGGTAGTATCGGCAAGTTGCAGCCATGTCATATTCATGGTTTCGATAGTTTTGCGTTGAGCATCGGGTTTGTCCCAAACGTTAAGACCGATAACCACCACACCCTTGTCGGCATACTTCTTGTGCATTTCGGCAATATTAGGAATCTCGGCACGGCAAGGACCACACCACGAAGCCCAAAAGTCTATCAATGCCACTTTGCCGGCAATATGTTGGCTTAGCTTGGTAGCTGTCATAGCTTCGCCTTCCAGCAAATCAAGGTCGGTATAAGGCTTGCCCACCGATGTCTTTTCAAGTTTACGCAAACCTTCCAACACCTTTGTGGTAAGCGAGAAGTTTTTCACCACCGGAGCAGCAGTAGCCAAGATCGAATCCACTTGTACCGAAGTTATGGAGCCGGCATCGCGTTGGCTCTTTACCAACTGATAAAAAGCGTATGCACCAAGCACATTATCGCCATTTTCGGCAAACACATTTTCCAAAGCTGCCAACTCTTTGGCGGTATATATCTCCAACACACTGTCGTACTTAGCTTCTACCAGCTTGCGTTTTTCTTCGGTAGGAGCTGTCAAGTATTCCTTATACAATGCTTGTAGCAGAGCCGTTTCGTCGGCACCCACATTCTTCATATTGGCAAGAGCCTCGTTTAGTGGTGTTCCCGACAATTTATTTTCATCCAAATCAACAACAATGGTTCCATTCTCCAACACACATTCCATCATCTTGTGCTTATTGTCAACAGTCAAAGCAACAATCGTAGCCACTATGGGAGTTTCCAGTTCGCCACTAAAGGCAAACGCACCATTGGCTACCACGGTCGAATCCAACTTAACAGTTTGATTTTCGACATCGAACATGTAAACATTTGCACCTTCAAAAGCCTCGTCGGCCAAAGTTCCATTGATGGCATATTTGTTTTTGTTACCACCACAGCCCACTATCGCCACCAGCAACACGGGCAAAGCAATCCATTTTAAAATATTCATTCTCTTCATTTTATTACTATATTTAATATTTTTATTTCAAGTTGCAAAGATACACATTTTATTTCAATATCACCAATATATATATTATATCCCCTACACTTGTCCACCGTAACCCTGCGGTTTACGACCCGTAACTCCCATGGTTTTGACCCGTAAGTGTGGCACTTTTGTTGCCTAAATCGCATGCTTATAATTTGCAACCGGCATACATTGTGATTTGCAATCCTCATCACCAAAACTTCCGTTGCTTAACGTGTAAAACTCCGTTGCTTGACAGCATACCTCCCCAAAGCCATTGGGGAAGTCCCCCAAACCCTTTGGGACACCTCCCCAAACCCTTTGGGGAGGCTGCCAATCAACGATGTGATGGCATTCAGATAAGGAGGCAAGAGTTGTGGGGTAACATACAATTACTTGCATATATCGCCGATATTACTTATCTTTGCAGTGTGTAAGGAAAAAGGTGTTAATAGTTAACCCAAAGAATATTAATCATTTAAAGCAAATATATAGTTGTGGAAATAAATAAAAATACAAAAGTAACCGACGAAGAAATAGCCAACGGCATAAAAGACGAATATGGCTGCATATATAGCCAAGATGGCAAACGATTACTCAAAGGGAATAAAGATATTACATCTTATACAGTAAAAGAAGGAACAAAAGTGATATGTGACTATGCTTTTAGTAGTTGTAAATCTTTGCAAAGTATAGTTATCCCCGATTCTGTAACTGAAATAGGTGATAGAACTTTTAAGAAATGTTCATCTTTGCAAAGTATAGTTATCCCCGATTCGGTAACTAAAATTGGTAATGGGGCTTTCTATGAATGTGAATCCTTGCAAAGTATAGTTATCCCCCAATCGGTAACTGAGATAGGTAAATATGCTTTTAAGGGTTGTAATTCCTTACAAAGTATAGTTATTCCCGAGGCGGTAACATCAATTGGCGATAAAGCTTTTAGTTTTTGTTGTTCCTTACAAAGTATAGTTATCCCCGATTCGGTAACATCAATTGGCAATAGTGCTTTTGATAGTTGTAAATCTTTACAAAGTATAGTTATCCCCGATTCGGTAACATCAATTGGCGATAGGGCTTTTGTGGTTTGTGATTCTTTGCAAAGTATAGTTATCCCCGATTCGGTAACATCAATTGGCGATAGGGCTTTTTGGGGTTGTTCATCCTTGCAAAGTATAGTTATCCCCGATTCGGTAACATCAATTGGCGATAGTGCTTTTGCGCTTTGTGATTCTTTGCAAAGTATAGTTATCCCAGAGTCGACAACTTCAATTGGCGATGAAACTTTTAATGATTGTTGTTCCTTACAAAGTATAGTTATCCCAGAGTCGGTAACTTCAATTGGCAATTATGCTTTTCATGGTTGTGAATCTTTACAAAGTATAGTTATTCCCAAAGGAACAAAAGAACATTTTAAAGGGGTTTTAAATGGATACGACCATAGGTTTATAAAGGAAATAGATTATGAGAAGATTTATAACGGATTAGGATTCTGCTATGAATTTGGTATAGGATATAAAAGAAATGTAGCCAAGGCGGAGGAGTATTATGCCAAGGCTAAACAGTTGGATAACAAAGAAAATGATGATGATTTGCCATTTTAGATAAAAAGAATAGACAAGGAATAATTATAACAACTTGAACACACAGATATAGAATGAAAGCTGTAAATAATGAAAATATAAATAGCAAAAAGCAGATTGTAACAGAACAAAATATTCAACTTACAAGCGGAGGTGAAATAATATTTTACCAACCTACAGAGGATGTTAGAATAGAGGTTAGACTGATTGAAGAAACTATTTGGCTTACACAACAACAAATTGCAATTCTTTTCGGAACTAAACGTCCTGCTATAACAAAACATATTTCTAACATATATTCATGCGGAGAATTGAATAAAGATAGCACATGTTCCATTTTGGAACACATGGGTAATGATGGCAAACAAAAATATACTACTACATATTATAATCTAGATGTTATTCTTTCTGTTGGCTATCGTGTAAACAGTGCTAATGCTACAGTTTTCAGACAATGGGCAAATCGTGTACTTAAAGAATATCTATTGAAAGGCTATTCGATAAACAACCGATTGGAACGTCTCGAACAAAGGATTTCGAATACCGAGGAGAAAATAGATTTTTTTGTCCGCACATCGCTACCTCCTATTGAAGGTATCTTTTTCGATGGACAAATATTTGATGCTTACAAATTTGTGAATGACTTAATACGATCTGCTCGGAAAAACATTGTACTATTTGATAATTACATAGACGATACTGTATTAACCATGTTGGATAAACGTTGTACAAATGTAGCTACCACAATCTACACAAAAAATATTTCTAAAAAACTATCATTGGATATTGAAAAACATAACAGTCAATATCAAGAAATCGAAATAAAAGAAATAAATAACGTTCACGATCGATTTCTGTGTATTGATAACATTGTTTATCATTTAGGTGCATCTTTAAAGGATTTAGGCAAGAAATTATTTGCTTTCTCAAAAATGGAGGTTTCGACATCTGAACTTTTGGATAATATCAATCATAAATAGAAATGAACAAAACAACCCTAAAACTACCTAATGGAGACATGGTGGAGGCGATGGCACCGGTGGTGGTGTCGGCAAGCCGCTCCACCGATATACCGGCCTATTATGCCCAATGGTTTATCAATAGGCTGCAGGCAGGATATGTGGTGTGGTACAACCCTTTCAACAACCGCCCTACCTACGTCTCGTTCAAAAACTGCAAGGTGGTGGTGTTTTGGACCAAGAACCCACGTCCGCTTATACCGCTGCTTGGCGAGCTGGACAGCAGGGGCATACACTATTATTTCCAACACACGATGAACAACTACGATCCGGAACATTTCGAGCCCAATGTGCCTCCGATAGAAAAACGCATCGAAACATTCAAAGAGCTATCCTCTCGCATAGGCAAAGAGCGTGTTGTATGGCGTTTCGACCCTTTGATACTAACGCCACACTTGGGTATAGACGACCTTGTGGGTCGCATCCGATACATTGGCAACAGCATTAAAGGCTATACCGATAAGTTGGTGTTCAGCTTTATAGACATAAACGCCTACCGCAAGGTGCAGAACAATATGGTTAAGGAAACGGGGTTGTTTACCAAGGATGATGTATGCCGGTGGGAGTTCACCCTGCATCAAATGGAAGAGATGGCCTATAGGTTGGCCGCCCTTCGCGATGGTTGGGCTGCCGAAGGCTGGGATATGGAGCTGGCCACCTGTGGCGAAGCCTTCGACCTAGATAAGTACGGCATATCTCACAACCGCTGCATAGATGGCGAACTGATGAAACGGATATTTGCCCACGACAAGGATTTGGTGCATTACCTCAACTACGGCGAGCTACCCAAGCCTCGCACCCTATCGCTCTTCGGCGATGAGGAGCCACAACCCAAACCTCTTACCGAAAAGCAGCTGAAAGACAAAGGCCAACGTAAGGAGTGCGGCTGCATGGTGGCCAAAGACATAGGTATGTACAACACCTGTAGCCATTTCTGTGTATACTGCTATGCCAACACCTCCAAAGAGCTTGTGGCCAAAAACCGTCAAAAGCACAATGTGGACAGCGAAAGCATAATATAAAAAAACTCCTCTCCAATTATTATCGGAGAGGAGTTTTTGGTATTCTATATTATAAAATTTATTCTACACTAACTACTTCCAATTCGAATACCAATGGCGAATAAGGAGGGATGCTTTGAGCACCACGTGCACCATAACCCAATTCTGACGGCATAATAATAGTAGCCACACTACCTGCACTCAAAGTACTCATGGCTTGTTCCCAACCTTGTATCAAACTCATCTGTCCTACTATGTAAGATAGAGGTTCGTAAGGACGTTGAGGATTGTATATACCGGCTTCTTCGGCCACAGTTTTCTTGCTGGTATCAAACACTTGTCCGTTAAGCAATTTTCCGGTGTAGTTTACACGTACTTTTTTGCCTGTTTCCACCTTGGCACCTTTACCTTTCTTCTTCTCTATTATATACAAACCGGTTTCGGTAGGTTGTACTTTTATATTGTTATCGGCAATATACTTACTTAATATTTCGGGTTCTTCTTGTCTCATTTTTTCCATAGCGGCCTCAAATTCGGCTTTTTCTTTATCAAATTCGGCTTTGGTAACCACACTCGACAAAGTTATTGTGTGATATATCTTCATACCCACACCACTTTTGTAGAAAGGAGGCATAGCCACAAGTTTAGCCATAGAGTCGGCTTCAATAGCAAAAGTAGCCACATCGCCCAAGTGCATCATAGCCAAACCTTCGTTAAGATCGCCGGCAAATAATGGGTCAACAACTTCCAACAAACGTTGTGGCGAACCGGTGTTGTCGAACAAAACCGAATCGTTCAAAGTTATCTTCATTTCGCATACCAGCACATCACCTTTTTGTACAGCTTGTGCACCTTTGTTTTCTTGTTCAAATTTGTAATGTAGCCCCGATTTTGTACGTTTAAAACCTTCTATCTCACTTTTAGGACCACAGGCAGCAAACATCATAGCCGATATTCCTATCACTGCCAAACTTCTCTTTACGTTTTTCATCTTTGTATATTTTTATTTTATAGTTTATTTTATCTTATCTTTTTTTGTTTTACTTCCAAGTCGTACACAAGTATCATATTTGTACCTATCCGATCGGCATCGCCCACAAAACCAAAACCTAAGTGCGAAGGCAGTATAACTCTGGCTTTGCTTCCATAATTTAGGTACAACAAAGCCTTATCGATACCGATGTTAGGCAAATTTCTACCCACCACCACAGTGTCGGCAACATCGGTGTATATATCTTTTCCTGTAATAGACTGCACGTTGTACAAAATTATCAATTCGTCGTCGTAGTTTACCACGCCATCGTTGCCTTTTTGATATTCCCACAACCTCAATCCGTTGTCGAAGCGTTGCACTTTATCGTCCCAACCACGGCGTTTGATGTAGCTGTCTATCTCGGTTTCTTCGCTTTTTGCCACATAGTTACTCGCCGTCATCATATTCTCTTTATATGGATTTGCCGGTTTCTTTGTAATCTCGGTTACAGGAATATTATCGTTGCACGCCACCATAATAAGCGACATCAATGGTATTACGAAAAGCAATTTATTTATTATTCTCATTATTCAACAATTCTAATCTAAAACAGTCTTCCATATAAGTGCATGTTTTTTCGATATCATATACCGACGAAGCCCCCGAAGCCTTACGATGCCCACCTCCCTCAAAATACTTAGAAGCAAATCTGTTGACATCGAAATCGTATTTCGAGCGAAACGATATACGCACTTTTCCGTCGTCGCCTTCTTTCACTAATGCTCCCACTTCTATATCTTTCATCATCAAAGTGTAGTTCACCACACCTTCCAAATCGCCTTTCTCGGCATCAAACATCTTCAAATCTTTTTGCGACACACTAAAATATGCCATCTTCATTTCGGGGAATATCTTTAGACAGTTGTTTATACAATGTCCCAACAACTTCATACGCCCCATCGAATAAGTTTGATATATCTTATTATGTATTTCGTTTACATTAATACCCTTTTCGAGCAATTGAGCCACCGCCAAATATAGCGTAGGCGAATTGGCTGAATAGCTAAACGAACCTGTGTCGGTACATATGCCGGTATACAACGCCATTGCACCTTTGTAGGCTATAACACCTTTACCGAATGCTTTTGTTACTACCCAATACACCAATTCCGACGCCGACGAGACCGTATTGTCGGAAAAAACTAAATCAAAAGCACTCGTATCGGGATTCAAATGATGATCAATAAGTACCTTTTGTGCTGTTGATTTCTGTAAAAGATTTTCCAAACAATCCGTTCTGGAAAAATTATTGAAATCCACACATACCAACAAATCGGCACTATCAACTATAGCTTCCACCCTTTCCCACATCTTCGATGCCACAAGTATTTCGTTGCTCTGTGGCAAAAAATCATAATATGCAGGATAGTCATCAGGCAACACCACTGTGGTTTTCAGACCCACATTTTGCAATGCCTTACTAATTCCCAATGCCGACCCTATTGCATCGCCATCAGGTTTTGTATGAGACACCACCACTGCCGATTTCGAAGAGGCTATCAGCTTTCGAAACAAGTCAATATCTCTTGAATTTATTTCTTCCACAATAGTTATGTATTTTTATTATTCTGCTACCTTTTCGGCTGTAATATTAGCTATTTCTATACTCGACATATATACTTTTAGTTTCAATACATTGCCTTGTACAGTACCTTCCATTGTTTCAACAGCTGTAGAGCCATTAAGTTTGTACACATCACCTTCTTTTGTTATGGTTAGTTCGCTAGCATCGGGTGTAAGATCTTTTCTATAATACCTGCATCATAACGTACCGACACATGGGTTTCGTCTATTTCTCCAAGTATTACAAGAGCACCTGTTTCTGTTTTAGAAAAATTAGTACCTTGATAGGTTCCTGCTATATCTGCAGCCCAATTTTCTTCTTTTTTACACGAAGAAAACAATACACCAACGCCTAAAATAAGGCTCAATAATAATGTCAATTTTCTCATAACATCTCTCCTTTCAGCTATATATTTCTTGTATACAAACAAGCTTGTAGCTATTTTTCTATCATAGCTATTAGCTTGTGTCAAATATATTTCATTGCTGATAGCATTATTAATATGAGATTGAGAGAAGTTTTTAGTAAGAATATAAAGTTTTACAGGACTAAAAATAAATTAAGTCAGC
>JAFWZP010000093.1 GCA_017522255.1 Bacteroidales bacterium | reverse complement strand
ATAGTGGCAGTGTCTGCCACGGGTTCAGAGTGCTGCACTGCCGGTGGGCGGCTTTGCTGTGCCACGGTGGCGGTGGGCTGCAACGGGGCTTGCTCCCAAGCACTATACAGCACCACGCCCACGCCTACAAGCAACAACAGCACTGCCGCTACCCTATAAACCACAGCAGGCAGAGGCAAACGGCCACGGCGAGCCGGTTGCTTTGTATACTCGGCTATCAACTTGCGTATTTCGTGTTCATGCTGTTTGCAATAGCGGCGTATGGCCAATTGCCGGATAACTACGGCATCGGCTTTCCACTTAGGTGGCACTTCTTTCAAGTGCAAGAAAAAATAAAACAAGTGCTCCAACTCCTCATCCGAATTAGTTGCATCATAATATTTTTTCAACAATTCATCAATATATTTTTCGTCGTTATTCATCACTTTCTTGCTTTCTTATTACATATTCTTTTATCTTTTGACGAGCTATCTTAAGTCTTTTTCTTACGTTAGATTCCGACATTCCTAGTTTTTTTGCTATCTCCACCTTTTTCATACCGTCCACATCAGTCATTTCCACTATGCTTTGTTCCACTTCTTCGAGGCATTTCATCATTTGTTCGTATTCTATATCGCAATCGAAAGACGACTCGCAAGGAATATCGATATTTTCTATTTCATTGCTATTCTTCACAGCCTTATATTCCAATGAATTTATATACTTATAATATCTATTTCTCAGCACTGTAAAGAAATAAGCCTGTTTATCATCTATTTGCGTTAAATCATTTTGTTTCTCTAATAGCAACAAGACAACCTCCTGCACCAAATCGTTAGAGATATCCTTATCTTTAGTCAAAAAGTTAGCTCTATCAGTCAGTGCAGAAACAAATTCTTCCAATCGGGCATCGTTATTTATATTTTTGCCACCCTTTGCCATTTATTCAACAATGTATACATTTCAATATTTGGTATCCAAAACTTATATGTCTTCACATCATAGAGTCAAAAAACATACAAATTCGCACTCTTTTTAAGAATAAAGTTTGCGAAAAATATAAACAAATTTTATAGTATACTGATATTTCAATAAATAACCTACCATCAATTTTACTCTTTTAACATATATTAATTATACATTTATATTTTCAAACAGTTTTTTTCGGCACAACATATCATGTAACTTATTGTATCCTTAAGATAGTAGCAGAACAAAAAAAAGAGAGAACCTAAATCGGCAAATCACAAGTTCGGCAGTTCGGCATCCAAAACCATGTAACTTACGGGTCAAAAGTGTGGGAGTTTTGAGTCAAAAGTATGGCACTTTTGTGTCGTAAACCTAGGGTTTATAAATGAGGAATCACAAAGTTTTTGAATAAAAAAACGCCCACATGTTTCACAACACGCAGGCGAAAACAAAAACATTATTAAGGGTACAAAATTTACTTTATAAGGAAGTGGAACTTGTTGAAGTTTTTCAACGCCGTTGCAGTACCGCGAGCTACAGCTCTCAAAGGGTCGTCGGCCACATGCACTTGCAATTTTGTTTTTGCCGAAATACGAGTATCCAAACCTCTTAGTAGCGAACCACCGCCGGCCAAATAAATACCGGTTTTGTATATATCGGCAGCCAATTCGGGTGGCGTTTCGGCCAAAGCTTCCATCACTGCCGTTTCTATTCGTGCTATCGATTTATCCAAAGCATGAGCTATTTCTTTATAGTTTACATACTTTTCGATAGGAATACCTGTTACTATGTCTCGTCCCAAAGTTGCAAAATCTTCGGGAGGGTTTTCCAAATCCGACACAGCCGAACCTACTTCCATCTTTACTCTTTCGGCAGTACGCTCACCGATAATCATATTGTGTTGCTTTTTCATATACTCACATATATTATCGTTAAAGTCGTCGCCTGCCACTCTCACCGATTTGTTGCACACTATACCGCCTAGCGATATTACTGCAATCTCGGCAGTGCCACCTCCGATGTCTACCACCATGTGTCCGACAGGCTCAAGCACATCTATACCTATGCCTATAGCGGCAGCCATTGGTTCGTGTATCATTCTTATTTCTTTGGCACCGGCTTGTTCGGCCGATTCCCTTACAGCACGCTCTTCCACATTGGTGATACCCGAAGGTATGCATATCACCATTCTTAATGCCGGAGGCAATACCGAACGTGTTGCATTTGTCATTTTTATAAACTCTCTTATAAGATGCTGTGCCATCTCAAAGTCAGCAATCACACCATCTCTAAGGGGACGTATTGTTTCGATATTACGATTCTCTCTACCTTGCATCTGTTGAGCTTTCTTACCTACAGCCACAATCTTATTTGTAATCTTGTCCACTGCCACTATCGAAGGCTCATCTATCACAATCTGGTCGTTATGTATAACAATAGAGTTGGCTGTGCCCAAATCCATTGCAATCTCTGCATTAAACAATGAAAATAATCCCATATACTAAATATCTATTTTCTCTTTAATTTTCGTTTATATGATACGCAATAGTTTCAATTTCGTTACAAAAAAAGAGAGATTTTTTTTATTTTATTTCTCATCTTTAGCACAACGTATTGAAAAACAAGCAACTTCCATTATCTATACATATAGAATAATTGTAAAATATTCGTCAAAAGTTTTCGTAAATAGAGTTTTGGAAGTTGCCTATCACAGATATTTATTAGTGTTTAAAATGTCTTTTTCCTGTTATAGCCATAGCCATACCATTGTTTTGGCAATAGTCGATAGAGTCTTGGTCGTGGATAGAACCACCGGGATGTACCACGCCGGCAATACCTTCGGCATGTGCTATTTCTACACAGTCGGCAAATGGGAAGAAGGCGTCCGAAGCCATTACAGCGCCATTGAGGTCGAAGCCAAACGATTTGGCTTTGGCTATGGCTTGTTTCAAAGCATCAACACGCGATGTTTGACCTGTGCCACTGGCCAACAATTGTTTGCCTTTTGCCAATACTATAGCATTAGACTTGGTATGTTTTACCAATATAGTGGCAAATACCAAATCTTCGGCCATTTCGGGCGATATAGCTGTTGATGTTACACTCTTCATCTCGTCAATAGAGGGTACAACATTGTCTTTTTCTTGTACCAAAGCACCATTCAAAGCCGAACGGAACATTACATCATTCTTGGCAAACTCCTTACGTTTAAGTATAATACGGTTTTTCTTTCCTTTCAATATTTCCAATGCTTCGGCATCGTAGTCGGGAGCTATACACACTTCGAAGAATATCTTGTGCATTTCTTCGGCCACCTCTTTAGTGATGGTACGGTTGGTAACTATAATGCCACCAAAAGCCGATACGGGGTCGCCTGCCAAGGTGTCTTTCCATGCATCAAGCAGGTTGTTGCGAACAGCCATACCACAAGCGTTGTTGTGTTTAAGTATGGCAAAAGCAGGAGCTTCAAAGTCGTCGATAAGCGAAATAGCAGCATCGATGTCGATAAGATTGTTGTAGGATATTTCTTTTCCGTTTAGTTGGTCGAAGCAGTCGCTCAACTTGCCATAGTAGAAGCCTTTTTGGTGAGGATTTTCGCCATAACGCAATCCCATTCCGGAAGTGCTGCTATATTTAAAATTGGCTATTTCTTCCTTGCGGTTAAAATAGTTGAAGATAGCAGTATCGTAGTGCGACGACACATTGAAAGCGTATGCAGCAAAGCGGCGTCGAATATCCAATGTGGTTTGACCATCGTTTTCTTTATATAGTTTCAAAAATTCGGCGTAATAATCCATCGAAGGTACTATTACCACATCTTTAAAGTTTTTGGCAGCGGCACGTATAAGCGATATACCACCGATGTCTATCTTTTCGATAATGTCTTGTTCCGGAGCATTCGAAGCCACTGTTTTTTCGAATGGATATAGGTCAACTATAACCAAATCTATTTCGGGTATTTCGTATTCTTTCAGTTGTTCACCATCCGAATACATATCTCTGCGGCTCAATATACCACCAAACACTTTGGGGTGCAAAGTCTTTACACGACCGCCCAATATCGAAGGATAACCGGTAAGCGATTCCACTGTTACGGCATCGATACCCAAACTTTTGATGTATTCGTATGTGCCACCTGTAGAATAAATAACCACACCTTGTTTGTCTAATTCTCTAACTATGTCTTCCAATCCATCTTTCGAAAAGACTGAAACTAATGCACTTTTTATCTTTTTATTGTCCATATTATTTATGTATTTTTATTTTCTATCAATATATAAGTCTCTTAGTCGCCAAACACTATTCCCAAGCCTTTTGCAGTATGCAGCAAACGGTTGTCGGGCGTTATCAAGTTGGGTTTGCTTACAGCTTCGGCCAATGACACACCTATTATCTCGGGATGACGATATGCCACCATCTCGCCAAAGCGACCTTCTTTTACAAACTCAAAGGCTCTCACCCCAAACTCGGTGGCCAATATACGGTCGTAGGCAGTGGGTATACCACCACGTTGCAAATGACCCAAAATGCTATATCTTATATCTTGTTCGAGACCTATGTTTTTTAAATCCATAGCCAACTTTTCGGCCACACCGCCCAAACGTATGTGTTGGTAGCCCACTTCGGTAGACACTTTACCCACCACATCGCCACCTATCGGCTTGGCACCCTCGGCTATCACTATATTACAAAAACCTCGCCTGTTGGCATAGCGGGTTTCTATCTTGGCTTTTACCTTTTCTATATCGTAGGGTATTTCGGGTATAAGACATATATCGGCACCACCTGCTATTGCCGAGTGCAAGGCTATCCAACCTGCATCGCGACCCATCACCTCCAATATAAACACACGGTTGTGGCTTGCCGCTGTAGTAACTAATTTATCTATGGCTTCGGTGCATATCTGCACTGCCGTTTGAAAACCAAAAGTATAATCGGTAAGCGACAAATCGTTGTCGATGGTTTTTGGCACACCCACTATGTTCAAACCCTTTTGACTAAGAGCCAATGATATTCGTTGCGAGCCATCGCCACCAATGTTGATTACAGCATCCACTCCCATGTATTGCAATTTGCGTATCATCTCGTCGGAGCGATCCACCGTAGTCCATGTGCCATCTTGATTTTTGATAGGCCATGCAAAAGGGCCTCCTTTGTTGGTAGTACCCAATATAGTACCGCCCTCTACAAGCAATCCGGCCACCGACCTTTCGTCCAGCACAACTATCTCGGTAGGCTCGCGTAGCACTCCATTAAACGATTCGATACAACCTATCACCTCCCAATCTTTTTCGAGTGAGGCGCGCTTAACTATACCTCGTATCACTGCATTCAATCCCGGACAATCGCCTCCGCCGGTCAATACCATTACTCTCTTCTTTGCCATATTTTTTATATTTATCTTGTTATGTTATTATCTCAAACAAACAAATCTATAATCTGTTCCTTGCTCTTGAACCATATGCAAATATATTTTTATTGCAATGCCGATATCTCAGTCAGGTAGTAAAAAAAACAAGTTCGATCAAAACTATTTTATACCTTAACACAAACACGTCTTGAACAACTTTTGCAATATTATTATACTAATTGACTATTTATCATATATATATAGCCAACACATATCTATACAAAAGACATACAAAGGTATGTTTTTTATAGGATATTTCAAAACTATTTATGTATTTTTACAGCAAGTATTT
The DNA here is from genome assembly GCA_017522255.1 of Bacteroidales bacterium. Lineage (GTDB taxonomy): Bacteria > Bacteroidota > Bacteroidia > Bacteroidales > P3 > HGM05376. The sequence continues at coordinate 4,052 of JAFWZP010000093.1, read as the reverse complement.
ATCACCACATATAGTTATATATATGATTTACAATACATTTCAGGTTAATTATTATACACAACTTTTGCAAAAGACTTTGCTCATACCAAAGAAGCACAATAGCAAGAAAACTACTTTTTGGCATTCCTCTTAGGCAGATTGCCACACTCTTCCAATAGTTCGCGGTTCACTTCCAAAGGCGAATAACGCTTTGTGTCGCAGTCGTCCAAAATAGTTTTGCCACACACACAATTATGCTTGTCGCCGGTGAGTGGGTCCACCGAACTGCAATGACGTTTAAACTCGCCATTCTTCTTAACTATCATCTTTATACCTATACCCCAAAAGGCTAATAACACTATAACTATGGTTACTACCAAAACTAACAAAAATATCTTCATTACAATATATCTCCTATTTATTTTACGATGTGCAAAATTACTGCTTTTAACCGATATAACAAAACTTTTTGGCATCTTTATTTTCACAAGACCATATAACTGCTATTTATCAAAGATATACGCATTATAAAAAGATGGGAATACGACACTTGAGATATTTAAAAACACATCGCGATGCCGACAAAAATTCATCGCGAGGCTGTTTGAACAACATCACGATGCTTATAAACTATCGTCGCGAGAAAAATTCAACAACGTCGTGATGCAATTTTCAAAAACTAAAAGTCCGATATATAAATGTTGTAATGCGAATGCTCGTTGGGCTGTGTAAGCGATAGGTAACCCGAAGAGATTTTACCTTCGGTGTTATACTTCAACGGATATTCTTTTTGCATATACAAATGATGTTCCAATGCAGCCCCTCTCCTACCGTCGTAATGCACAATCAACTTCAGGTTATCGGTACACAACAATCTTTTCCTCAATATATTTGCTACCAATCCCATAGTCATTCTTAGGTTTATTTCCACCATAGGATTTAGCTTATACTCACCATCTTCGAAATATACATACATATCCACTCCAAAATATCCCTTATATCTCCCCTTCAACAATGCCGACATATAATCTGCTATACTACATTTGTATAACTGTAAAGTACTAACATCGATCCATTGAGATAGGTAGCTTTCGATGGCTGTGTCGCTCATCAGTCGGCTACTTTTGTAGCCTACACCATTTACATCAAACAACGAATAACCCACAAATTCAATGTCATCATCGGCTCTGAACTCAATGGCAAAGTTGCATACCACACTATTGTACTTCTCACATATTACCGACCCTTGTTTGTCTATTACATTTTGCAACCATTTAATATCGTTGAATTTAAGGTTACACCCACATATTCTTATCCCCTTTCCACTGCCCGACCACGGCATTTTGTACACCACTCTATCATTAAATTTAGCTTCGGCTATAACATCATCTACACAACTAACAGATTTTGGCAATGCTATATCCAAGTCATATTTCAATTTCAAATATATCAAGGCATCTATAGCCGTTTGCCTATTAGACAGCGTTCGTATATCCGATATTTGCAAAGCAGTGGGTATAATATTGTTATTAATTCCTGCTTTTTTCAAGCTATGACACAATGCAGCATTCCACCCCCATGGCACCACCTCTGATATTGACATCGCCGATATATCATTGTTCTTTAACATACTACAGCAATACGACATCTTACCGTCCATACCTGTTTCATCATTATGCAACCACGATAGCAAACCACAACAGTCGATAGCAAACTGCTTTGCCGACCGGGGAGCATCGAAATAAGGGCTACCATTGGCCAATGCCAAATCATGTTCGGGATTAAAAATATACAATACAGCCATACAACATTAAAAAGAAAAAGAAGCACCGAACTTTTTTTAAATCAATTCATCTGCTTCTTTTTCATATATCAATCATACTGTGCAGTGCGACATAATGCTATGCATCAATGTTAGCGTATGTAGCATTTTGTTCAATAAACTCTCTACGAGGAGGAACGTCGTCGCCCATAAGCATCGAGAATATTCTGTCGGCTTCGGCGGCATTTTCTATCTGCACTTGTCTAAGAGTACGAGTATCGGGGTTCATGGTAGTGTCCCACAATTGTTGCGGGTTCATTTCTCCCAAACCTTTGTATCGTTGAATCGTCAACGAACTTTCTTTTCCACCACCCATCTCGTCGATAAGAGCCAAACGTTGTTCTTCGTTCCAACAATATTCTTCGCGTTTACCCTTCTTAACTTGATATAAAGGAGGTGTGGCTATATATACATATCCACCTTCGATAAGTTCGCGCATATAGCGGAAGAAGAAAGTAAGTATAAGAGTGGCAATGTGGCTTCCGTCCACATCGGCATCGGTCATAATAATAACCTTATGATACCTTAGTTTTTCCATATTCAACGCCTTGCTATCGTCGCTTGTTCCTATCGACACACCAAGAGCGGTATATATATTTTTTATTTCTTCGCTCTCAAAAGCACGATGTTGCATAGCTTTTTCCACGTTCAATATCTTACCTCTCAAAGGCAATATGGCTTGGAATCTACGATCGCGACCTTGCTTAGCCGAACCACCTGCCGAATCACCTTCCACCAAGTATATCTCACACATAGCAGGGTCTTTATCAGAACAGTCGGATAATTTACCGGGAAGCCCACCGCCACTGAATGCTGTTTGACGTTGCACCATTTCGCGAGCCTTGCGTGCAGCATGACGGGCTTGAGCTGCCAATATCACCTTGTCCACTATCATCTTGGCTTCTTTCGGGTTTTCTTCCAAGTAGTTGGTAAGCAATTCGCTTACTATCACATCTACCGCACCCATTACTTCGGTATTGCCAAGTTTGGTTTTGGTCTGTCCCTCAAACTGAGGTTCAGCAACCTTAACCGAAATAATAGCCGTTAAACCTTCACGAAAGTCGTCGCCGGTGATATCAAATTTCAACTTAGCCAACATACCCGACTTATCGGCATAAGCCTTCAATGTACGAGTAAGCCCACGACGGAAACCGGCCAAGTGCGTACCTCCTTCATGTGTGTTGATATTGTTTACATATGAATGTAAGTTTTCAGAAAACGAGGTGTTGTACTGCATAGCAATCTCGATAGGTATGTTTTGTTTTTCGCCTTCTATGCAGATAGGTTCGGGCATTATCTTTTCGCGTGTTTCGTCGAGGTAAGATATAAAGTCCTTCAATCCGTTTTCGGAGTAAAAATGAACATACAAAAACGAACCATCTTCGTTAACCACTCTTCGGTCTTCGAGGTTAAGTTCTATACCTTTGTTTAGGAATGCCAATTCGCGAAGACGGTTTGCCAAAGTATCAAACTTATATTCCGACACCGAAAATATTGTTGCATCGGGGTGGAAATGCACACGAGTACCACGCTTTTCGGTAGTTCCCACTTCTTTTACAGGATAAAGAGGCTTACCACGTTCATACTCCTGACGATAAATTGTTCCATTGCGATACACTTCTACATCAAGGTGATCGGAAAGAGCATTCACACACGACACACCCACACCGTGCAAACCGCCCGACACTTTATAACTACCTTTGTCAAATTTACCTCCGGCATGCAACACGGTCATTACCACTTCCAATGCCGAACGTTTTTCTTTTTCGTGCATATCCACAGGAATACCACGACCATTATCTTCAACCGAAATAGAATTATCTTCGTATATTGTTACATTTATTTTGTTACAATAGCCGGCAAGTGCTTCGTCTATCGAGTTGTCTACCACTTCGTATACCAAATGATGCAACCCTCGTTCGTTTACATCGCCAATATACATCGCCGGACGCATTCTTACTGCCTCTAACCCTTCCAATACCGTAATATTATCGGCACTGTAATTAGCTTGATTTTTAACTACTTCTTCGTCTGCCATATCTATTTATTTTTTTATTTTGAACGTGCAAAGATACATTTTTTTTTCGACATAATAGTCATTTTTTAAACCCAATTTATCAACACTATTTAAACATATTGAAGTTTCCTAAGTTTACACTTCGGCTATTCATCACCTGAATTTTGCAAACCATCTACAAATACATGATAATGATGATATAAAAGAAATAGAGACGCACCATGGTGCGTCTCT
>JAFWZP010000092.1 GCA_017522255.1 Bacteroidales bacterium | reverse complement strand
TTGCTTAACGGACACAGCATCGAATTGCCAGGTTTCGGTATCTTCAGCCTAAGTTGCGAATGCAAGACGGTGAAAACAGCCGAAGATGCAGGGTTGGCACAATTCAAAGGGTTGAACATCAACTTCCGTCCTTCAAGTCAATTAAAAGAAAAGTTATCTAACGTAGATTTGGAACTCGACGGAGTATGGAAATGCCTTGATTTGACAGCCGAAAACAAAGTCTATCAACGCATTAGCACCACCCACGATGGTGAAGCCTTGCCCGATGGCGATGGCAACGAAGTGGTAGACCCTGATGGTCCATCAAATCCCGATGATGGTGGTTTTGCAGGATAATATTTCGAAATTAGGGAATTACGGAATTAGAAAATTATCCGTGTAGGGGCGTATCGCATACGCCCTTTTTTTTTGGAGGTTGAAGACTAAAGTCTAAAGTCTTATTGTCTCGTTGCGTTGCGTTGCGTTGCAAAGGGGGTATGTTTTTTTTATTTTTTAGTTTAAGGTTTAAGGTTTAAGGTTTAAGGTTTAAAGTCTTTTGTCTTTTGTCCCCAAAAAAAGGGTTATCGGTTAGTAAGGTTAGCGAGGTTAGCGGTATTGTTTTTTAAGTTCCTCTTTACGAGATGGTGGTATACGATAGCTTTCGCAGGCTTTTTGTATAGATTTGTTATGCACCCATTTATCCAAAATCTTATCTTGAAAAATAGGCAAGGTATGGCGATATTGCTTGATGAGTGCAAAACTGTAATACCAAGCAATAGCCATATTTATATAATATTCTTTTGAGTGTATTTTTGATATAGTTATCAAATCAGATGGGTCGAAATAATCGTCGTCGAGGAAATATTTCAACAACGACACTATTGCAAATCTAACAGTATAGGTATGGTTGGATTTCAACCAACAATTGATATTATTTCGCACCTGAGAGGGATATTTTTTAAAAATCTTTGGAGGAAGAATATCACAGGTAGCCCAATTATCCACGTATGGCAGAAAGTCATTTATATAATCCAACACCACATCAATATCCTTACTAATGTTTTGCAACAGGATAGCGTGTAGGTTGTTTTCTTCGTAATAATGGTGTGGCAATTGAGTCAAAAACAATTTAATATCCGATGTTTTGGATAATTCTTCAGCATATTGCCTCAGTTGCGGAGTACGCACACCAATAATTGTATTTCTATCTATCGATGGAGTAAGCTTAGCCACAAAATCAGCATACCCCGTATCTTTCATTTCAAATAATCGGTATTGTATATCAGCTCTTAGTGTTTGCATTCGGCATTGTTATGCTTACAATCTTTGCACTTAAACATTTCGAGATAAACCTCTTTGAGTTGTTCTTGTCGAGAGGTGTCCAACACATTACGATAGTCTTGATATTGCTGCATTATAATGCCGAACAACGAGTCTTGAGTGTTGAGGACAGTTTTTCGGGCGAGGTTTAAGGCAGCAGTGTCCTTATCATCATTCGACAGCAACATAATATACTCACGTTGAGTATTTTTCAATTGCCTATCCATCTCCTTAGCCCTATTACGATAGATGTTTTTTATACTATCAAAAGTAGCAGCTTGCTGAGGTGTCAACTGAAGTTTTTCTTTCAAAAAACAGCTTTTTTTATGCCCTTTTTCGGGGTGATGATACATTTCGTTTACAGGAGGTTGCGGCGGTTTCGACACCAACAAAACCAATGTAGTGATATTGCACACCAGCAAAACGACTATTGTTGTTATTATTATTCCGAAATATTTTTTTTGCATAGGGGTATGTTTTTTTTAGTTTAAGGTTTAAGGACTAAAGTCTAAAGTCTTTTGTCTTTCGTCTTTTGTTTGTTTTAATCATTTACCGAAAGCAACACCTCGCTAAAGTATGATGTAGAGCTATTGATAAGATTTTCTTCGGTAAAAGAATCCATAGTTTGCGGAGCAGGATTGTTTTGCGAAAACAAGAAAAAAATATTAAGAGCTATAACCATCATCAATAGTGGTAAAACAGCATAATTTATCATCTTTTTTTGGGACGACACACTTTTTTGATGCCCTGTCAATCTATTACACATTGCATCAAAATTATCGCCGTAGCCTATATTTTTTTTATCGTTTTCGACGACATTAATCAAAAAAGCATCAAAATCTTCATTTTTCATAACTCTTTTACTATTTTAATTGCCATTAAATTTCATTGTTTTCTTTATATTTTGTTTAGCCCTAAATATCAATTGTTCCACCACAGTCACGGAGTTTAATTTCAATACCTCTGCTATTTCTTTTTGCGACATTTTTTCGTAAAAGAATAGGGTAAACACTTTTGCTTGACGTTCGGGCAAAGCCTCAATAGCACGGTGCAAATCGTTTATCTGCCTTGTTTTTTCGTCTTCATCTTCCACTTGGTCAGGTTGTTGTGATAGTTTTTCTTCGAAGCGGGAAAATATATCACGCACTTTTTTTGAACGCAAAAAATTATAGCTCTTGTTCAACACTATTCGATATAACCAAGTAGAGAGAGTTGATTTTTCTTGAAACCTCGAAACCGAATCATACAAGTCTATAAACACCTCTTGCACAATATCCTCAGCATCCTCGTTGTTGTGTACAATTCCATAGCACACCGATTTTAATCTGGCATAATGTGTTTGATACACATATTTGAATGCTTCAGAATCTTTGTTTTTTAATGCTTTTATTATTTCTTCTTCGCTGTATTTTTCGGTCATTTATGCTCTTTTAAAAACCACATTTTATACATATAACACATTGTAATAAAACCAAATAAACTTATTTTATATTTCAATGTGTATTTTGCAAAGATACGATTTTTTTTAGTTAGTAATGCTATAAATTTATATTTATAGATAAGGAATTAGGAATTAAAAATAAAACGAACTCCTAATTCCTTTTTCTTACTAATTATTTTTTAGCATCTTTGCTGCATTTGTGGTCTTTACCATCGTGCGAGCATTTATGGTCTTTTTTATCTTTACCATCGTGCGAACATTTGTGGTCTTTGTGGTCTTTACCATCTTTAGAGCATTTGTGGTCAGCACCTTTAGCGTCTTTAGAACATTTGTGGTCTTTACCTTCTTTGCTGCATTTGTGGTCAGCACCTTTAGCATCTTTGCTACATTTGTGGTCAGCACCTTTTTTATCGTGCGAACATTTGTGGTCTTTGTGGTCAGCACCTTCTTTACATTTGTGGTCTTTGTCTTTTTTGTCGTGCGAACATTTGTGAGTTTTTTCGGTCTTAACCTCTTTTTGAGGAGCAACATTTTGTTGTTGTGCCACTGCTATTCCGAACGATAGGCAGATAGCTGTTGCTAATGCAATCAATTTTTTCATTGTAAATTTATATTTTTGTTTATGTTTTGTATTGTTTTAATCTTTGTAGCATTTTTGCATGAAACCTTTTGCTTACATTCAAAAAAAAAAAATCATCGATGCGTAATATTTTGCACCACAATGGTACTAAAATTCATTGAAACATTTAATTGATTAACTAATAAAATGAATGACAGAATGAAAAAACTTTTTTTTACACTGCTTTTATTGTGTTCAACAGCAGTATCGGCATTTGCTTGTAGCATTACATTTGAGCTACAAGACAACAAAGGCAAAACCGTAAAACCCTCCAAAGTAAAGGTAGGTGAAGAATATGTGTTGGTAGTTCAATTTGAAACCACACACGGCAACTGTGGGATAGCAGTAGAAAACACCAAATTCAAATTAGACGGCATAAAAGTAGAAAAAGCCGCCGATTGGGTGGATATGGGCAACGACGTATACACCCGAAAATTAAAAATAAAAATAGTAGAAAACAACAAAAACACCGCATCTATAGTTGTGGTAAGAGAATGCGGAAGAGGTGGTGCATTGGAAAGTTATGTACTAAAGAAATAGTTTTTTTGGGCTTTGAGCTATGAGCTATGAGCTTTGGGCTTTGAGCTTACTGCTCATTGCTCACTTCTCACTGCTCACCAAAAAAAGGGTTATCGGTTAGCAGGGTTAGCGAGGTTAGCGGTATTGTTTTTTTTATTGAAGATAAACAGTAGTATGATAAAAACAAAAAAAACTGACAAATTTAATAATTCATCAGTTCAAACCACTATCATAAAAAAGCGTGACTAAGCTGGGATTCGAACCCAGGACCCCATCCTTAAAAGGGATGTGCTCTACCTGCTGAGCTACTTAGTCTAACCTATCAAACAACAATATCATTCGTGACTAAGCTGGGATTCGAACCCAGGACCCCATCCTTAAAAGGGATGTGCTCTACCTGCTGAGCTACTTAGTCAAACCGTGTTTTTTCACTTCGTTTGAGGTTGCAAAATTACTACTTTTATTTGAATCGAACAACTTATTTGGCAATTATTTTCAAAAATATTTTTCATCATATTATTTATCAAACAATTAAATTGCAGCAATATTATATTATTTCAATCGTTTTTTTGTTGTTTTTTGCTCAAAAAAAATCATTTTTCTACCATTTTCGAGGTGTTTTTTGTCATTTTTTTTAAAGTATTCCTTCACGCAAAATATCGTGTAAATGCACCACTCCAAGATAATGATTTTGATGGTCGACCACTATCAATTGAGTTATCGACGAAGCTCTCATCATAGTCAAAGCTTTTGTGGCATATTCGCCCTCCGATATTGTTTTTGGATTAACCGTCATTATATCCTTAGCTTGCAAATGAGCAAAGGAGTCGTTAGCCTTCATCATTCTCCTCAAATCGCCATCGGTTATTATACCCTCTACCCTATCATCTTGCACCACTACAGCACACCCCAATCGCTTTGAGGTCATCTCCAAAATAATATCACGCACACCTGTGTTTGGACTTACCATTGGTTTATCGTTTTGTTTATACAAATCCTCAACTCTCAAATATAGTTGTTTTCCCAAAGCACCTCCAGGATGATACTTAGCGAAATCCTGAGCAGTAAACTTACGGCATTGCAGCAAAGCCACAGCCAAAGCATCACCCATCACCAATTGAGCAGTGGTACTGGTAGTGGGTGCCAAATTATTAGGGTCTGCCTCTTCGTCCACGGTGGTATTAAGCACCAAATCAGCCTGTGTAGCCAAAAAAGAATCGGTATTACCCACTATAGCAATCAACGGATTTGATGTATTTTTTATCAAAGGTATCAGAGCCTTTATTTCGGGAGTGTTTCCACTCTTCGAAATACATATAATCACATCGTCGGTTTGTATTATACCGAGGTCGCCGTGTATGGCATCAGCGGCGTGCATAAATATGGCAGGAGTGCCCGTAGAATTGAGTGTCGACACTATCTTCATACCTATGTTTGCACTCTTTCCAATACCTGTAATAATAACACGTCCTTTGGTCGAAAAAATGGTTTTTACAGCCTCCGAAAAGTCATTATTGATGTATTTTTCCAATTTTTCGACAGCTTTTTTTTCTTTTCTAATTACCTGAACAGCAATTTCTTTTATTTCATTATTTGTTTTCACGACAAAAATATTTTGTAGTATAAAAAATTATTCTTAACTTTACAATCAGAAATCGGACGCAAAATTACAAAAATATTTGCGTTTTTTGAAGAATATTTTTACGACTTTTTGAAAGAAATAGATTAATGACAATACAATCAGACGAAAAGAAAAAAAATACGGCAATAAATCTTCAAGAAATATTGAAGAAAACATTTGGTTTTGACCAATTCAAAGGCGAGCAAGAAGCAATAATTCGCAGTATTTTGGGTGGAAAAGACACTTTTGTTATTATGCCTACCGGAGGTGGCAAATCGCTGTGTTATCAACTACCCGCAATGATACTCGATGGTATGGCAATTGTGGTGTCGCCACTCATTGCATTGATGAAAAATCAGGTTGATGCAGTACGCTACAATTCGGGCAACGACTCTATAGCTCATTTTCTCAATTCTTCGCTATCCAGAATACAAATAAAAGAAGTAAAAGATGACATCCTTTTGGGACAAACCAAACTACTATACATAGCACCCGAAACACTATCGAAAGACGACACAGTGGAACTATTGAAACAACTACACATATCGTTTTTTGCCATCGATGAAGCCCACTGTATATCGGAATGGGGACACGATTTCAGACCCGAATATCGCAAACTACGAGCCGCCATCGACAATATAAACAAAAAAGCCCCAATCCTTACCCTTACAGCCTCAGCCACTCCAAAAGTGCAACAAGATATTGTCAAAAATCTAAAAATGGAGGGAGCCAACTTATTTATATCCTCGTTTAACCGCCCAAACTTATACTACGAAGTTCGTCCAAAGTCGAGCAATGCAATGCAATTGCATAAAGAAATAATACGTTTTATAAAAGAAAACCCAAACAAGTCGGGCATAATATATTGTCTTACTCGCAAACGAGTGGAAGAGCTTGCCGAACTATTAAATGTAAACAACATTAAAGCACTACCATACCACGCAGGTATGGATAACAAAACCCGAAACGAAAATCAGGACAAATTCTTGATGGAAGACGTCGACGTTATAGTAGCCACCATAGCTTTTGGCATGGGTATAGACAAACCCGATGTTCGCTATGTTATACACTACGACATACCCAAGAGCCTCGAAAGTTATTATCAAGAAACAGGACGTGCAGGTCGTGATGGTGGCGAGGGCAAGTGCATAGCCTACTATTCCGACCAAGATGTGGAACGTTTATATAAATTCTTTAGCGACAAAAACGTGGCAGAACAAGAAATGGCTAACCAACTGATACAGGAAATGGTATCCTATGCAGAATCCTCGGTATGCCGAAGAATGAATATGCTACGATATTTTGGAGAAGAATACAACGTAGAAAACTGTGGTTGCTGCGACAACTGCATAAATCCAAAAGAAAAAATAGAATCAAAAGAAGAAATGGTGTATATGTTGGAAACAATACTCGCCACTCAACAATCGTTTAAATCGAAAGTGATAATAGACGTAATATTGGGTCGCTACAACTCTCATACCAAAACATATAAGCACCACCTACTTGACGAATTTGGCAAAGGTACCGACCGCACCGACTTGTATTGGAAAGCAATAATACGCCAAGCATTATTCGAAAGATTTATAACAAAAGATATTGAAAGTTTTGGTGTACTGAAAATGACACCATTGGGATATAAATACATAAAAAATCCATATCCTATATACGTCCCCTGCGACCACGACTATTCCGAAGAAGCCAACGAAGAAATAACAGCAATGCAACCCACTGCAGGAGCAAGCGTGGGTGATGAAGTACTATTTGTTCAATTAAAAAAATTGCTGAAATCGATAGCCGAAAAAGAAAAGTTGCCACTATACGTTATATTTGAAGAACGCTCGTTGAAAGATATGACAATACAATACCCTACCACCGTAGAAGAAATGAGTATGATAACAGGAGTGGGAATCAACAAAGCAAAAAAATATGGTCAACCATTCATCGAACTTATAAAAGAGTATGTTAAGGAAAACGAAATAGAACGACCTCAAGATATTTTAGTTCGTTCGGTTGTAAATAAATCGGGCAACAAAGTTCATATAATACAAGCCATCGACCGCAAAATATCACTCGAAGACATCGCTCAAGGTAAAAATATGACAATGAATGAACTACTCACAGAAATGGAACATATAGTAGCATCGGGAACAAAACTGAATATAGATTTTTATATAAACGACTACATCGAAGAAGAACATCAAGATGTAATATACGACTACTTTATGGATAGCGAAAGCAACTCTATACAAGATGCAATAGACGACCTTGCTGATGAAGAATATACCGAAGAAGAAATACGACTGATGAGAATAAAATTCTTAGCAGACAACGGATAATAAACATCAACACAAAACACGCAAGAAACAAAAATATATTACAACAAAGACATAATTAATAGTTTATGAAAAAATATATATCAGATTTCACCATTGTGGAAAAACAAACATACGGACAGCAATACTTCAAATTAGTATTAAAGCACCCTGATATTTTACCAGAAATACTTCCGGGACAATTTGTAGAAGTAGAGGTAAAAGACAATAAAAACGTATACCTACGTCGTCCTATATCCATACACGATGTAGATATTGAAGCCAATACTCTGTCGTTGCTTATACAAATAGTGGGCAAAGGCACTGCAACATTATCACATCTAACTATTGGCGACAAACTAAATCTTGTATACCCTTTGGGAAAAGGATTTTCGATAGAAGGCAAAAACGTGTTATTGATAGGCGGTGGATGTGGATTGGCTCCATTATTACACACAGCACGATGCTACTCCAACAAAGGAATACGACCCAAAGTACTTTTGGGAGGTCGTACAGCCGACCTTATCCCTATCAAAGAAGAGTTCAATACCTTTGCAGACCTATACTTTGCCACCGAAGATGGCAGCCTTGGCGAAAAAGGATTAGTTACCACACATTCAATATTTTTGCAATCCTACGATAGAATAGTAACTTGTGGTCCCAATCCTATGATGAAAGCCATAGCACGCTATGCCAACGAAAAAGGCATAGAATGTGAAGTATCACTCGAAAACTCTATGGCCTGCGGAATAGGAGCCTGCCTATGTTGTGTGGCTGACACCGATAATGGTCATAAATGCGTGTGCAAAGAAGGTCCGGTGTTCAATGCCAAAGACCTAATAAAATGGAGCAATAGCTGATAATTAAACAACCTACAAAAATTAGATAAGCAATGTTAGAAGTAAACATACATAAATTAAAACTCAAAAACCCTGTAATGACCGCCTCTGGAACCTTTGGTTATGGCGAAGAGTTTGCCGATTTTATCGACATAAACCGCCTTGGAGGCATAATAGTAAAAGGTACAACAGGTAGCCATAGAGAAGGCAACCCCTACCCTCGTATGGCAGAAACACCATCGGGTATGCTAAATGCTGTGGGACTTCAAAATGTGGGTGTAGATGCATTTTGCGAAAACATATATCCTCGCATACAACATTTCGACACCAATGTAATAGTTAACGTTTCGGGGTCAACCATAGATGAATACTGCCAAACAGCAGAAAAAATAAACGCCCTCGACAACATACCTGCTATAGAACTGAATATATCTTGTCCAAACGTAAAAAAAGGAGGTATGGGATTTGGTACAAATCCAGAGATGGCAGCACAAGTAGTAAGCGAAGTTCGCAAAGTGTACAACAAAACATTAATTGTAAAACTAACCCCAAACGTTACCAATATAACAGAAATAGCAGTAGCAGTAGAGGGTGCAGGAGCCGACTCTGTATCACTAATAAACACTATGTTAGGAATGGCAATAGATGTAGAACGTCGCAAACCTATGCTATCAACCATCACCGGAGGACTATCAGGTGCAGCCGTAAAACCCGTAGCAGTACGTATGGTTTGGCAAGTAGCCAAAGCCGTAAAAATACCCGTTATAGGACTTGGAGGAATATCATCTACTAACGATGCTTTGGAATTCCTTATGGCAGGAGCCACAGCCATCGAAATAGGAACAGCCAACTTTATAGACCCTACAATAACAATAAAAATAATTGAAGGAATACAAGAATACCTCGACAGACACAATATCAAAGATATTAAAGACATCATAGGTATTATATAACTCCTATATTATATAATTCTTATCGATAAAAGTTCTTGCTCGGATACATAATTGTGCAAGAACTTTTGTTTTTTATAGTGTCATTTTTTTGTTTTTGACATATCTTTCAAAAGCTCATAGAGGAACACAAGCCAATAAACAAGATTTTTACATACTGAAATACAACACATTGACAAAAAAGTAAAAAAAAGTTCAATTATTGCCAAAAAAAACGTATCTTTGCAAGTTATTTAGAAGAACTATGCAATTTAAAGATATTATAGGACAACGACCACTGATAAATAAACTTACTCAAATAATAGATTCGGGTAGGATAAGTCATGCACAACTATTTTATGGTAAAAATGGATATGGAAGTTTGGCTTTGGCCTTGGCGTATGCACAGTATTTAAATTGCGAAAATAGAGAACATTACAACATCATTGACGAATCCACTCAACTACGAGCAGACTCGTGTGGAGTATGCCCATCATGCAAAAAATACCAACAGTTGGTGCATAGTGATTTGCATTTTATTTTTCCAAACACAACAGTAAAATCCACTGACAAAGATACATCATCAAAAGACTATATGGCCGAATTTCGTTCTTACATGATAGAAAATAATTTATACGCTCGATTAGAACCTTTTTTTGAATATCTTGGAGTAGAGAAAAAACAAGGATACATAAATGTACGCGATGCCAACGAAATTATAAAAGTACTAAACCTTAAAACATACGAATCCAAATACAAAGTAATGATAATTTGGATGATAGAAAAACTTAATATATCTGCTGCTCCAAAACTACTAAAGATTCTGGAAGAGCCTACCGAAAACACCATCTTTCTACTTGTATCCGAAAATCAAGATAAAATACTAGCTACCATACGTTCAAGAGTGCAAATGGTTCCAATAAAAAAAATAAAAGACTATGATGTAAAACAATTTTTGGCAACTCTACCTAATATCGATAACCAACAAATTGAAAATATAGCACAAGCAGCCGAAGGAGACATAATAGAAGCCTTGAACATTTTAGAACAAAGAGACCAAAATCTCCTTTTTGCTGAATTATTTGTAACTTGGACACGACAACTATTTAAATTACAAATGCATTCACTATCGCAATGGGTAGACAAAATTCACGCTATGGGACGAGAGCAACAAAAGCAATTCTTATTATATGCTTTAGATTCATTTAGAGCGTGTTTCTTAAAAACAGCAACAGACATAACACTTAGTTATCAATTGGATTTTGGCGACGAAAAGTTCAATAACGCATTTCCACGTATGATAACAGAAAAAAACATAGAAGGTATAGAAAACGTAATAAATAAAACAATATATGCCATAGAACGCAATGCATTTTCAAAAATAGCGTTTATGGATTTATCATTTTCAATAAGTAAATTACTAAAAAAATAAAGACAAATGGAAGACAATATAAAAACAAATAATTTGGATAACAATATAGAAAATACGGATAATAGCGAAATAGCACAAGATAATGAAACTTTGTATGCATCAAAAGAAAAACAAGAAAACACTCTAAAAGAGAACTACGATTACGGCGAATATACCCCAAAAGAGGGACTGGAAAACTCCATTGACCCATATATTGAACCAGACCCTACAATACCTGGGATAAAATACAACGAGCCTGTTTTTCTATCACGTGGGTGCAACCATTGTCCTGAATCATACTCAACAATTTCGGAAATAGAATTGAATAGTTGTAGCAAACTCAATTCAAAAAATTGGATGAAAAATATTCGTCCTACCAATGAAACTATGTTCGACATCGTAGAAGTTCGTTTCAAAAACAACAGAAAAGACTTCTACCGACTACCCGATGGATTAGAGGTAACTGAAGGCGACATAGTGGCCGTAGAAGGTGTACCGGGACATGATGTTGGAATAGTCAGTATGACAGGTGAATTATGTCGATTGCAAATAAAAAAACGCAAAATAGACATAAATTCCGACACAATAAAACGCCTATTTCGCAGAGCTAAAAAAAGCGATATAGATAAATGGGAAGAAACAATAAAGTTAGAACACGATGCCCTTATAAAAACACGTAAAATATGTGAAAATCTGGGTCTATCGATGAAAATAAATGATATTGAATTTCAAGGAGACCATTCAAAAGCGATATTCTATTATACAGCCGACGACCGTGTAGACTTCAGAACCCTTATAAAAGTCCTTGCCGAAGAATTTAAAGTAAGGATAGAAATGAAACAAATAGGCATACGTCAAGAAGCCGGCAAAGTAGGTGGGATAGGCACTTGCGGAAGAGAACTATGTTGCTGCACATGGCTCAGCAACTTTCAATCAGTAACAACAAGTGTAGCCAAAACTCAACAAATACTACCAAACCCACAAAAACTTGCAGGTCAATGTGGAAAATTAAAATGTTGTCTCAATTTCGAATATGAAGTATATGCCGATGCTTTGAAAAACTTTCCACCTGCAAACACCAATATCAGAACAAAAAAAGGATTGGGGTTATACAAAAAAACAGACGTTTTGCGTGGTATAATGTGGTACTCTTACGAAGGTGAAAACGATATGTATGCAATACCTGTTGATGCTGTAAAAGATATAATAGAAATGAACAAAAACCAACAATACCCCGAAAAATTAGAGGACTACCAAACTGAATTTATGTCAAATTCAGCATTAATAGAAGAAAACTCTAAAGAATTTGAAATGGAATTGTTGAAAATGGAAGATTCACTTGAAAGCATTGAAGTAACCAATAATACAAGCAAAAAAGCAAATAACAACCATCAAAAAAATAGCAAAACCGAAAATGGCGACAAAAATAACCGCCGAAACAAAAACAACGAACACCGACACAACAACAAAAATATGAAAAAATCAAACAAACAAAAACATCAAAATGAAAATGAAACAAAACAATAAAAATATAATAACAAAACACTTAAGAAGCATAGTTATTTGTATTACCACACTATTTATAGCATCATCAATTACAAGCTGCAATTCGGCAATATTCTACGACGAGCACAAAACTATTGCAAACGACACATGGAATATAGCCGACAAATTAGTATTTAATGTTGATGTAGAAGAAACCGACTTGTCTAATGCATATAATTTTTTCATTGATTTAAGAAATACAAAAAACTATCCTTATTCCAATGCATTCCTTTTTATTAAAACCATATTTCCCGATGGCGGATTTGCATTAGATACTATGGAATGTCCTCTTACCGAACCATCAGGCAAATGGTATGGCAGAGTTTCAAGCAATCATGTTGACAATCGTTTCTACTTACGTAAGAGTACCATCTTCCCACAAAAAGGGATATATCAATTCGAAATATTTCATGGTATGAGAGACACCAATGTTATTGGCATCAAAAATATAGGATTGAGAATCGAAGAAGTACAATAAAATAAATTTTTATCGAACAAAAAACAAATATTATTATGGCTCAAAATAAACCAAAACAAAAAAAAGAGAAAAAAAAATCACTCTACAAAGTATTGTGGAAGATATTTGCCTTAACATGGATAGCTGTAATACTCTTTTTTGTTATGCTTTCCTACGGATGGTTTGGTTTTATGCCCTCATTTGAGGAATTAGAAAACCCCAAAAGCAACCTTGCTACCGAAGTATACTCCTCCGATGGAGAAATATTGGGATTCATAGGTATAGAAAATCGTTCAAATGTATATTTTTCCGACCTCTCACCCAATTTAGTAAATGCATTAATAGCCACCGAAGATGTTCGTTTTTATGAACACTCAGGCATCGATTTTCGCAGCCTGTTCAGAGTTTTAGGCAAAACCATTATAGGTGGCGACCGCAGTTCGGGTGGTGGAAGTACCATAACTCAACAATTAGCCAAAAACTTATTTCCTCGTGAACGCAAATCCAAACTTGGTCTTTACCTCTCCAAATTCAAAGAATGGGTAGTGGCTGTAAAATTGGAACACAACTATTCAAAAACCGAAATTTTGGCAATGTACTTAAATACTGTAGATTTTGGTAGCAACTCATTTGGAATAAAAACAGCAGCAAAAACATTTTTCGACAAAACTCCTTCTAATTTATCCATCGAAGAAGCTGCCACATTAGTGGGATTACTTAAAGCACCCACCACATATAGTCCTATACTAAACCCCGAAAACTCTAAACATCGTCGCAATGTAGTAATGAGCCAAATGGTTAAAGCAGGATTCCTCACTCAGGAAGAATATGATAAAAAGAAAGATAAACCTATTGATATGAGGAAATATTCGCCACAAACTCACAACGAAGGAATAGCTACATACCTAAGAGAATATGTTCGTACATATATGAAAGATTGGTGCAAAAAACACAAAAAACCTGATGGAGAATATTATGATGTACATAAAGATGGACTAAGAGTATACACCACTATCGACTCTCGTATGCAACGCTATGCCGAGGCAGCCGTAGCCGAGCATTTAGGCAAAAGTCTTCAACCTGCATTCTTTAAAGAAATGAAAGGTAGAAAAGATGCCCCATTTGTAAACATCTCACAAGACCAGATAGACACCTATATGAAACAAGCCATGAAACAATCAGACCGCTATCACAACTTAAAAGCACAAGGTTTATCGGAAAAAGAAATACGCAAAGCCTTTGATGAAAAAGTGAAGATGCGTGTATTTACATGGCGAGGCACACGCGACACCGTTATGTCTCCTTGGGATTCGCTACGATACTATAAATCATTCTTACATACAGGTCTTATGTCGGTTGAACCAGGCACGGGACACGTAAAAGCATACGTAGGTGGCATCAATTACAGACATTTCAAATACGACAACGTAACACAAGGTCGCAGACAAGTAGGTTCTACATTCAAACCGTTTGTATACACTATGGCTATGCAAGATGGTAATCTTACACCATGCTCCGAAGTTCCAAACTCTGAAGTATGTTTCGAAAATGCAGATGGCACAGATTGGTGTCCAAAAAATTCTACCGACAAACACGAAGACGAAATGGTAACACTAAAATGGGCTTTGGCGAACTCTGTAAACTATGTGTCGGCATACCTTATGAAACAAGGCTCTCCCGAAGTAGTAATCGAATTAGCACGTCGTATGGGTATTAAATCGCCTATCGACCCGGTACCTGCTATATGCTTGGGCACTCCCGATATATCGGTATACGAAATGGCAGGAGCCATGGCAACTTATGCTAACAAAGGTGAATATGTCGAGCCTATCATTATTTCGCGTATCGAAGACAACAAAGGTATGGTATTAGACCACTTTGTACCTAAACGCAACGAAGCCATAGACGAACAAACTGCATATATGATGATAGAACTTATGAAAGGTGTGGTAAGTAGCGGTACTGGTGTAAGATTAAGATACAAATATGGCTTAAACTACCCTATAGCAGGCAAAACAGGCACCACACAAAACAACTCAGATGGGTGGTTTATAGGCATAACACCTCGATTAGCCACCGCTGTATGGGTTGGAGGTGAGATAAGGTCTATACACTTCCGCTCAATGGCTCAAGGACAAGGTGCCAATGCTGCCCTACCTATATGGGCTTTGTATATGAAAGAAGTATACAACGACAAATCTATCAATTTCTATCGCGGCGACTTCGACAAACCAAGTGTACCTTTAGAGATTGAATTGGATTGTGATAAATATCAAGAAGAAATAAATTCGGAAAATGATATGTATGCTTTCTAACGTCATATCTTTTTCTGCAAAAAAAGAAAAACAGCCTTGCACAATACTTGCAAGACTGTTTTTTTGTGGAGTATAACGGAATCGAACCGATGATGGGACCGGTAAGATTTGATTCCGGGTTTACATTTTTCTGTTTTAGTGGCGGTTGCGTGGTTTGCTTTTTTGTTTTATTTTTAACTTTATAGGGCACTGTTTCGATTTCGTTGCGTTTTTTAATACAGTGCTATTTTTCTATACACGCCTACCCTGCGACATCGACACAGCCGGCACTCCCGACCACCGGGGCAGCCGCTTTTTTCAGCCGCTCTATCTCCGCCTCCAACCTGCCTATCTCCCTATTTAATTTCTTGTTTTCCTCCAAAATTTCCCGAAAAATTTTTTCCGAAATACCTACATTTTGTTGATTTTTTTCTATATTTTCTCGCAACATTTCTCCTTTTTCGAATAAAATCCACTCTAAAGATAGCTCAGGAAAAGTATAGTAAATTTTCTCAATTGTTGAGATAGAAAGCTCACTTTTTTTGTCTAAAACACCATTTGAAACACCTGTTAGGGTATAAAATTTATTCTTACTAATATTCTTACTTTCAATATAATAAAGTAATCTCTCTTTTGCATTTAAAAATTTTCTTGACATATTTCTATATTATTTAGAATTATTTCTATATCTTTGCACTCGATTTCTGATTAAAATAAAATACAAAGATAATAAAAATATAATACAAATAAAACACAAATACAATATGGCACAAAGAGAATTGAAAATAGTGGAACGTGGTGCGTGCAAAGAGATAGCCGACAAGTTTGGCTGCACCACAGCAACGGTTACTAA
>JAFWZP010000091.1 GCA_017522255.1 Bacteroidales bacterium | reverse complement strand
TTTCTATTTCTTTCTCAATCGCATAGCCCGCTATGCTCAATCAAAAGAAAGTAGAAATTTTCCTAAGAAAATTCCGCAAATCACCTGCAAAGCAATTTTTAGAAATTGCCTATAAACAGTTTTTGGAACGTTCATAGGCAGTTTGTAGGACGTGTCTTTTTGGGTTGGCTGTTGGCTGTTTGCCGGTCTGTTGTTGCAGAGGGGGCAAGAGATATTGTTACATCTGTTTACATATAAGAGCAAAAATATTTCCTCAAATCTTATCATTATTCAGAAAATATGCGTAACTTTGCAAAACACGACGGAGGACTATTTATGATAAATCTTTCTCTATGTGATTAATAAACAATAATGTAACAATAAATAATAAAACGATAGGAAACAGAAATATATAAATTAACACATATAAAGATATAAGCATTAACTATTATTCGCGTTCGAGAAAAAGACTGAGAAACTTCTTTTTTGACTCTTTGAATAATCTGGTTCATGGATTGCTTTGTAGGGGTAAAACATTCGTGCAATTGTTTGTTAGTGTTCACGCTTTGGTGTGGATGCTTTAATTGCACGGCGGTTTATTTCTCAAGCAATCCGTGAACGCGAATGAACTCCACACCTTTTCTTTTTATTCTCAGTGCCTATTGATGTGTAGAATACAAAATAATATAAGTAATAATAAATAAAAATAAACAAATGGTAAAGAGAATTAAATTGGCTTTGATAGCCACAGTATTGATTGGCAGTGCCTTTATGGCAAATGCGGCAAGTTATCGTGTAAACTCTAAAGGTGGAGCACATTTCGTTTCGGTAGCCGAAGCTATGGCTACTACAATATCTTCGCAATATTATGTGCAAGCAGGTGACACCCTTTATGCCGAACCGGGCCATGTGGAACCGGGCGACGTTACCCTTAATAAAAAGATAATACTTATAGGACCCGGCTACAATTTTGCAGAAACAGGAAATAACATAATGAATCCAGAATCTGCGGTATTTCATACAATTGAAACTAATTCTAATTCTACCTTTAGTGAAATACATGGTTGTGTTGCTAATAATATAAACTTGGATTCTTATTGTGTAGCCAACAGATGTAGAGTAAGTAATGCACTACACATTAATGCTCATGGATGTGAAATTACTAATTGTTATATCAAACAAATTTACTTAAACACTTATCGTCGTGACTTATCAGGTGTTAAAATAATTGGGAATATAATATGTAGTTATATTGATAAGTATAATGGTTATAATTGTATATCATTTACGATTGCGAATAATACAATTGTAGCTTCGTCAAATGGATACTTATTAAATCAAAATTATCATATGTGTGAAATATATAACAATGTAATAATTAATACTAATACAAATTTAGTTTCAGCATCAGAAGACACTGTGTCGAGATATACCAACTATACTATACATCCTGATTTATTGGCAAACAATAGTATTCACCACAATGTGCTAAGCACAGTACAATGCCCCGGAGCTGACTCTATATGCAATGTAGCTACCAATGTGTATGGTGCCACTATGGAAAGAACATTTGTAAACAATGGTTTGATGGAAGGACAATACGAGCTTAAAAGCGGTAGCCCTGCAGCCGGAGCTGCCTCGGATGGTGGCGATTGTGGAGCTTATGGCGGTGTTAAACCATACAAAAAAGGCGGCCAACCTGCCGGTATTCCATATATATACGATGCCACTTTCAGCAACCCTTCCGAGAATAATACAATTAATGCCACTTTTAAAGTAAGAATAACAAATGAATAAAATGGCTTATTTCTGCATTTCGGTATTGCTGTTTTTGGCAAGTGTATTGCAGGTAGAAGCCCAACAGTTGTCGTGTATAGAATATTTTTGGGATACCGACCCCGGCTACAACAATGCCACTATGGTGTCGAATTTGCCCACGACTAATGGTGAATCTGTAACAATACCTCTGTCCACAACCAATGTGGCTCCCGGTATACACACCTTGGGTATACGTGCCAAGAATAGTAATAATATATGGGGGCAAACCTATCGCAAAACACTATCGGTAGGTGCCAAGATAAAGAAGATAGAGTATTTTTGGGATACCGACCCCGGCATAGGTTTGGCTACTGCTTATACCAATTTTACTCCGGCAGAGATGGTAGAATTAAATATACCATTGTCTACAGCCGGAACACGTCCAGGTATGCGACGATTGGGTATGCGTTGTATGATTGATGGCGACGATTGGAGTCAAACTTACTATAAACATGTACTTGTAGGGAGCAAGGTAGATAAAATAGAATACTATTTTGATACCGATCCCGGAGTAGGCAATGCTACTGTATACACGGATTTTACTCCTTTTATACCTACTGATGCAGTGGAATTAAATATACCATTATCTACCACAGGAATACGTCCCGGTATGCGACGATTGGGTATACGTTGTATGAGCGATGGCGACGACTGGAGTCAAACTCACTACAAGCATGTCCTTGTAGGAGGCAAGATAGATAAAATAGAATACTATTTTGATACCGATCCCGGAGTAGGCAATGCTACTGCATACACGGATTTTACTCCTTTTATACCTACTGATGCAGTGGAATTAAATATACCATTATCTACCACAGGAATACGTCCCGGTATGCGACGCTTGGGTATACGTTGTATGAGCGATGACTATAATTG
>JAFWZP010000090.1 GCA_017522255.1 Bacteroidales bacterium | reverse complement strand
AGTTATTTGAAAAGCATGAGGAATATAGTGTAACAAAACAAGTTAGCAATTTCTTATCCATTGCCCATTCTCATGCAAGTTCTTCTTAATGGTTTGATACTCAAAGAATCTTAATCAAACTACATCAAATATACAAAAAAAGAATTAAGTATTCATCACTTGAGGCAGACTTTCTTGTAAAAGGGTGTTGTAGTAGATGTGTCATTATGACACTGAGGGTGCAAAAAAGAATTAAGTATTCGTCACTTGAGACTCTATAATTTATACTATAATTTATACATCATTTTTGTAGTAGTTGTGTCGCTACGACACTAAAGGTTGAAAAAAAGTTTTATTTTATGTGTAAAATTGCTAACTTTATGTCATAAATCGTCAAAAATATGAAAAAGATAAGAGACCTATTACTATTTGCACTATGTGCTGTTATACTCGCGTCGTGTGCCTCGGAGCAGAAAGATGAGCAGAATGGGTCTCTGCCCGAGTTCGAGGAGCTGACATTTAAGACACCGAGCGACAGCAACTTCAATATAAATATAGTATATCAGCACATCGTCGAACACGGCGCAAAGACCATCCTTAAGCGCTGGGTGGAGATAAACCCATGGTCGGGAGATAACATAGAGCTCAACCTTAAAGGCTGAGTAACTAATTAGTAGTGAGTAATTATTAATTAGTAATATTTTTAATTTGTGGGGGAATAAAGACGACGACAACAACGAGGTCGCGGACAACTGTAATGCTGGTACCCGACCTCGTCGTTGTTACATATACTTAACGCAGTATTTGGGAAGATGTAGAATAACCTATTGTGTCTATTAAAATTCGAAATAATCTACAACTACACCATTCTTATCAACGTAGAATTTTGTTGTTTTGGTAACATAGCCTCCATATAGATTTGTTGCCTTATATTTATGAACAATACTATATCCTCCATCGCTATATTCCTTAAAATCTGACCATGATAGGCTTTTGTAGCTGTCCCAATCGTAGAGCGTTTCCCTTAAATGGGTCTTAACGCCTACTTGCACATCAACTTGATCCAATTTTCCATCAGAGAATAATGCGCAACATTCTCCACATATATATATTAGGAGTATAATGCCTAATATTTTATAAGCCAAACCCTTATATTCTTCCATATCAACAGCTATTTAAGTTTAATGATGTTGTCTTCACGGCTAAATAGGTGAGGGTATTTGTTTACTCGCGCTGAGATTTGGCTTGTGGGAATAGGCTGGTTGTCGTTTCGACTATATAACTTCAACCTATTGATTTCGTCAGCGATTTGTCTTGAGGTACATCCCCCTTTAGATTTTAATACGGTTTCAATTGCCTCGTGTAATGTCATAATGGTAGTGTTTTATAGTTAAACAATATGTGTCATACCGATATATTGCAACCGTTTAACTCAAACAATGAGAATGTCTAAAAAGAAACGTGGGTACACCTACGCCTTGAAGGGACGACCAAGTACCCATACACACATAAGCACAACCCACGCCATACAGCGAGGGCATTCATCGTGCCTATTGCTTGTGTGTAGTAAATTTGGTCGTTTTACAAGGTCAGCAATAGCCCTAAATGCCATCTAAAGATTGCGTAACTCGCAATCTTAACACAAAGATATGAAATATTATCCAATCTTCAAAGGATAACTAAGATTTCTTGGGTAATTTTGTGTTGGATATTCAATCGTAAGATAGTTAGCATACGCCAAGCAGTCGGTTGGGATACTGATATCATACGAGCAAGGTTGTATGAGGAGATACCCTTCGACTGGGTGCAGAACATATATATCGCTATTAGCCACTTCGCCAAAGGGAGTTTAGTAGAATGAAAAGCAGTACCACTCGTATCACTAAATCTATGATCGCAGTTAGCGCAGATGTGTAACTGACCAGCCTCTGGGTTGTAGATGTGAACTGATCCACACTCTGGACAGTGGATACATTCGCCCCATCGGAGTCTGTAGAAGATCTCTTCAGAGTGAGTGGTGATGTGTAATAAGTATAACTTCATATCTATCAAAGGTTTATGACCTAAATTTAATAAAAAGTTAGCGCAAAAACAAATAATTTACGGTGGTATTTTTGAGGGGTGTTTCCTTAAATTTGCTTGATTGTTGCGAAAAAAATAAAATTTTTTCTATTTTTCTTTGTAAATTCAAAATAATATTCTACTTTTGCACCGTCAAACAAAACATTGGGCTATGGTGTAATGGTAACACTACAGATTCTGGTCCTGTCATTCTTGGTTCGAATCCAGGTAGCCCAACTTAGAACAGCTTTCGTTTGAAGGCTGTTTTTTTGGCTTATTGGTCAAAATAGTACATAAAATCGTGGCGGTTTTTGATTATTGGTCAAAAATAGTACATAAATGCGGGTGTTTGCCCGCATTTTCTACTTGTATTTGAGCTTGAAATACTCGTCTATAAAGAGCTTACGATACCTCTTAGACATCCCATTATGTACTCGCAGCTTTGTTTTTAGATCTGTATTGATTGCTTCGAGGATATTATTCGTATTAGGGATTGGTACACTAGGATTATCATACCAAGTCCAGAGCCATTTCACATGTCTCTTCATAGAGAAATAGGCACTCCTCACTCTGCGATGGGTATAGGTTTTTCTACCGGTTAGCTTATCCAAAGTTCTATGTTTAAGCCACTCTCCCCATTTCTCATACCACATATCTAACATCCCAACAAAAGACTCCTTATCAGTATGGCAAAGTAAGTGTGCTATCTTTTGCAATTCCTTGCCTGCATCGGTTTGTGGGTTCTTAGTGAGGTATTCATCTACGGTCTTAACTTGGTGAAACTGACAATATTGCACCTTATATCGTGCGAGAGCCTGCGGCAATCCCCATAGCCCATCACACACAATACAAAGAATCTTAAACTTATGCTCACGTAACCACTCAACACCCTCTAAATAGTCGGCAATAGTCTCTTTCTTATCGAGAAACTTACGCCATAGTAAACGCTTGCGATAGGCATCGACTATAAGTAATACTCCAAAGTTCTTACCCCAATAAGTCGCATCCATCAGGATTACTACCTCCTTATATTTTGACACTATGCGAGTAGAGTGAACTTGGCGTATTCTGCGCTGCACAGTACTTACTGAAAGACCGTGTCGCTCGGCAAGTTCTGAGAGTGTTTGCTTGCTCTTGACATACTCTTCGTATAGACTCTTTGGAGATGTTGAGCGTAGGGCTTTGGGGAGTACGGAATGACGATGGCAGTTAGTACAAAAATATCGCTGTTTACCCCCGTTGTAGCCGTGTTTGACGAGGGTACGATGCCCACATTTTGGGCAAACTTTTTATCCATTTCTAACGCAAATAGTGCAAATATATAAAAATCAATCAATTGCCCCGATTTTATGTACTAATTTTGACCAATAAGCCGTTTTTTTGTTTGTATGGCAAGAGGGTAGCCTACGGCTACTGTCGTGTGTGTGCCACTATCTGCGATGCGAGCATCGGATAGTAGCTCACCCCCGCCCAGCAAGCTGGCCTCTTGCCTTGTCACACACCTCTCTT
>JAFWZP010000089.1 GCA_017522255.1 Bacteroidales bacterium | reverse complement strand
TACACGCTTTCAATTGGGGTTCTAATTTTGCACCACATTCATTACAAAATTTAGCGGTATCCCGATTTTCCGTATTACATATTTTACATTTCATATCTTTAGACATTAATTCTCTATTAATAATTTAAGACATTTTTAGCTTAGAACTTTTGTGGTAAGCTTAGAGGGCAAGCCGCAGACCGCCGTAGCTGCTCCCATCGCCGGGGGTGAGGCTGATGCGATACGACACACGCACGAACCTCGCAAGGCTGAACCAACTACCGCCACGCAAAACGCGGTAGCCCCAATTACGTTGGCTGTTATAATTTTCAGAATATTTGTCTTCACACCACTCATATACATTGCCACTCATATCGTATATACCCAATTCGTTCGGTTGCTTGGTTTTTACTTTATGGGTGGTACTGCCACTATTACCATTATACCATGCCACTGCATCTACATCGTTGCTACCGGCATATTTATACCCCTTACTACGGTTGCCACCACGGGCAGCATATTCCCACTCCGCTTCGCTTGGCAGGCGGAAGTTTTGCCCCGTTAGTTGGTTCAACTTCCTTATAAATGCTTGGCAGTCGTCCCACGAAACCTGCTCAACAGGACGTTGCAAATCGCCGGTAAACCTCGAGGGGTTGCTTCCCATCACGGCTTGCCATAGCTCTTGTGTGACCTCGGTTTCGCCTATCATAAAGTCCGAAACTGTTTCTTTGTGGGCCGGCTTTTCACAATCGTAGGCTTCGGGGTCATTGTCTGCTGCTCCCATGGTGTAGGTGCCGCCTTGCACGGCTATCATCTTAAAGGTTACGCCGTTGGCGGTAAAAAGACCTTGGTTTTTACGTTCTTGCTCCAAACGTTTCGCTTCCAGGAATATATACTTCTGTAGTTTCGATTCTAAAATTGATATTTCACTAATAGCTTCATCATGTTCTTCTTTCGACACCAAACAATTGCTTCCTTTACAAAAGTCAACAAAATATTTTTGGCTATCATTAAATCTATCCAAGCATTCTGCATTTTGTATTGCTTCATTTATATCTTGGTCGGACAAGCCAAACACATCTCGAGCCACCATACCTATGGCTGCATACATCATTGGCTCGTGGTTGGCTAGTATTTGTAAACACCTAAACCTATCTTGCTCTTCTGCTACAAGACAGGTTATATCTATTTCTTCATCTATAAACCGGCTCTTAAAACTCTCAAAGTTATTTAAGAACAATGCTTTTATTTCTTCCTTTGTCATTATTTTTGTAATTTTGATGCAGATATAAATCCTTTGGCTTCATATTCTTTTTCTATTTCTTCCAACGTCTTTTCTTTATACAAATCAGTCAACACTGTCTTTACTTTTTCTAATTCTCTGTCCGGAATATCCGGTCTGGAAAGTTTCACTTCTTTCAACCCTCTTTCTATTTTCGAATTCAATAACGAATCTTTAGAGCTTTCTTTTTGAGTCTTTTTGGTAGATACTATATCTTTCACCTCCGTCATATTCAACCCTATGTTTTCGGTATTCGGTTTCCATCCTTTTTGAAATGCTTCTACCACAATGGCATCTATTTCAGCCCCACTCAATGGTATCTGAGCCATAGCCTCGGCACATTCATCTATCATTTTATCTTCGGGCATTTCCAAACCATACTTGGATATACATTTCTTAAGAATATCCTTTGCTCCATCTTTATCAGGATAACTGAGGTAAAATATTTCGTCCCAACGTCCTTTTCTCAAAAACTCGGGTCTCAAATTATCCAAATTATTTGCCGTTGCCACCAAATATACCAAGGATTTATGTTCTTGCATCCACGTTAGGAACGAGCCTATCATACGTGTTACAGTGATATCGTTGTCGCCACCCGAATTGTCGAAACCTGCAAAAGCTTTCTCTATCTCATCAATCCACAACACACAAGGAGCAGCAGCTTCGGCTACAGCTATAGCATCAGCCAAATTATGTTCGCTTTGTCCGACATATTGTCCCATCAATCGCCCAATATCCAACCGCAACAATGGTTTATCCAACGTTGCCGCTATAGCCTTTGCCGACTCAGACTTACCACATCCGGGAGCACCTACCAGCAGTATACCTTTGGGCTTTGGCATCCTAGGTGGATAATGGGCTATATTGTCTATTATAGCCTGCTGTTTAGCCATATAATTCATAAGCCCTGCCACATTGCCTACGCTGTTTTTTTGTTCAGATGCCACATCTATTATATCTAGCAATCCCGACCTTTTTACTATCTGTTTCTTTTCTTCCTTTATCAGATTAACAACTTTTTGGTCTTTATCTTCGGATGATATCATAGACTTTATACAACCATTTTTTTCCATTATTGTGGTTAATATATGCCGTATATTGTAGATATTCATCCCTAGAAAAGCCGCTACCATCTCTTTCTTATAAGATTCCTTATCAGCCACAATACTCTTTACATATAAATAACCAGTATCCGATTTAAAGTATTTTGCCGATAATTTCTTACATTCTTCACGTGATTCATTAAGATATACACCACTATCCAAACATAACTCCTGCTCTATATCATCTTTATCGGGCAACGGCAATTCCAATTTATATAGCAACTTATCTATTTTAGGATACAAATTTGTACACGCCGACGACTGCATAATTATAATCTTGCGACGCTCATCATTGCAAGACCACTTTTGATGTCTGTAACAAAAATTCTGTAGAAAGGCTGATATTCTGGTTCTCTTATTTTCATCATATTCCAATACAGAATCAATGTCTTTAAGAATAAGAACCTCATAATTAGTTTCGAAAGATTCTAATATTTCCAACACATCTTTATCATCAGTTTTATATATTCCGCCATCAGCATAGCCCGTATTAAATTGTCTTTGTCCACAAAAAGCATCCCATACCAATACTTTATAGCGTTCATCTTCGTCCAACAACGAATCATCATTTTGGAACACATAGTCCAATTCTTTTTTCAAGAATTTGTAGTCAAAGCAATCTATCCACACAAGTGGCACTCTGCGAGTTACTACATCTTGTAATTTCTTCCTAAATTCAACAAATGCTCCCATTGTTATCTCCTTCCTGTTATAAAATTAAATATCTTTTTAACCTCCTTCTTACCTGTGTCAATTACCGATTTTGTATATTCTTTAGCTTTCTCTTTTAAATCTGTTTTCAATTCCTTTCTATCAGAATATCCCAATTTTTGAGCAAAATTGTCCACAAAATTCTTAGTACTTTCTCTAACTGTGTCTATTGCATTATCTATTTTTTCTACAACATTTTTTGCTGTTTTTATTACCGTTCCGGTAGCTTTATGAACAGCATTTACTACACGATCTTTCACTTTGTTTTCTTTGCAAAAATCCGATATTGGTTTCTTTAACGTAGTAACTGTAGCCCATAAATATTTACTTACTTTTTCGGGAACACCAATGTCATCAAGTTTTTTCTTCACTCCAATTCCTATAAACGACCACGTTTTATTTACCACTGCCACAGTAGCCGAAACAAAACGTTTGGCAGACTCCCGATGATATTTATCTTCGGTAATTAAATCTTTTGCATATTGGTAATTTAATTTCTGGCTATTCATTTTTTTTATTGTAAAAGAAGCTATCTTTGCACCTAAAAACTTCGAAACAGAATCTGGTAAGCCCGATGGAAGAAAGTCTTTCACAGCTTGATAAGTTGAAAATGCAAACGACTCTTCTACATCCTTTTCATGTTTGCTACCTAATGGAGAATCGTAATACATTTTCATTGTAATAGATGTTTTCTTATATTTTTCGATATAACCCGCATACTTATTTTTGGTCCATGCACTTAATTTATGCAAACTCTCAGCCAAAGAAAACTTACTCATCTTTACCTCCTTTCAGCACATCCCTAAGATATGTATTCAGTTCTTCGTCATTTTCCAATTCATCTAATATACTATCTTCCAATACCTCATCCAACACCTGCAATTTTTCGTTGTATTCTTCTTGTGTGGTAGATTCTTTCAATTGTTGTTTTGCCCAATATGTAGAATCAAATTCGTCACCTTCTTTCTTTTGGGCTTCTTCGTAGCGTTTCATCAAAGCCCTATATTCTTTCGAATATTCTTGTATACCGCTCAGTGCATTTCTATCCGTATCGTCAATACATTCCTGCTCCAGTACTTCTCTTATGGAATTATTTTTGCTATATTCTTCCATTTCCTCTATTTTGGCGTTGTAAGCCTCCGTAAGTTGTCCATCGGGAGTGTACAAATTACTTTCATCGGACATAAATTCATCCAACTCTGCTTGTTTTTCGGCTGGCATTTTGTCCAAAAACTTAGACCAAATTCTGTCAAATATACTAAACAATTTGTCGAAAAAAGATTTTTCTTCTTCTGTCATTACAGTTTCTTTCTTACTTTCTTCTATCTCTTTATTAGAGAATTTATCTATCTCGTTCATATTAATATATTATTACTTTGTTTAAATAATCACGTCTATATAGAGTGTAATGATTCCGAAATATATCATTCAAAAAACATTACATTTTTTATTCTTAAAAGTTGTGGCATTCATTCCGTTCGCCGCTGCGTTCGTCCCTCACTCCGCTTACTCTCTGCATAAATGCCACAGCTTTTCTTTTTAGCTTAGAACTTTTGTGGTAAACTTAGAGGGCAAGCCGCAGACCGTAGTTGCCGCTCCTATAGCCGGGGGTGAAGTAGTAGCGAAACGACACACGCACGCTCCTCGCACAGCTGTCCCAACTACCGCCACGCAAAACGCGGTAGCCCGAATAACGAGGGATATTATAATCATCACACCATTTGTCTTGGCACCATTCCCATACATTACCACTCATATCGTATATACCCAATTCGTTCGGTTGCTTGGTTTTTACCGAGTGGGTTGTCTTTCCGCTATTATAGCTATACCATGCCACTGCATCTACATCGTTGCTGCCGGCATATTTATAACCCCTGCTACGATTGCCACCACGGGCTGCATATTCCCATTCCACTTCGGTAGGAAGGCGGAAGTTTTGCCCCGTCAATTGGTTCAGCTTCTCTATAAACTTTTGACAGTCGTCCCACAAAACACACTCTACCGGACGTTGCAAATCACCGGTAAAATACGAGGGATTGCTACCCATCACAGCTTGCCACAACTCCTGCGTAACCGGCGTTTCGCCTATCATAAAGTCCGAAACGGTTTCTTTGTGGGCCGGCTTTTCAGAATCCCAAGCATCTGAACCTTGCTCCGATGTGGCTCCCATGGTGTAGGTGCCACCTTGCACGGCTATCATCTTAAAGGTTACACCGTTCACCGTAAATATTTTATCCTCTTCCATTTTCGTTTATTTTTTTTGTTTTACAATAACTACATTAATCCATTTTTATTATTAGCCATCTTCTAAAATTGCTTTGCAAGTGATTTGCGAATTTTTACTAGAAAGATTTCTACTTTCTTTTGATTGAGCATAGCGGGCTATGCGATTGAAAAAGAAATAGAAAGATT
>JAFWZP010000088.1 GCA_017522255.1 Bacteroidales bacterium | reverse complement strand
GCATAGCGGGCTATGCGATTGAAAAAGAAATAGAAAGATTTCAAGAAAAAACACAAATCACGCAAAAGTTCTAAAGACAATATCGAAATTGGTTCTAACGTGGAATTTTTAGAAGTTGCCATATCCTATTTGGGAGTAAAAATTCAAAAGAAACGCCTATAAAACGTAAATATCACGAAGACTTTAGGCTTTTTTTGTAGATTACACTACTATGCAAAATATAGAGCCCAATTTCGGCGGACAGCCGATTAGATACTCAATATAGGGGGCTTATCCAAGATGAAACATTCTTTAATCTTTATAAATCAATATATTACAAAGATTGAATTTTGTTTAGCGGACAGTAATAATTGTGAATAGATTGATGATAGGGTATGAATAAAAAGGTCATCTAAAAATTCCACGTTCCATGAAACATTGTATGACAATAAAAGAACTTTTACGTTGCTGACTTCATTGATGTTGCTAACGCTCGAAAGAGTTAATGCCAAAACTTCGACAAAGCCAATATTCCGCAAATCATATGCAAAGCAATTTTTAGATGTTACCTAATGTTTTTATGTGGATATATATCTTTATCGTTCTTTTATAATAGTTATTATGTCTTTTATGCGTATCAGTCGTAGTGCAAAGAGTGTTAATATCATAACTATGCCTACTATTGCAATATGCATAACCCAATTTATGCCCAAATGTGGCAAAACGATATTGCAACCTATTATAAAAAGAACATATATAGATAATTTTAGAAGTAGCTCATAATCTGGTTTGAATTTGAATATCTTAAACGAGAGTGCCACTTGTGTAATAGCCACAAAACTTTGAGCGGCAAGGCTTGCATAGGCCGAACCTACCTCGTGTAGGCGAGGTATAAGCACTATGTTGATTATTATATTTATTGCCAAAGTGATGGCAGATAATATGTTTAGTTGTTTGAGATTGCCATTGGCTGTGAGCAGTGTTCCGAAAATATATGTAATAGATATAGGTATAAATCCGAATATAAGGATGCGAAACACATTTGATGAAGCCTCGGTATGGCTTGTATATAACAATGTCATAATATCGTTACTACAACATGATAAAGTGATGGCTATGCCACTTACTAATGCAAACACACACACAAACACCGATTTGGTTATAGAACCTATATTTTCTTTGTTTTTCAGCATTTTGGCATAAATGGGAAGCAATGGTACCGATATTAGGTACGATAGCATAACTAAGGCATCGAGCAAGCGATAGGCACTTGCATAGATGCCTGCTGATGTGTTGCCGCAGGGCAATAGGCGTTCGAGCATAATAGGGTCGATGCGGTTGTATGATGACATGAGTAGTACCAACAATGCAAAAGGCAGACTTTTTTTGATAATGGCTATAGAAAAAGGAATGTTGAGTGTGAGTCGTTTGATATTGGTTTTGCGAACAAGGGCTGTGAGAGCTACAAATACGGTGATGAGATACGATAGTGTTTGTGCCCCTATAAACCATTCTATTTTAAAAGTTTCGTTGGTGATGTCGCCCCATAGCAATATGCTACAAAATACTATCATCAGCACCCTATCTAATACAGATAAAATACTATCGGTTTTGAAAAGCAAAAGTCCTGAAAAGTTGGAACGAAGATATATTATAAGCGAGTTGAGAAATTGATTGAAACACATCCATGCAAGTAGTAAAAAACTACGTGAGTTGTAGCCGATAAGCCAGCCTACGAAAAAAGTAACAGCGAGGAAGAATACGAATAAAATAAGCTTAATACTGAGTATACCCGATAGATGTTTGCTTATGAGTTGGTTGTGCTGGGCTATGTTTTTGTTGTTGAAATTGGTAATGCCCAAATCGAGAAGTATGTTGAAAATAAAAGTAAAATTGAATATTGCAAAATACAAGCCAAATTCTTCGGCACCCACGGCATTTTGTACGTTGACATCAATGCCCAAAATCCAAAAGGGTTTTATAAGTATATTGAGCAACAAAAATAATAATATGCTCGAAAAAAGTTTTTTACGCATGGCTATTAAGCAATATTTTTTATAAGTTACCTTTAGATAACTATGAAATTGATGTTTTATTTTTGTGGGTAGTAAAATATGTAGTATTCATAAAAATATCTTTTAATTTATGTTGTTTGTTTACAGTTGTTTCGATGAATAATTATTCTTTTGAAATGAAATAAATTTCGTTGTAAGGATAAAGATTTTGTGTAGCAAAAACATTAATATTTTCGCATAAGTGCAAAAATATTTTTATATGTCGATAATTTTTAATACTTTTGCAATAATTTTCCCGTTTTATATTGTCGCTAATATCAAATCTTATAATTTGTTACAAAGGCAATAAAAACGCAAAAAATGCTTTTATATTAAACAGAAAATAAAAATACTAAATAATGAAAAAAACACTGATAGCATTATTGTTTGGAGCTTTGTGTGTAAGTAATGGATTGAAAGCTCAAGAAAAAAAAGACGATCCGGTAGTTATTGAAATTGGAGACGAAAAAATTCGTCAATCTGAATTTATGAAGAGTTTTAATCAGTCAAATACAGAATTGTCGAAGATGTCGGAAGCCGAAAAACGCAAGGCTTTGGAGGAATATGTATATTTATACACCAACTTTAGGCTGAAAATAAAAGATGCGTTGGTAGAGCGATATGATACTATGCCATCGTTTCAAAAAGAGTATTCGGTATATCGCAACGAAATAGCAGCACCATATTTGATAGACAGCCAATCGTTGGAAAATATTTTACAAGAAGTATATCGTCGTAATCAACAAGCAGTTCGGGCATCGCATATAATGGTGGCATTGCCTCGCAATCCATCGCCCGAAGACACATTGAAGGCCTACAACAAAGCTATGGATCTATATGCAAAGGCAATAGAAAAGGGTGCCGACTTTAAAAAATTGGCAATAGCTTTTTCGGAAGATCCATCGGTAAGAACTCACGAAGCAAGAAATACCGATAAAACCATCGAAGGTAATGGCGGCGATTTGGGATATTTTTCGGTGTTTGATATGGTGCTGCCATTCGAAGATGCTGCCTATAGTTTAGGAATATGTGAAATATCTAAGCCTGTGCGTTCGGAATACGGATACCATATAATAAAATTGGTGGATAAGGTGGATATTTATGGCAAAACATCACTTCAGCATATATGGGTAGGTTCGCCTAACGAGAGAGATACTGCTCGCATGATAAGTGTGATAAACGATGCATATAGAAGACTTAATGCCGGTGAGGATTTCAATAAAGTGGTTCAGGACTGCAGCGACGATAAAAGAACATTGCCTGTTAATGGTTTGCTTGAAAATGTGCCGGCTAATAGAATGGTGCCTGAATATGTAAAAGAAATTTCGAAATTGAAAGTAGGTGAGTATAGTCAACCTTTCAAAACTAAATTTGGCTGGCATATAATAAAAGTGGTAAAAAAAGATACCATACCACCGCTTGACGATATGAAAGCTTTTTACAAACAACGTATTTCGAGAGATCAACGTAGCAAACAGCCTCAGCATGTTTTTGTAGAAAATATGAAAGAAAAGTATACCTTTGTGGATTATACTACTGATAGCAAGGTTGCTTTTGATGAATTAAGAGCTACTATTACCGATTCGGTATTCAAAAGAACATGGGTGTTGCCTACATTACAAAATGGTGCTATGCCGGCTTTCTCGATAGGTGATAAAACTTATACTGTCAACGACTTTGCAAAATATATCAGCGACTCGCAACGCCGGTTGCGTATGCGTAGAAAGAATTTAGATGTCTATTATCACGAAATATATGGTTATTTTGTGAACGATAAGGTAGTGGAATATGCCGATAGTAGATTGGAACAGGATTATCCTGAGTTTAGTGAAATGGTGGAAGAATATCGCAATGGTTTGTTGATATTTGCATATAACGATTCGAAAGTGTGGTCGAAAGCTATTCTTGACACAGTGGGTCTGAAAGAATTTTATGCCGTAGAAAGTGTAAAGCATGACATTAATAATCCTGAGCATGCCAAATATTTTTGGGGCGATCGTGCCGATATAATGACAGTGGCGATAATGGATTCGAATTGTGCGGAAAAGAGCAAAGTTATGAAGGTGGTGGAAAAGAATGCTTTTAAGGAAGGTATGACCAAAGAAAAAATGACCGAGGCGGTAGAGAAGAAAATAAACAAGAAAAAATGTTCGATACCTAACCCTGTATATGTGAGAACTATTATGGTGGAAAAAGAAAATGAGATAATAAAGCCCGAACAATTCAAAAAAGGCATATATATGGGAAATAACCAAAAGACGATGGGTTATGTAATAATAATAGTTAGAGATATAAAAAATCCCGAAATTAAATCGCTTATAGAAGCACGAGGTTACTATATCAACGACTATCAAAATTATTTGGAAGAAAATTTAATAAAAGGATTGAGAAACAAATATAAAGTAGTTGTACACGAAGATAAAATCAATGCTATTAACTACTAATCGAATAATGGGTGTTTAAGAATGAGAAAACAGATTCTATATATATGTATCATGGGTGTTTTTTGTGGAAGTATCTTTTGTTCGTGCAACAATACTTCCAAAGAAAAGCCACTACTTAGAGTGTTTGATAAATATTTGTATCCTTCAGATATTGAGGGATTGGTTAAAGGTAATATGTCGGCTGAAGATAGTTTGGCTATTATAGATAATTATATCAATCAATGGATACAACAAATGGTGGTGTTGGACAAAGCCAAAAACAATATCGACAAAAGTTTTGAAAAGGAACTACAGAATTACAAAAATTCGCTGATTACATACGAATATGAACAATCGATAGTAAGTCAGCTACTTGACACATCTGTTTCTGACGCCGAAATACAATTATACTACGATGCTAATAAAGAAAACTTTACATTAAAGAATAATATTGTACGCATGATATATGTAAAAATAGATAAAGAATCGCCTTCTTTGTCGAAGATTAAACGTATGATGTTTTCTTCCCAAGAGTTTACTGATGAATTATTGGTGGATATACAAAAACTTTCTTCGATACATGCCCAAGAATCGTTTTTTGATGTACAAATGTGGGTGCCATTTAGCGATTTTCAAAAGATAATTCCAATTGAGACATATAACGAGGAGATGTATATAAAACAAAATAGAAACATAACTATTTTAGATGACACGTCGGCATATTTAGCTCGTATTTTGGAATTTAAAATAGTTGACGAGATATCGCCGTTGAGTTTTGAATATGCTAATATCAGAAATATTATTTTAAACAAACGAAAGATTGCCATAATCGAAAAGATGCAACAAGATTTGTTGAGGTCAGCAGAAATAGACAACAATATTGAATATTTTTTCGACTATGACAAAAGTTTTGTAGCAAGTAAAGAGCCTCCAAAATATGTTGATAGCATACTTTAAGCAAATAAATAGATATAAAAGATTTGTTAACTTGATAATGGTTGGATAATAAAAAGTAATTTATTCGGTTACTATAAGATTATAAATATAAAGAGATTTATGAATAAAAGAAAAAAGATTTTTGGAATTATATTGATGTCGTTTATTTTTACATTTTCGACTCATGCACAAGATAAGGCTGTTATAGTAGATCAAGTAGTAGCAGTTGTTGGGAAAAACATTATTAAGCTATCGGATGTCGAAAACAGCTATGCCCAGATGCGTGTTCAGATGGGTTACGACAATGCTTTTAATAACAGATGTGCTATATTGGAAAGTTTGCTTATGCAAAAACTTTTGCTGCACAAAGGAGCTATTGATAGTGTAGAAGTGCCTGACCAATATGTAGATGCTGAAGTGGAACGTCAGTTGAAAATGAGGTTAAAATATTTTGGTTCAAAAGAAAATATGGAACGTGAATCGGGTCAGAAATATGAGGATATAAAATCCTCATATAAGCAGGTAATGCACGATTATTTTTTGGCACAGCAGGTAGAGAGTGGCGTAGTAGAAAATGTAAAAATAACGCCACGTGAGGTTAATGAATTTTTCTATAGTATTCCTGCAGATAGCTTGCCTATTATAGAGGCTGAGTATGAGGTGTCGGAAATAGTAATAAGTCCTAAAGTGAGCGAAAGTGAAAGAGATCGTGTGCGATTGGAACTTAATAAACTAAGAGAGAGAATACTGAAAGGTGATAAGTTTTCTACGTTGGCTACTTTGTATTCCGAAGATGCAGGCACTGCTAAGAAGGGTGGCGAATTAGGTTTCTTTACTCGTGGCGAAATGGTGGCAGAATTTGAAGCAGCTGCATTTGCGTTGAAACCGGGAGAAGTGTCGCCTGTTATCG
Source organism: Bacteroidales bacterium (assembly GCA_017522255.1). Taxonomy (GTDB): domain Bacteria; phylum Bacteroidota; class Bacteroidia; order Bacteroidales; family P3; genus HGM05376. The sequence continues at coordinate 51,143 of JAFWZP010000088.1, read as the reverse complement.
AAACAAAATATGGTTTTCATATAATACAGCTTATCGAAAGAAAGGGTAATATGCTGAATGCTCGTCATATTCTTTTGTCGGCAAAGGCTACTCCCGAAGATTTAGTGGCAGCAAATATTCGTTTGGACAGTATAGTAAACGAAATAAAATCAGGAAGAATTACTTTCGATGAAGCTGCTCGAAAATTTTCGGATAGTCAAACTAAAACAGAGGGAGGAGTGGTAACCAATCCTCAAACAGGAAATAATCGGTTTTCGGCAGATATATTGAAGCAAGTGTTTGTAGGTGTAAATATCGAACGCATGTCGGAAGGCGAAATGTCGGGAATAATATCAACCAAAAACGAATTAAACCAAGATGTGTATAAAGTAATACAATTGGTTAATGTAGTGGAAGCACATAAAGCAAATTTGCTTGACGATTATGACAAAATATATGCTATAGCACTACAAAATGCACAAAGTGCCAAACTTTCGGATTGGGCAGAAAAGATGATAAAGAATACATACATCAAGATTAGTGATGATTATAAGGATTGTAACTTTAATTTGAATTGGTTGAAAAAGTAGAATATTATGAATAATATATCGGATAGTTTGATGATAGACAATTTGGTAAAGAAATACCAAGAACTGAAAAACGAAATAGGCAAGATTATTATAGGGCAAGATAAAGTGGTAGATAGCTTGTTGATATCTATATTCACCGGAGGTCATTGCTTGCTTGTGGGTGTACCCGGATTAGCAAAAACTTTGATGGTTAATGTTTTGTCTAAAGCATTGGGATTGGAGTATAGTCGTATTCAGTTCACTCCCGACCTTATGCCATCAGATATTATAGGTTCTGAAATATTAGATGAAAATAGAAAATTTAAATTTGTAAAAGGATCTGTTTTTGCCAATATTGTTCTTGCCGATGAGATAAATCGTACACCTCCTAAGACTCAAGCCGCATTGCTTGAAGCTATGCAAGAAAAGTCAGTTACGGTATCGGGTGTGTCGTATAGGCTTGATGAACCTTTCTTTGTTTTGGCAACACAAAATCCTATTGAGCAAGAAGGTACGTATCCATTGCCTGAAGCACAATTGGATCGTTTTATGTTTAACGTAAAACTTGATTATCCTACGTTTGAAGAGGAATTGAATATAGTAAAAACGACTACAATAGATAGAAATGACGATATAAAAGTGGTGCTTACTGCCGATGAGATATTAAACTATCAAAAGGTGATAAGGAAATTGCCGGTGCCTGAAAATGTATATAGTTATGCTGTGGGATTGGTAGCAAAAACACGTATATCGGAAGGCGAAAATCATCCTTATATTCAAAAGTATCTTTCGTGGGGAGCAGGTCCTCGTGCTTCGCAATATTTGATAATGGCAGCCAAAACTCATGCAGCTTTAAATGGTAAGTATTCTCCTGATATCGAAGATGTGAAAGCTGTTGCCGTAGAAGTGTTGCGACATAGAATAGTACGAAACTACTATGCTGAAGCCGAAGGTATTTCTACCGATGCCATTATAAAGAAATTATTAGCCGAATAATATTTCAAGATATGAATAAGAGATTCTTTTGTTGCTTAATGGCTATAGTATTTGTGGTGTCGCTATATGCACAAAGTGCTATATATTATCCTAACATAAAAGCATTGAAACCAAGTGCTGAAACAGGTTTATATGAACCCGAAACATTTATATTGATTTTGGATTATAATCAAGGAGAGGCTACCTATAAAGTGGAAGATATCGATTTGCTGGATTCGGTTTATCGTATTGCCTTTTCGCGCACTAATCCCATGATGTATACTATTGTTATCGAGGGATATGGTTCTACAGAAGAACAAAATTTGGTAAAAGAAAGAGTCGATCTTGTTCATAGATATTTTACAGGACGTTGCGATGCTCAGTTTATGATACGCATAGCTCCTAATTCTATTTCGTCGTCATGTTATGGTGATTCGATTGAGATGGTGCGATACGAAGTGCCTACTGATTTGAAGTATTATGATATGGCCGAATTGCCCAATAGTAGACATACTTTTAATAAAATACCTTTGGCCGGCAAAGTAAAAATAACTTTAAATAATAATCCTAAGGCATGTATAGGCGATTTTGAGGGTTGTAGTTTGCCTTCCAAAGATTCTATCATACGCTCTTACTATTCCTCGGTAACACTAACAAAGGGCTCGTTGCTAAAAATTAAAAATACTAAGGCTGAATGTCCTAATGATATCGAATTTTCGATAGAAGAGCATCTTAATTATCGTGAAATATTGGATAAATACTTTTTGGTACCTCATAAAAGACAAATAATAATACAAACCGGCTTTATAGTGTTGCGTAGCAATTATAAGCGAGAGTATAATGAATGTTCTCAAGATTTGCCTGATTCGATATTTGTGTCGTTTCCCGTTACTCAAGAACAGTTCGATAACAAGATAAAAATATTTGGTAAAAAATATAGCGAAAAAGGAGCCGAATATCGTAGCTTACCTACCAAAAAAATGCCTTCAAAAGTATCGTTGAGCGTGCAAACCAATATAAATCCTACTCAGATAGATACAATATTTTTGGGCAAACGGATAAAGTTGGAAGAGGTTGATGATTATTTTTATAAAGTAAAAACCGATGCCGAAGAAGGTACTATTACTATTGGCGAGAAATATTATAAGCCATTTCGTATCGATAAAAATGGCAACTATGAGCTAAAGAAACCTCTTAGAGTATTGTTTAGAATGGAAAACGATTCGGAAGAAGAGGCTATAGAGGAAGAAACTAAAATTGATAAAAAATATGCCGATGATGAAGAAATAGAGTAAATATTATCTATCTGTAGTCGGATTAATAAATACGTTTATTGAAATGTCAAATTATTTGCAATCAAATGTAACTAAAGTAACCACACATGTGCTACAAAATATGAAGCAAAGTGGCGAAAAAATAGCCATGCTTACTGCCTATGATTATTCTATGGCACGTTTGCTTGATGGCACAAAAATAGATATTATATTAGTTGGCGATTCTGCTGCCAATGTTATGGCAGGCTATAAAACTACTTTGCCTATCACCCTCAACGAGATGATATACCATGGAGCATCGGTTGTACGTGCAATTAATAGGGCTCTTGTTGTGGTTGATATGCCTTTTGGTACTTATCAAGGCAATTCCAAAGAAGCTTTAGCATCGGCTATACGTATTATGAAAGAAACAGGTGCAGATGCCGTAAAACTCGAAGGAGGTATCGAAATATTAGAGTCGATAAATCGTATACTCACTGCCGGTATTCCTGTAATGGGGCATTTGGGTCTTACTCCTCAATCGATAAATAAGTTTGGCACTTATAATGTAAGGGCCACCGAGGAAGCAGAAGCTAAACGTCTTATCGAAGATGCTCATATATTGGAAAAAGCGGGATGTTTTGCTTTGGTGTTGGAAAAAATTCCAGCTAAGTTGGCTGCTCAGGTTACCAAAGAGATTAAAATTCCCACTATAGGAATAGGTGCCGGACCTCATGTTGATGGCCAAGTATTGGTGCTACACGATATGTTAGGTATAACTCAGCAGTTCTCACCACGATTTCTGCGTCGATACCATGCCATAGGCGAAGAAATTACTAATGCTGTTAAGCAATATATATCCGATGTGAAATCTATGGATTTTCCTAACGAAAAAGAACAATATTAATATTACTAAATACTATGGAAAATATATTCCTTTGTTATCCTAAATGTACCACATGCCAAAAAGCCGAAAAATGGTTAATCGAACATAATATTCCTTATACTAAGCGACATATTGTAGAACAAAATCCCACTGTCGAAGAAATAACTACTTGGTGGCGAAAGAGTAATTTGCCGTTAAAAAGATTTTTTAATACAAGTGGCTTGATGTATAAGGATATGAATTTAAAAGAACGTTTGCCGGAAATGTCTGATAAAGAGCAAATCGAGCTCTTGTCGGTTCATGGTATGTTGGTTAAACGTCCACTTTTGATATATAACGATGCAATACTTGTAGGATTCAAAGAAAGTGAATGGGAAAAGGTATTGCTTTAGATTTTGTTTTTAGTAAATTGATGACTATGATTAAAACCGAAGATATTACACGAACCGAAATAAGCAGTTTGGGAGAGTTTTCGCTAATAAACCACCTTACCAAGGAGTTTGAGATAAAAAACGATAGTACGGTAAAAGGTGTAGGCGATGATGCCGCTGTGATTGATAGTAAAGGAAAACACATCGTGGTATCTACCGATATGCTTATAGAGGGTGTCGATTTCGATATGACTTATACTCCTTTGCGTCATTTGGGCTACAAAGCTGTGGCTGTCAATCTTTCTGATATTGCCGCAATGAATGCTATTCCTAAGCAAATTACAGTCAATATCGCTGTTTCTAACCGATATTCGGTAGAGGCATTGAGCGAACTTTATGCAGGTATATATTTGGCTTGTCAGCGGTATGATGTCGATTTGGTAGGTGGCGATACTTCTGCCAGTCCGATGGGAATGTTTATATCTATTACAGTTGTAGGTGAAGCTAATCCAGATAAGTTGGTATATCGCAATGGTGCCAATGTTCATGACCTTATATGTGTAAGTGGTGATTTGGGATCGGCTTATTCGGGATTGTTGATATTGGAACGCGAAAAAGCCACCTTTAAAGCCAACCCCAATTATCAACCCGATTTGGCTACTTTTGACTATGTGGTGGATAGATATTTAAAACCTGAACCTCGTATAGATATAGTTAAGTTTTTGGAACAAAAGGGAGTAGTGCCTACATCGATGATAGATGTGTCGGATGGATTGGCATCAGATGTAATGCAAATATGTAAGGCATCGGGTGTGGGATGCGAAATATATGAGGAGAAAATACCTATCGACTATGCTACTACTATGGTATGTAGCGAGTTCGGTAAGATGTTGCCTATTTCAAATGCCCTCAATGGAGGCGAAGATTATGAACTGTTATTTACCATTAAACAGGCCGATTACGAAAAAATAAAAGATAGTATTGAGGTGCATGTAATAGGCCATATTACAGAAGCTAATATGGGTATGATGTTGGTAACGCCTCAAAATACCACTATCCAATTGCGAGCACAAGGATGGAGTGAGCAAGATGAAGAATAGTTTTACAATCAATCAAATATGCTAAAAAAGGGAGTCTCCAAACAGAGATTCCCTTTTTGCTATATATTCTTTACTAAAAATCGAATTATCTTCTTTTTTCTTTAATACGAGCTTTTTTACCGGTCAATCCTCTTAGGTAGAAGATACGTGCTCTGCGAACAACACCATGTTTGTTAACGTCGATTTGTTCGATAAAGGGCGACGCAATAGGAAATATTCTTTCTACTCCTACACCACTAGATATTTTCCTAACAGTAAAAGTTTCTGTAGTACCACTTCCTGAGCGTTGCAATACAACACCTTGGAATTGTTGGATACGTTCTTTGTTTCCTTCGCGGATTTTGTAATGAACAGTAATGGTATCACCTGCTTTGAAATTTGGAAACTCTTTGCGTTCTACCAAATTTTCTACATATTGCATTAATTCTGTTTTTCCCATGACATAAAAATGTTTGAATGTTTATAACTTGGTTGATTTACTTTTTTACCATTTTTACAACGGCAGTGAAAGCTTCGGGATGATTCATCGCTAAATCGGCTAAAACCTTGCGATTTAATCCTATATTAGCTTTGTGAACTTCACCCATAAACACAGAATAAGAAATACCATTCATGCGACAACCTGCATTAATACGATTGATCCACAACGAACGAAATTCTCTTTTCTTACATTTTCTATCACGGTATGCATATTGTTGACCTTTTTCCCATTTATTCTTGGCAACGGTCCATACGTTTTTACCTCTTCCCCAATACCCTTTGGTACGGTTTAAGATTTTTTTTCTGCGTGCTCTCGAAGCAACAGCGTTTACTGATCTTGGCATAATTTTTTAATTTTTTTTCGTTTCAGCGTCTTGTTATTTCACAAGCTCTTTTGTGCTTAAAACAATGGTTAATAACTCCGTTTAATTTTTTTGTTGTGCGTTATGCTCATATGTTATTACATCAAAAGCATTTCTTTTACGCGTTTTTCGTCATCTCCACTTACCAATGCGGTGTGTGTAAGATTACGTTTTTGGCAAGTTTCTTTCTTAGTCAAAATGTGACTATGATAGGCATGCTTTCTTTTAATTTTTCCGGTACCTGTAAGAGCAAATCTTTTTTTGGCAGCGGATTTTGATTTCATTTTTGGCATTTTTTTACTGTTTTAAAAAGTTAATATCTAAAAGAATATATAGTCTTCTTATTGTTTTTTAGGAGCAATTATCATCATCATGCGTTTGCCCTCTAATTGTGGCATTTTTTCGGGTTTGCCGTATTCCAACAATGCCTCGGCAAATTTCAGCAAGATGGCTTCGCCTTGCTCTTTATATACGATTGTTCTTCCTTTAAAGAACACATCTACTTTCACCTTCGAACCTTCTTTTAAAAAACGAATGGCATGGTTTAGTTTAAAATCAAAATCATGGTCATCGGTTTGTGGTCCCAAACGAATCTCTTTTATAACTACTTTTGTCGACTTATTTTTTTGTTCTTTTTGTTTTTTCTTTAATTCGTACATGAACTTTTGATAATCGACAATCCTACATACAGGAGGATTGGCTGATGGCGATATTTCCACAAGATCTAATTCTTGTTCGTAGGCCTTCTCCAATGCTTCCTTTAATGGTAGTATTCCTTGTTCTACATTGTCTCCCACTACTCTTACAACGGGCGATGTTATTGCGTCGTTGATTTTGTGGAGCATTTCCTTTTTAACAGGTCCTTTCGCAGGACGCACTTTTTTGATTGGTTTTACAGGTGTTGCTATAACTTTTGTCTCCTATATTAATTAATATGTTTATTTATTTTACTACCTTATGGTTAGTTATAATAATGTTTCTATTTCTGTTTCAATCATTTTGGCAAAAGCATTTGGTGTCATACTTCCCAAGTCGCCTTGTCCATGACGACGTACCGACAACGTGCCTTCTTCTACTTCTTTTTCACCCAATATAAGCATAAAAGGTATCTTTTTCATTTCGGCATCGCGTATCTTTCGACCTATTTTTTCGTTTCTAAGGTCTATTATACCACGTAATCCCATGTCGTCCAATGTCTTTTCCATTTGGCGTGCATGCTCTTCAAACTTCTCACTCACCGGGAGTATTATAAATTGTTCAGGAGTAAGCCACAATGGGAACTTGCCACCTGTATGTTCTATAAGCACAGCCACAAAACGTTCCATTGAGCCAAAGGGTGCACGATGTATCATTACAGGACGGTGTTTTTGATTGTCGTTACCTATATATTCAAGGTCGAAACGTTCGGGTAAGTTGTAGTCTACTTGTATGGTTCCCAATTGCCAACGACGACCGATGGCATCTTTTACCATAAAGTCCAATTTAGGACCATAAAATGCTGCTTCACCATATTCTACTTTGGCAGGCAAGTTCTTTTCTTTGCAAGCTTCTACGATGGCAGCTTCGGCTTTGGCCCAATTTTCATCGCTACCTACATATTTGGTTTTGTTGTTAGGATCTCGTAGAGATATTTGTGCTTCAAATTTGTCGAAACTCAACGCTTTGAAAATTATTTCTATAATTTCCATAACACGTATAAATTCTTCCTTAACTTGGTCGGGACGACAGAATATGTGTGCATCGTCTTGTGTAAACGAACGTACACGTGTCAATCCATGTAGTTCACCACTTTGCTCGTATCTATACACCGTTCCAAATTCGGCATAACGTATAGGTAAGTCTTTATACGAACGAGGTTCGTTGCGGAATATCATGCAATGGTGTGGGCAATTCATAGGTTTCAATAAATATTCTTCGCCTTCTTCAGGTGTGGTGATGGGGCGAAAACTATCGGCACCATAATGTTCCCAGTGTCCCGAAGTTACATATAATTGTTTGCCTCCTATATGTGGAGTTATCACTTGTTCGTAGCCGTAGCGTTTTTGTATTTTAGTAAGAAAGTTTTGTAGACGTAAACGCAAGTCGGTACCTTTGGGCAACCATAAAGGAAGACCTTTTCCTATAACGTCGTTAAACATAAATAAGCCCAACTCTTTTCCTAATTTGCGATGGTCGCGTTTTTTAGCCTCTTCCATCATGACCAAATATTCATCAAGTTCCTTCTTTTTAGGAAAACTGATGGCATATATACGTGTCAACTGTTTGCGTTTTTCGTCGCCACGCCAATAAGCTCCTGCAAGATTTATTAGTTTCAATGCTTTGATAGGAGAAAAATCCACCAAGTGTGGTCCACGACATAAATCGGTAAATTTGCCCGATTCGTAAAATGTTATAGTGCCATCGGCCAAATCGTTTATGAGTTCCAATTTATACTCATCTCCTTTTTGTGTAAAAAAGTCCAAAGCTTCGGTTTTGCTTACACTCTTGCGGATTATGGGTGTTTTTGCACTTACCAACTCGGCCATTTTCTTTTCTATTTTAGCAAAGTCGTCTGACGATATGCTGTAGTTGCCAAAGTCTATATCGTAGTAAAAACCATTTTCGATGGCAGGTCCTATGCCGAATTTTGCACCGGGATATAGCTCCTCTATAGCTGCTGCCAACAAGTGTGCCGATGTGTGCCAAAATGCGTGTTTGCCTTCCTCATCGTTCCATGTAAGAAGTTGCACTGTAGCATCGCCTTCGATAGGACGATTTAATTCTACAACTTGTTCGTTTACTTTGGCTGCTAAAACATTGCGAGCCAATCCATCGCTAATGCTTTTAGCTATATCGTAAGCTGTGATGCCTTGTTCGTATTGACGAACCGAACCATCGGGTAATGTTATATTTATCATCTTTTTTCTCCTAAATATATACTGAATATTATGTGCATAATACATTGTTACATAATGCGATAACTATGTTTTATGCTACTTTATATTATTCTATTTCGACTTGCAAAAATACACATTTTTCTTGATAAAATACAGAAATTCAAAACTTTTTATTTTTTTTATCACAAAATGTTGTTATTTTTCTCGTTCTCGCTTGTTATATCAACCATTTTTTGTTGCAATTGTTTGTCTTCATTGGTCAATTGTTTTTCTTTTTTGGGGAAGTATAAATCCAATGCAACTAAGGCTGCTGTAAATCCCCAAAAAGGAACCGATAGTTTGTCGGTGTCTAAAAAGTTGTTGAATATACCGTGCACATAGTAGGTAAATAATCCCAATGTGAACGCCAATGCCATATTTGCCACACTTTTGTCGTAGGCAGTTCGGTATACTTTTATTCCTGTTGCAAAGCTGAAACCAAATACAAGCACTACCAATACTGTTCCCATTACTCCTTCGTCAGCCAATGGTCCTATGTATTCGCTATGGGCATTGCCCAAATTGCCCGAGTTGGTGCTTATGGTCGAGAGCTGATACGAGCGTTGGTATTTGCCATATATAAATTGATACGTTCCGGGTCCCCAACCCACTAAGGGGCGTTCTTCGAACATGCGTAGTGCCGATGCCCAACGGTTGAGACGTTCCACATTAGAAGCATCTGTCGATATATTTGATATCGAGCGTACTTGGTCGGCAAGATTGTACGATGAATCTTGGTTGTTTTTGCCCAGTTTATATAGTACATCTGCTTGGTAGGTAAAAAACAATGCCACTCCCACGCTTGCTATTACAAGCATCCATTTTATTTTCATGCCAAACTTTATAGCGTAATATACCGCTATAGCTCCCACTACGCTAATCCATGCTGCTCGCGAATACGAAAATATAAGACCCATTACCAATATACCTAATGCCACTATCGATAGAACTTTTATAAGTGGGTTGCGATGCTTTTCTATGGCAAAATAAAATGCCACCGGCACAAACAATCCTATAGCCACTCCATATGCAGTATGGTCGTTGTAAAATGGTTTCATCACACGATGAAGTGTTTGTAAATCCGAAAAATTGCTCACCGTTTTTATTGTGGATATTAGTATTACCACTATTAGCGAAAAAGCGTAGCACCAAAAAAATTGTCGTATCCGTTTGGTGGACTTAAATATTTGAGTGGCGGCAAAAAAGAATGGTATCATAAACCATATTCGTGCTGCCAAATATTTAAACGATACCATTGGCATTTCTGATGTTATCGATGTTATTAGCATCCATACTAGCATGACCATTATGCTTATTCCTACCGGATGTTTTAGTATGGCAGTGTCGTAGGTTTTGGCTACCAATATTCTGAATATAAATATTCCACTGAATAGTATCATCATCGGCTCTACCGGTATCGATAGTTCCATTTTGGGTATCAAAGCTATGTCTATGGCAAAAGGAGTAAGCAATGCTGTTATCAGCAATGCTGTTTCTATTTTAAATGTAAACAATACTACCAATAGTCCCAGTAATGGAATGGTCATAAGCAAAAAGAAATCTTTGGATATCATTATCGAATTAAAAACGGCAAATGTCAACGCCGTGACTACTGCCACCATAGCCGTTTTGTTTTCTGTTATCCATTTTTTTATGCCACCACCGTTGCCCATAATAGGTTATCTCTAAGTTTTATATATAATCAAATAGTCGCTACTATTCCTGTTTGTTGTCAGCTGTTATATTCCATTGTTTTGAGCGTTCCATTACCAGTAATACCAATATACACATTATCAACGATGATATAGTGCTCAAAGCCACTATTATCAAACGCTTTGGATATGCCTTTTTATCGGCAGGGACGGCTTTGTCAAGCCAATATTTATATGATATATTATTTTCCAAATCGGTTTGGCGTTGAGCCAGTTTAGCTTGTATTTCGGCTAGCTCTTCGCGTTTGGTTTGTAGCATATCGTTTATGCCTGCATAGCTACCTTTGATACTCTTATGTGAAGCTATTTCTGAACGTATGCGGTTGGCAGCAGCGCTGTTGCCTGCGCTTGTTTGTTTTGCCAATTCTTGATACATACGATTTGTGTAGTCTGAGTAGTTATACAATCCGCCAAGCGAGTCTTCCAATTGCAATATTTCGTTTTCCAATTTGTTACAAACCCCTTCCAAAACCAAGCAAGCATCGGTAGCACGTGCTTTGTGTATGCGAGTGCATAGGCTGTCGTAATTTTCGGCCATAAAGTTAGCTATATCGGCAGCGTATTGTGGGTCCTCATCCATAACACTTACTTCCACACCAAGGTATTCGGTACGTTGTACCGTTACATACCCTTTGTATTTTTCTTCTAATTGAAAATTCTTATCGGTGGCATTGGCGTTTATGTCGTAGTGTTCCATAAGGTTAAAATGGGTACACACGTCGTTCATCATGGCTTGCGATGACAGTATTTGTATTGCATATTCACAATCGCGTTCGCTACCATAGTCCATAAAGTCGTATCGATCGGTTATGATGGCTTTCGACATGCGGTTAGAACTTGTGGGGAAAAATACCACCGACGATTTGTAGCGTGGCGTTATCAACAGCGATGTTACAAGCGATAATACAAAAGCTATTATTGTAACTAGTAATAGTACTTTACGCCATTTATGGAAAAATCTAAGTGATGTTACCAACGAAAAATCGTTGCCAAATGTGTTTTGTTTCATATTTTTGTGATATAAAAATTTAGTCAATCGGAAAAGTAAACGCAAAAAAAATGTTTATAGTATAAACTATCTAGAATTTATTTTTATCTCGTAAATCATGAGATATTACTAAAGGCAATTTCTAAAAATTCCACGTTCTATGAATATTATAAAAAAATAAAAGAACTTTTGCGTGCTTTGCGTTTTTTCTTGAAATCTTTCTATTTCTTTTTCAATCGTGTAGCCCGCTACACTCAATCAAAAGAAAGTAGAAATCTTTCTAATAAAATTCCGCAAATCACCTGCAAAGCAATTTTTAGAAATTGCCTAAATTGACAATTATAATTCCTTTTTTGATGCTTTTGAAAAATGACTAGTGAATATTTTTTTTGGGACTATGGAATACGGAATTGGTGATATATCATAAAATTTTTGATGATAGGGTGTGGTTTTCGTTACGGTATATTATCATTTAGTGTGTAATATAAAAAAGGATACCCCCTTAGAGGTATCCTCATTGTTTATTCGTTTTTTGTATTACAATCCCAATACTTCGGCACCTTGTACGCAACGAATGTCAACAGGGATATTGGCACTTGCTATCACGTCAAGGTCTTTTTGTAATGAAGGACGAACGATACCATTTTCGGCTGCGTAGGCTTTAGCACGATCGTAGTCGCCTTCGCCTTCTATTTCAAGTATCATTGCTGACCATGTTTTCAAAGCTTCTTTTGCTTTTTCTACATTGATGATGTATTTGCCTTCTTCGTTGCGGCTGAAAGCATCATGGTCTTCCATATAGTTGAAACACATCATATTGGCGATTCCGTGAGCTTCGGTGGCACCAAAGCGTACACTACGCAATATGCCGGCTATGAAAGTAACATAAGCATCTTCTACTGTTATGCCTGTCATTTCGCCTTTTTCTATCAAAGTTTGAGTGATAAACAATCCACATATGTCGGCTTTAGCTTCTTCCCAACCGCTGTATTGTTCTTTCAATGCTTGGCGTAAGTTGCCTTTTCCGTTAACGGTGTTTTTTATACCAAGACCATGAGCCACTTCGTGGAAACATACATTGCTGAAGAAAGCATCAAATTTTACATTATCTAATTGTTCTTCGGCAACAAGTTGTTGTGCTATAGGCATAAGTATTTTTTCGAATTTTGCATTCATGGCGTTCTTTAGTTGCAAACGGCGACTACCTTTTGCAAGTTGAACGCGTTCATCGTTAGGAAGGTTGATAGCTATGGTTTTGCTAGCCGAATTGCAGTCACCGGCATAGTATATTACATCGTAAACATTTAAGTCAGATTCTGTTCCAGGTACTTCTTGTTTGTATTTTGGATCGCAAGGAAGCAAGGTTTGTAATTCAGGAAGCATCTTGGTATACTTGGCAAGGTCGTTGCTCCATTTTTCGTCTTTTACCAATATAAATGCTTCGTAAGCAGTTTTGTATCCGTAAAGAGCGTCTTCGTAATTTTCAATAGGACCTACTACGAAATCCAATTTACTGGATTTCATATCCATCCAAGCCATATCGCTTTCAAAATAATCATCTGTGCGGAAAGCTTCACGACGTTTTTCCAAATAATTCTTTAATCCTGCATCTTCGGCCAAAGCAATGGCTTCACCCATAAGAGAATCAACCACTGCCAATTTTTCGGCGTACGCTTCATGGTAAGGAATAACTTTCAATGCACCATTTTCATCGCGACGTATGATGGTGTAAAGGCTTTCTTTAGCAGGGTCTTGTAGTGTGTCAAATTCTTCTTTTGTCATATCGGTAGGGTAGAAATTGGCACCTTTGGGTTTTTCTCCATATCCGGGTACGAAAGGTTTTTCGCAATCCAAGCGATTCCATGCTCCGTATTGTATCATGGCAAATTCGCGTATGTATTGGTCGCTTATGGTGTCAAGTGCACCTTTGTTGCCAAATGATTGTTCCCAAAATAGCTCATCCATGATTTCCGAAATTTGCAAAAGAATGGGAAGCATGGCACGTTCTTTTTCGCTAAGAATGCTCAAATCGGTGGTAAGTTTTACCGGAGCATACGATTCTACTAATTGTTGCATTTCGTTGTTTTTACTTTCTCCCTTGTCTTTATTGCCACAGCATCCGCCCAAAATAACAGCCGAAATAGTGGCTAAGGAAATAAATAACTTCTTCATTTTCAATTATGTTTTATGTGATAAATTTGTTATAATTATTTGGCAAATTTACATTTCTTTTTTGAATTATCAAAGAACTGTGAGAAAAAAACATTCACTTTCTTGCAAGATTTCCAAAATATATGTACCTTTGCAAACTCAAAATAAAGAAATAAAATGAACAAAAAAACACTTAGTAAGCTGTATTTATCCTTGTCGTGGCTATTGTTGGTAGCTACATGTTCATTGACTATTGTGATGAAAAATGCTACATTGTCAATGTTTGGGTTGATACTTTCGATAGCTTTTCGCTATTTGGCCGAGCGTGCCGAATGTGTCTTGTTAAAGAAAGAAAACCAAGAATTGAAAGACGATATGAAAAGGCTTACAAAATTGTTGGAAGATTTGACAAAAAATAAAGAGTAATAAGTAATAAATTAGGTAATATAAATTAATAATAGATAGTAATATGGCAACAACTGCAGATATTAAAAACGGACTTTGTATAGTATTTAACAACGACATTTATTCAATCGTAGAATTTTTGCACGTAAAACCAGGTAAAGGAGCAGCTTTTGTTCGTACCAAAATGCGTAACGTAAAAACCGGTCGTATGCTTGAAAACACATTCCCATCGGGAGCAAAGATTGATGTGGTACGTGTAGAAAGACGTCCTTACACTTTCTTGTACAAAGATGATATGGGATACAATTTTATGCATACCGAAACTTTTGAGCAAATAGCTATTCAAGAAGAGTTGATTAATGCTCCTCAATTTTTGAAAGAAAACCAGTATGTAGAAATGACTGTTCATGCCGACAACGAAACTCCTCTATTATGTGAATTGCCACCTTTTGTAGAAATGGAAGTAACTTATACTGAGCCTGGTGTAAAAGGTAATACTGCTACAAATGCTATGAAAGATGCTATAGTGGATACAGGAGCTAAAGTGCGTATACCTTTGTTTATAGAACAAGGAGAGCGTATAAAAGTAGACACTCGTACTGGTGAATATTCTGAACGTATAAAACAATAGTCGAAATATAACTATATCAGAATTTTTATGAGCCGCAGATAATATTTGCGGCTCATTTTTTTGCCGTTTCAACAAAAAGTTGTATCTTTGCAAATTCATTGATAAATAAAATAATTAGTATACATAGACGGATATATAACCTATAAGCTGTTGATTATGAAATTGAAAATAATATATCGAAATATCTCGGTTTTGTTGTTGTTGGTATGTTTGACTACCTCTATTTCGTCAGGCTATGCTCAGCAATCGTACAAACTCGATACTTTAGAAACAATATTTGAAGAACCTGATTCATCGGAAGTCTTTTTGGAGCAAACCTTGTTTAGTAAGTTGAATTCCGATACACTTGTTTACCAATACAACGACTCGTATACCGAAGATGAGGGTGCCGAAACAGAAGATGATATTTTGTATGCAAGTTTTGATAGTGATAAGATTCATTATCCTAAAACTGATTTTTCAAATAAGAAGGACACTACGCCTATACCGTTGGTTAATCACAAAAAGAATAAATTGTATGCACATCCTGCCGATAATTATAGGGTAAGTTCGCGTTTTGGTCCTCGTCGTCGTCGTTTTCATTATGGTATTGATCTTGCAATGCCTACCGGTACTCCTATATATTCCACGTTTGATGGAACTATACGTGTGGCAAAATACAATAAATCCTATGGTAATTTGGTTGTTATACGTCACGATAATGGTTTGGAAACTTATTATGCACATCTTTCGCGTATCCAAGTTAAACCCGGTCAAGAAGTGAAAGCCGGTGAACAAATAGGCTTAGCCGGTAATACAGGACGCTCGTATGGAAGTCATCTACATTTCGAAACAAGATATTTGGGTGCCGCTATCAATCCTGATATAATTATTGATTTTAGCGAAAATGGTCATAAACTGAAAAATGACACATTGCAGCTAACGGCATCGTGTTTTCGTCCAAAAGGTGCTAATAAAAGCTATCAAGGTGGTGGACAATACTATCGTGTTCGCAAAGGCGATACATTGGGTGCTATAGCTCGTAGAAATGGTACTACGGTCGCTAAATTATGTCGTCTTAATGGTTTAAAGAAAACTAGTATAATACGTCCGGGACAAAGATTAAAATTGAGATAAAATAAAAACAATATTAAGGTATTAGGTATGCGCTTGGATATTATAACACTATTCCCTAAAATGTTGTCGTCTTTTTTTGATGAGTCGATACTAAAAAGGGCACAAAACAAACAACTTGTAGATGTTCATTTTCACGATTTGCATGATTATTCACAAAATAATTATGGCAGTGTGGATGATTATGCCTATGGTGGTGGTGCAGGGATGGTGATAGGTATAGAACCGGTAGCATTGTGTATAGAAGGTTTACAGAAAGAACGTAAATACGATGAAATAATATACACAGCTCCTGATGGAGAGTTGTTGAAACAAAGCTCTGCCAATCGCTTGTCGATGCTGAACAATGTAATGATACTATGTGGGCACTATAAAGGTATAGACGAGCGTATACGTGAACATTTTATTACAATGGAACTATCAATAGGCGACTATGTGCTTACGGGTGGAGAGTTGGCAGCAGCTGTGATTTCCGATTCTATAATAAGATTGATACCGGGAGTTCTTAGCGATGAAACATCGGCATTGTCTGATTCGTTTCAAAACGATTTGATTTCGCCACCTGTATATACACGTCCGGTCGATTTTAGAGGGTGGAAGGTGCCGGATATATTGCTCTCGGGTAATCATGCCAAGATAGATCAATGGAGATACGAACAATCAATAGAACGAACACGTCAACGACGACCTAATTTGTTGGATAAACATTAAAACTAATCATATAGTACCTTTGTTTGATTGAGGGGTATTTGTTATGAATAAAAAAAATAAAAATAAATTAAACACAAATCATAAACAATAACATTATGCAAAACGAATTTCGAAAATATGCTATAAAGCATAAAGGAATAAGCAGCACAACATTTGATAAATATACATCGGTAGTTACTAATTATCTAAATCCTACCATTATCGAAGAACGACAATTAAACGTTGCACAAATGGACGTGTTTTCGCGTTTGATGATGGATAGAATTATATTCTTAGGTGTTCCTATTGATGATACAGTGTCTAATGTAATTCAAGCACAACTTTTGTTTTTAGAATCGCAGGATAGTACTAGAGATATACAAATATACATCAATTCTCCGGGAGGTTCTGTATATGCAGGATTGGGTATATATGATACTATGCAATATATTAATCCTGATATAGCAACTATATGCACAGGATTGGCTGCATCAATGGCATCAGTACTATTGTGCGCAGGAACACAAGGTAAACGTACTGCACTGCCTCATTCGCGTGTGCTTATTCATCAACCATTGGGAGGTGTTGAAGGTCAGGCCAGCGATATCGAAATTACAGCTCGTGAGATAGGTAAATTGAAAAAAGAACTTTACGATATTATTGCTCATCACTCGGGACAACCTTACGAAAAAATTTGGGAAGATGCCGATCGTGATTATTGGATGACAGCTGCCGAAGCTAAAGAATACGGAATGATTGATGAAGTATTGATTCGTAAATAAACATTGTTTGATAAATTAAAAAAAGGTTTTAGTGATGCTAACGAGTGTTATTAAAACCTTTTTTAAGATATAAAGTAATATGAAAATAAAGATAATAAATAAATCTCATCACAGTTTGCCGCAATACGAAACACCACTATCGGCAGGTATGGATATAAAAGCTTTTTTGCCTGATGGCAGTGTTACCTTAAAACCATTGGAACGTGCATTAATTAAAACGGGTCTTTTTATTGAACTGCCCGAAGGCTATGAAGCTCAGATGCGTCCACGTAGTGGTTTGGCACTGAAAAAAGGTATTACTCTGTTGAATACTCCGGGTACTATTGATGCCGACTACCGTGGCGAGATAGGTATTATATTGGTCAATCTTTCCAACCAAGATTTTGTGGTGGAAGATGGTGAGCGTATAGCACAAATGGTTATAGCACGCCACGAAAAAGCCGAATGGGAACAAGTGGAAATACTATCCGAAACCGAAAGAGGTGAAGGCGGTTTTGGACACACCGGAACAAAATAAACATTTATTGATAACAATATGTACAACAATATGAAGAAAGTAAGTTTTTTAAAGAACAATAAATTGGGTGATGCTTTTGTGCAAAATGACTTTTTGCCAAAAGGAGAAACTGAATATTATATTCGCAACAAGCAAGTAAATGCTACCGAAAAGCATTGGCGAAACTTAACCAACGACGAAATTACTATCCTAAAAGCTAATGCAAACTATGCCGATGATTGGAATAGTGTATTGGTCTCGGATGTGTTTGATCCTGAATGTATATACAATAGCAGGTTTTATGGGTTGATACGTATTGGTGATATATGTTGCGGTGTTTTGCAATATGACAATTTGCAACTGCCCATAGGCATATATAATAGTATAATAATATCGTCGGACATTGGAGATAATGTGGCTATCCATAATGTCGATTATTTGGCAAACTACATAGTGGGTAAGGAATGTATTCTTTTCAACATAAAGGAAATGAGAACAACACCCACTGCCAAGTTTGGCAACGGAGTGCTAAAAGAAGGGGAGGACGAAGATAGTCGCCTTGTGCTTACTGTGATGAACGAAGCCGGTGGAAGAGAGATTTCTCCATTCGAAGATATGATAGCCGCCGATGCCTACATGTGGGCAAAATATATCGACGACAAAGAGCTGAAACGTCGACTAGTGGAAATGACTCAGCTTACAGCCGATGCCCACCATGGCTACTATGGAATGGTGGGATGTAATGCTGTGGTGAAAAACACATTGTCCGTAGTGGATGTGAAGGTGGGAGAGTGTAGTGTGATAGACGGTGTGAACAGGCTGCAAAACATTACTGTGAAGTCCGGACAAGAGGAGCCTACATGCATAGCCGATGGGGTGATACTGAAGAATGGAATAGTAGGCTATGGCTGTCACCTGCACAACTCGTGCATGGCCGAGAACTTTGTGATAGGCAACAACTCGGCTCTTAAATATGGTGCCCGACTTATAGATTCATTTATAGGTGATAATAGCACCATAGCATGTTGCGAGGTGCTGAACAATCTTGTGTTTCCGGCACATGAGCAACATCACAACAACTCGTTTCTTATAGCCACCCTTATAATGGGACAATCCAATATAGCTGCCGGTGCCACAGTAGGTAGCAATCACAATAGTCGCACCAACGATAATGAAATACAAGCTGGACGTGGTTTCTGGCCCGGACTTTGTGCCAGCCTTAAGCACTCCAGCCGTTTCGCTTCCTACACTTTGTTGGCCAAAGCTCAATATCCGGCCGAGATAGATAACCCATTGCCTTTTGCATTGATAAACAACAATCCGTCAAAGGACGAGCTGGAAGTGATGCCTGCCTATTGGTGGATGTATAACATGTACGCTTTGGCTCGAAACTCGTGGAAGTATACAGCACGAGACAAACGCAAACGAAAGTTGCAAAACATAGAATTTAACGCCTATGCTCCGGATACCATGGAAGAAGCTGCTTACGCGTTGACTTTGCTAGAAAGATGGACTGCCAAAGCCTGGTTTAGGAAGAATGGCAATGACCCTGCAAGCATAAGTTTGCAAGAACTGCAAGAAAAAGGACGACAACTACTGTCTGGCGATAAGAAAGAGGTGAAAGACTTGGAAGTGTTGGCCGAGGGATTGGAAAAAGGAAACAGAAAGGTGAGAGTGCTGAAAGCCTACGAAGCCTACCACGCCTACAAGGATATGATAACATATTATGCTGTTACCAATATAATGAAGTACATCCAAACTAATGGTAACGAGGCTACTTGCGAAAACTTGCACAGCCACTTGGCTACAAGCGTGGCAAGATGTACAAAATGGATAAACCTTGGCGGACAGCTGGTGAAAGAATCGGACTTTGATAAACTGGTGAGTGATATAAAAACTAAAGCCCTGCCCACATGGACTGATGTACATAACCGCTACAACGAACTGTGGGAAAACTACAGCAAAGACAAGGCGGAACATGCCTATATGCTTATATGTGATGTATGTGGATTGGAAAAGATAAACAAAGACCAATGGCAAACACTGTTAGTTAAAGCTATGGATATACAGGATTATATCTGTAACCAAGTGTATATCTCGCGAAAGAAGGACTACGACAATCCGTTCAGGAAGTGTACTTATCGCAACGATGACGAGATGATAGCAGCTATTGGAACTATTGATGAAAACAAGTTTATTGTACAGATTAAGGACGAAACTAAGCTGTTTAAACAACAAGTAGAAGAACTTTTATCGAAATTGAGATAACTGCGTATATGATAGACTACAACCTTATTGATAAGATATTTGGTATACAAACCGACGACGATTTTAATAGTGTGGCATTGGAAGTGTTTCGCTTTCAGTATTGCAATAATGCGTTGTATCGTAGGTTTGTAGATTTGCTTTCGGTAGATGTAAGCAAGGTGCAGCGGTGGGAATATATTCCATGTCTGCCCATAGAGTGCTTTAAAACCAATAAGGTTGTGGCCTTCGACGTAGAGCCTATAGATTATTTTCAAAGCAGTGCCACCACTTCGATGGTTACCAGCAAGCACTATTTCTTTACCCACGAAATATATACTCGTAGTTTTCTTAATACGTTTTCTCTCTTTTGGGGCAACCCTTCTCAGTATTGCATATTGGCATTGTTGCCCAATTATTTGCATCAAACGCATTCGTCGCTTATCTTTATGGTGAGGGAGCTTATAAAGCAAACGGGTTGTGAGTATAGCGGGTTCTATGATGCCATAACCCCACAGCTGGTGGAATATCTAAAGGCTCCCGAGTGTTTGTCCAAACGATTGATACTTTTCGGCGTAAGCTACTCTCTTTTGGATTTGGTGGAAAGCTACGATTTTTCGCTTGGAGATGCCATAGTGTTCGAAACCGGGGGAATGAAGGGTAGGCGTAAAGAGATGGTGCGTGAAGAACTGCATAGTGTACTTACTAAGGGGTTGGGTGTTAAATCTATTGCGTCGGAGTATGGCATGACAGAGCTTTTCTCGCAGGCTTATTCAAAAGGCAATGGTATATACAACTGTCCGCCATGGATGAAGATAGCCATACGAGATGTAAATTCGCCATTGATTAGAGTGCCTCGTGGTAGGGCAGGGGGTATAGATGTTATAGATTTGGCAAATATATATTCGTGTTCCTTTATAAGCACACAAGATATTGGTCGTATGTACAATGACGGTAGTTTTGAGGTGCAAGGTCGTTTCGACTATAGCGACACGCGTGGTTGCAACCTCCTTGCGGCAATGTAGAACAAAGTAATATTTACAATAGCATTGGAAAAGATAATATTAGGAATAGACCCTGGTACACGGGTGATGGGATACGGAATTATATCGGTCGAGGGCAATCATGCTTCGCTTGTGCTAATGGATGTATTGGATATGCGTAAGGTAGAGAGCTACGAGCTTAGGATAAAGTATATCTTCGATTCGATGATACGTCTTATTGATGCATATCACCCTGATTATTTAGCTATCGAAGCTCCTTTTTATGGCAAAAACGTACAGTCTATGCTCAAGTTGGGCAGGGCGCAGGGGGTGGCTATTGCTGCGGCGTTGTCGCGTCAGATACCTTTTTGCGAGTACGAGCCACGACGTATCAAGCAGTCCATTACCGGCAACGGTGCCGCTTCTAAGGAGCAGGTGGCGGCCATGCTTGGAAGGTTGCTCAATTTTGCCGATATGCCTAAATACCTCGATGCCACCGATGCTTTGGCTGTGGCATATTGTCATTTTCTGCAAAAGGATATTCCCGAAGTGTCGACAGTGGGCAAGCCCAGAAAGGCTAAAGGCAAGTCGTGGGCTAGTTTCCTTACCGAAAATCCCGATAGGGTAAAATAACGATAATTACATTTACCAATATAATGACATAGAAAATGGAAGGTTTTGTAATAAAAACAACAGGAAGTTGGTATAAGGTGCTTTGTGGCGATGGCAATGCTTACGATTGTCGTCTGCGAGGTAGTTTTCGAATGAAAGGAAACAAAAGCACCAATCCCATAGCTGTGGGCGACAGGGTGAAGTTCACCGTACAAGAGTCGGACAATACGGGAGTGATAACCGAGATAGAAGAACGAAAAAACTGTATAGTTCGCCGTTCTACCAAGCTGTCAAAGCAAACGCATGTGATTGCAGCCAATATCGACCAAAACTGCTTGGTGGTAACATTGGGATTGCCTCGGACTTCCACAGGCTTCATAGACCGTATATTGGTAACTTCCGAAGCCTATCATATACCGGCGGTGCTGTTGTTCAATAAGGTCGATTTGTACAACGACGAGCTGTGGCAGTATCACAATGAGGTGAAAGCCATATACCAATCGGCCGGATATCGTTGCATAGATATTTCGGCCAAAGAGGGTATCAATATCGATGAGGTGCGTGCCTTGGTCAAGGACAAAACCACTCTCTTTACAGGTCATTCGGGTGTAGGCAAGTCAGCATTGATAAACGCCATAGACCCCGATTTGAAATTGCGTGTGGGCGATGTGTCCACATGGAGCATGAAAGGCAAGCATACCACTACCTTTGCCGAGATATTCCCCTTTGCCGATGGTGGCTATATCATAGATACTCCGGGTATAAAGGAGTTTGGTATGGTCAATTTCTCGAAAGAGGAAATATCGCACTTCTTCCCCGAGATGAGGGCTGTGCTACATGGCTGCCGTTTTGCCAACTGCACCCACGAGCACGAACCCGGCTGTGTAGTAAAAAAGGCAGTAGAGGACGGAACGATAAGCGAAATACGTTATCAAAACTATCTCAACATCCTCAACGGGCGTGAGATGGAACTGCAAGAATGGGAAACAAGATAATAAGGATAATAATACATACAAGATATGATAAAGTTTATTGATTGGAATCTGATAGAATATTCCGAAGCATGGAAGAAGCAGCAAGAGGTGTTTGACGCTATGATAGCACTGAAGATGGAAAAGAAACCCACCGAGGAACTGCAACAAATAGTTTATTGCGAGCACCCTCATGTGTATACCCTTGGCAAGCATGGCAAACCCTCAAATATGTTGGTCAACGACGAGTTTTTGAAAAAGATAAACGCCTCCTTTTTCCCTATCGACCGCGGGGGAGACATCACCTACCACGGACCGGGACAGATAGTGGGCTACCCATTGCTGGACTTGGAAAACTTCTCGCTTTCGCTGAAGGATTATATCTATAACATTGAAGAGTGCATAATTCGCACCCTTGCCCACTACGGCATAGCGGCCGACCGCCTGCAAGGAGCCACCGGCGTGTGGCTGGACAAGGACACACCCCGTGCCCGAAAGATATGTGCCATAGGAGTAAGAGCCTCGCGCTACGTTACCATGCATGGCTTTGCCTTCAATGTGAATACCGACCTTAAATATTTCAGCTACATCAACCCATGCGGTTTTGTAGACAAAGGCGTAACCTCATTACAGTTGGAGATGGGTCGCGAAATGGATATGAACGAAGTGAAGGCTTTGCTGACCAAGAATTTCGAAGAGCTGTTGCTGAATAAATAATGCATAACTAATGAAAGAGAATAAGATATTTACCACAAACGGTGTATCCTTCGCCATGATAGCCGTGCAAGGGGGCACTTACACTATGGGTGCTTTGGATAACGATCCGGATGCCTATGTTTGGGAAAAACCGGCTCATACCGAAACCATTGCCGATTTTATGATAGGTGAAACACAAGTAACTCAAGAATTGTGGAATGCTGTGATGGGTAGCAATCCCTCATATTTTAAAGGTGATTTGCAACGACCGGTAGAATGCGTTTCGTGGAACGACTGTCAAGAATTTATAAAGAAACTGAATGAATTGACCAAACAAAACTTCCGTTTGCCCACCGAAGAAGAATGGGAATACGCAGCACGAGGTGGAAACAAAAGCAAAGGATATAAATATAGTGGTAGTAACGACGTGGATAAAGCGGCTTGGTATAGGGGTAATAGTAGGGGAAAAACACATCTATATTGCTCTTTTATTTCTTGGATTAACACTTGGTTTAGAGGTGGTAGCAGTGGAGAAACACATCCTGTAAAAACTAAAATACCCAATGAATTGGGTGTATACGATATGAATGGCAATGTGTATGAATGGTGCGACAACTATTGGACGAAAGATTATAAAAGTACTCCTCACGAGAGTGGAAACCGAGTTTGTCGTGGTGGATATTATGATAGTGAAAGAAGACGTGTAAGGGTAGCAGACCGTATTAGTTGTGCTCCCGATTTTTGTGCTTGCGACCACGGTTTGCGACTTGCACTTTAGGTATTAATTATAGCCTAATAGCTTTTATGTCAACTAACATGTTAACATAGTCAACATCTAAAACAACGCAAAGCAAACAAAACTTCTAGGGGAAATAGAAAACTTAGTATCCGAATGCTTTTTTAAGAGTTTGTCATGTATGAAAAAAATGCCTTTTTTCATACAAAAATACCTTTAAAAAGGCGTTTTGTTGACCTTAGAAGGTCAGCACCTTGACCTTCCAAGGTCAGCGGCTTGACCTTAGAAGGTCAACAAATTGACCTTGGAGGGTCAAAAAACAGACCTTTTAAGGTCGGGGAAAAACAGATTTTGCTTTGAGGCATGATAAGCCAAAAAATCATTCCGCCATTAGTGTAACACAATGAAGAAGTATAGGATAAGTTCCAATAAGAAACGCAACTTTTTGAGTAAAAAAAAAGAGCTAAAAAGATTTTTTACCACAAAAGAAAACTTAAATCTTCTAATAATTGCTCCATCTGAGAATGTTGGTGTTAGTAAAGCATCACCAGATGGTTATAAAGAGAAAGTTTCAGACGATGGTGTGTGGAATGTATATTATAAAGGAGAACTGATGGAATGTTTTGATGGAAAAACAAAACCACTTTTTAATAATGGCAACATCTAAAAATTCCACGTTTCGGAATAACTGAAGAACTTTCTTTGAAACTTTTGCGTGCTATATGTTTTTCACCGAAATCTTTCTATTTCTTTTTCAATCGCATAGCCCGCTATGCTCAATCAAAAGAAAGTTGAAATCTTTTTGGTAGAATTGCGATTAAGCGAGCGAAGAGCAATGCCAAAGCATTAGCTGTTCCGAGAGTTAGCAACTTCGACGAAGTCAACATCCGCAAATTACTTGCAAAGCAATTTTTAGAAATTGCCTTTAAACATTTTGGACACTATTGGGTTTTGTTATTGAAAGACGTTGAAAATAGCATTATATTATTGGTAATCATTGCGATATTTGAAAATAAGCGAAAATAAGCGAAAAAAGCATCAAAAAACGAAAATTTGACGATAAAAATGAAAGTTTTTGGCGTAAATTTGATATTTTACAAGGATGAATGAAAATATTTTTTTTATTTTTATTTTGGTGATAATCATTATATTAATAAAAAGGCATCGAAAATAAATAAAAAAAAGTTTGTGGGTAAAGAAAAAAGTTGTATCTTTGCAACCTCGAAAGACGAGAATGAGTTATTTGAAAAGATGAGATGAATTATATCCTGCCGATGTAGCTCAGTTGGCCAGAGCACGTGATTTGTAATCTCGGGGTCGGGGGTTCGAATCCCTCCATCGGCTCGCAACCCTCGAAAGAAGTTGAGAGGAGCGAAGGGGAAGTCGCATAGCGGCAATTGCAACAGACTGTAAATCTGTCCTCGGAAGAGTTCGGTGGTTCGAGTCCACCCTTCCCCACACACGTAAGCGGAAGTAGCTCATTTGGTAGAGCGATAGCCTTCCAAGCTATAGGTGGCGGGTTCGAGCCCCGTCTTCCGCTCGAGAAAGCTACTGAAGACACGGACGGAGGAGAGAAGCATTCTTTTCGTTCGTTTTTTTTGCTAAACAAATGCCGTTGTAGCTCAGTGGTAGAGCACTTCCTTGGTAAGGAAGGGGTCACGAGTTCAACTCTCGTCAATGGCTCTAAATAAATAAACTTTTGCATTTGATGCAAAGTATATGTTACAAAGAAAATTGGGCAGAGAATATCTTGCTTGGTTTTCTTTGAAGATGTGTAGGTTTGTATTGTGTAAAAGTTGCATTAAATTAAAAGGATTAATATATTTATAAACATTTAATACAGAAATACAATGGCAAAAGAAAAATTCGATCGTTCCAAACCGCACGTAAATATTGGTACAATCGGTCACGTTGACCACGGTAAAACTACTTTGACCACTGCTATTACAAAAGTATTGGCTGAAAAGGGTTTGTCTGAAGCAAAAGATTTCGATTCTATCGACTCTGCTCCAGAAGAAAAAGAAAGAGGTATTACTATTAACACTGCTCACGTTGAGTATCAAACCGAAACTCGTCACTACGCTCACGTTGACTGTCCTGGTCACGCTGACTACGTAAAGAACATGGTAACAGGTGCTGCTCAAATGGATGGTGCTATCTTGGTTGTAGCTGCAACAGATGGTCCTATGCCTCAAACTCGTGAACACATCCTTTTGGCTCGCCAAGTAGGTGTTCCAAAAATTGTTGTTTTCATGAACAAATGTGACTTGGTTGACGACCCTGAATTGTTAGACCTTGTTGAAATGGAAGTTCGTGACTTGTTGTCATCTTACGAATATGATGGTGATAATACTCCAGTTATCCGCGGATCAGCTTTGGCCGGTTTGAATGGAGAAGCTAGCGGTATTAAAAACGTTGAAGATTTGATGGACGCTGTTGATACATGGATTCCACTTCCTCCACGTGATGTTGATAAAGATTTCTTGATGCCAATCGAAGACGTATTCTCAATTACAGGTCGTGGTACTGTTGCTACCGGCCGTATCGAAACAGGTGTTATCCACACATCTGATCCTGTTGACATCATTGGTATGGGTGCTGAAAAATTGAAATCAGTTGTTACCGGTGTTGAAATGTTCCGCAAAATTCTTGATGAAGGTGAAGCTGGAGATAACGTAGGTTTATTGCTTCGTGGTATTGATAAAGATGAAATCCGTCGTGGTATGGTTATTGCTAAACCGGGTTCGGTTCATCCTCATAAGAAATTCGAAGCTACAGTTTACGTATTGAAGAAAGAAGAAGGTGGACGTCACACTCCATTCGGAAATAGATATCGTCCTCAATTCTACTTCAGAACTACTGACGTAACTGGTGAAATCACTTTGCCAGAAGGTCGCGAAATGGTAATGCCTGGCGATAACTTGACAATCACTGTTGAATTGATTTCGGAAATCGCTTTGAACGAAAACTTGCGTTTCGCTATCCGTGAAGGTGGTAGAACTGTAGGTTCTGGTCAGGTAACTAAAATTATTGAATAATAATTGAGTTTGATATATAGGCAAGGGTATAAAAGACTCTTGCCTTTACAGGGGCATAGTTTAAGGGCAGAATAGTGGTCTCCAAAACCATTGATGGGAGTTCGAATCTCTCTGCCCCTGCAAATAAAAATAATAACGATGTCAAAAGTAAGTAATTACATAAAATCTAGCTACGACGAGTTAGTAAACAAGGTGTCGTGGCCTACAATGCAAGAATTGCAGAGCAGTGCTGTAGTAGTGGCTGTGGCCGCTTTGATTTTTGCTATTATAGTGTTCCTAATGGATTTTATTTTTGGAGCACAAAATATGGAGTGGAAAGGCATCTTAGGATACTTTTATGAAATATTTAAATAGTAGGATTTCGGTGATATGAAATGCTTTGTTATCTTGCTTCCCAATATCGATAAACATACGTTTATTGAGGTAATAAAGTAAAAACTGCTATTTTAATGTTCATGTATAGATAATTACTATAAATTTTCAAGTCGAGAACATGAGTGAATTAGTTAAGAAATGGTATGTGTTGAAAGCCATTAGCGGAAAAGAAAATAAGGCTAAAGAATATATTTTGAATGAAATTTCAAAATTAGGTCTGCAAGAGTACGTTTCGCAAGTGTTGGTTCCTACCGAAAAGGTTTATTCTATTCGTAATGGTAAAAAGGTGATAAAAGAAAGAAATTATTTTCCTGGATATGTTATGATAGAGGCTGCTTTGGTGGGAGAGATAGTTCATATCATTCAAAACATTCCTAATGTAATTGATTTTATACGCGAACGAGATGGAAGTCCTGTTCCAATGCGTCAGGCAGAAGTTAATCGTTTATTAGGTAATATCGATGAAATGATTGAATCTGGCGAAGGAATAAGTGATCCGTTTATTGTAGGAGAGTCGGTAAAAGTTATCGATGGTCCGTTCAATAGTTTTAGCGGAGTTATAGAGGAGGTTAATAACGAGAAGAAGAAGATGATTGTTATGGTCAAAATCTTTGGACGTAAAACTCCTTTGGAATTAAATTTTGCTCAAGTAGAAAAGGAATAGAAGTTATCAAAATTAATCAATCGTATTATACAAATCAATTAGTATTAATCAAAAATGGCAAAAGAAGTTGCAGGGTTGATAAAATTACAAATCAAAGGTGGTGCAGCCAATCCTTCGCCTCCGGTAGGTCCGGCATTGGGTGCTAAGGGTGTAAATATCATGGAGTTTTGTAAGCAGTTTAATGCACGTACACAAGATATGGCAGGCAAAATAACTCCTGTTATTATCACTGTTTACAAAGATAAATCGTTTGATTTTGTAATAAAGACTACTCCTGTTGCAATCCAATTGAAAGAAGCTGCAAAATTGAAAAGTGGTTCTGCAGAACCTAACAGAAATAAAGTGGCTTCGGTTACTTGGGAACAGGTACGTCAAATTGCGGAAGTAAAGATGCCTGACTTAAACTGTTTCACTATTGAATCAGCTGTCAGCATGGTTGCTGGTACAGCAAGAAGTATGGGTATCACCGTTACGGGTGAAAATCCTTTCGCTAAATAAATTAAAGTAAAAAAAACAACATGGCAAAACTATCTAAAAAACAAAAAATTGCTTTAGCAAAATTCGACAAAACTAAAGTTTATTCTTTAGAAGAAGCAGTATCGGTTGTAAAGGACATTACTTATACAAAGTTTGATGCTTCGGTAGATATCGATGTTCGCTTAGGAGTTGATCCACGTAAAGCCAATCAAATGGTACGTGGTAGTGTTACATTGCCTCACGGAACAGGAAAAACTGTTAGAGTATTGGTGTTGTGTACTCCCGATAAGGAAGAAGAAGCTAAGGCAGCCGGAGCTGATTATTATGGCTTAGACGATTATATCGCTAAGATAAAAGGCGGTTGGACGGATGTAGATGTTATTATTACCATGCCAAGTGTGATGCCTAAAGTTGGTGCATTAGGAAAAATATTAGGCCCAAGAGGTTTGATGCCTAATCCCAAGACAGGTACTGTTACTATGGAAGTCGGTAAAGCCGTACAAGAAGCTAAAGCAGGTAAGATTGACTTCAAAGTTGACAAATTTGGTATCATTCACACAGCAGTAGCAAAAACATCGTTCGACAATGCTAAGATAGCAGAAAATGCTCGTGAAGTATTGCAAGCGATAATTAAGTTGAAACCATCTGCTGCTAAAGGTACTTATTTGAAGAGTATTTATATCTCTAGTACGATGAGTCCTGGTATAAAAGTAGATACTAAATCAGTTAGCTTATAAACAGTAAAAAGTAAATTTTCGAAGACATTATGAGAAAAGAACAGAAAGCCCAACTAATAGATTCTTTATACGAACAAGTTTCGAGCTATCCTCATTTGTATATATCAGATATCGGAGGTTTGGACTCGGTACAAACAAGCAAATTGCGTCGTTTGGCTTTTCGTAGAGAAGTAAAGTTAGTTGTCGTTAAGAACACTTTGCTTATAAAAGCATTGGAAAAAACAGGTATCGATTATTCTGAATTGTTTCCTGTTATAAAAGGCGAAACTGCGATAATGCTTTCGAACTCCAATAATGCTCCTGCTAAACTTATTAAAGAGTTTAGAGCTACAGCGGCAAAACCTCTTTTGAAAGGTGCTTATGTAGAGGAGGCTTTCTATGTTGGTGATGAAAATTTGGAAACTTTGGTAAATATCAAATCCAAAAACGAACTTATCGCCGATGTGGTGGCTTTACTTCAATCGCCAATCAAAAATGTTGTTTCTGCATTGCAATCAGGAGGAAACACATTATCAGGTGTTCTTAAAACTTTATCGGAAAAACCCGAATAATAGATGTGTAAAACATCAAGTAGAGTAAAATAAATTGTAAAACATAAAAAAACAATAAAATCATGGCAGATATTAAAGCTCTTGCTGAACAATTAGTAAACCTTACAGTTAAAGAAGTAAAAGAATTAGCTGACGTATTAAAAGAAGAATATGGTATTGAACCTGCTGCAGCAGCTGTTGCTGTTGCTGCTGCTCCAGCTGCCGGTGCTGCTGCTGAAGAAGAAAAAACATCTTTTGATGTTATTTTGAAAGCTGCTGGTGCTCAAAAATTAGCTGTAGTAAAATTAGTAAAAGACTTAGCTAGTTTAGGTTTGAAAGAAGCTAAAGAATTAGTTGACGCTGCTCCTAAGCCAATAAAAGAAGGCGTTTCAAAAGATGAAGCTGAAGCTTTGAAAAAATCTTTGGAAGAAGCTGGTGCAGAAGTAGAAATCAAATAACATTGAGTTATTTGTATACATTAAGGAATAGGGCTTCCGATATGTTTCGGATAGCCTATTCCTTATTGCTATTTAATTTAGTTTGTAGTTTCTTAAAACCTTAAAAGATAATAACCTTGGCAAATAATAACCCCACAGTAGTAAATTTTGCATCTGTTCGCAAATTTGATTATCCTGATTTTTTGGATATTCAATTGAAATCTTTTAGAGATTTTTTTCAAATAGAAACAAATCCTGACAATCGTATAAATGAAGGATTATACAAAGTTTTTAATGAGAACTTCCCAATCTCAGATGCACGAAATAATTTTGTTTTAGAATTTCTTGATTATTTTATTGATCCTCCCCGCTATACTATTGAAGAATGTATTGAGAGAGGGTTGACTTATAGCGTTCCGCTGAAAGCTAAACTTAAATTGTATTGTACTGATACAGAACATGAAGAATTTAAGACAATTGTACAGGATGTTTATTTGGGAATGATTCCTTACATGACTCCTAAGGCTACATTTGTTATAAATGGTGCAGAACGTGTTGTTGTGTCGCAATTGCACCGTTCACCGGGAGTTTTCTTCGGCACATCGTTTCATTCTAATGGTACACAGTTGTATTCGGCACGTATTATACCATTTAAGGGTTCATGGATGGAATTTACAACCGATATAAACAATGTTATGTATGCTTATATCGATCGTAAAAAGAAATTACCGATAACAACTCTTTTAAGAGCTATTGGATTTGAGACTGATAAAGAAATATTGGATATATTCAATCTTGCCGAAGAGGTAAAGGTGTCTCGATCTAATTTGAAGAGAGTAATTGGTCGTAAGTTGGCCGCCCGTGTTGTTGAATCATGGATTGAAGATTTCGTAGATGAAGATACAGGTGAAGTTGTTTCGATGGAACGAACAGAAGTAATCATCGAAAGAGCTGTGGAATTGACAGAAGAACATATCGAAAAAATTCTTGAACTTGATGTAAAAACTATATTGGTTCATACAGAAAAAGATGATTCGTTAGACTATTCAGTTATTTTCAATACACTACAAAAGGATACAGCGAATAATGCCAAGGAAGCTGTTGAATATATTTATCGCCAGTTGAGAAGTGCTGAACCACCAGACGAAGAAACCGCTAGAGGGATTATTGAAAAATTGTTTTTTTCTGATAAACGTTATGATTTGGGAGAAGTGGGACGTTATAGGATCAACACTAAGTTGAATTTGACGGTACCATCAGATGTTCGAGTATTGACTAAAGAGGACATAACTTCTATCATAAAATATTTGATTGAGTTGATTAATTCTAAAGCTGAAGTAGATGATATAGATCACTTGAGCAATCGTCGTGTAAGAACTGTGGGAGAACAATTGTCGGCTCAATTTGGCGTAGGTTTGGCTCGTATGTCAAGAACTATCAGAGAACGTATGAACGTTCTCGACAATGAAGTATTTCAACCAACGGATCTGATAAATGCAAAAACACTTTCATCAGTTATTAATTCGTTTTTTGGAACTAATCAATTGTCTCAGTTTATGGATCAGACCAATCCTTTAGCTGAGATAACACATAAGCGTCGTATTTCTGCACTAGGTCCAGGAGGTTTGTCGAGGGATAGAGCAGGTTTTGAGGTGCGTGACGTTCACTATACTCATTATGGACGTTTGTGTACTATTGAAACTCCTGAAGGTCCTAATATTGGATTGATATCGTCGCTATGTGTTCATGCTCGTATCAATCATTTAGGATTTATTGAAACTCCTTATCAAAGGGTTGTAAATGGGAAAGTACAAGTATCAGAAGATCCGATATATTTTACAGCAGAAGAGGAAGAAAATCATATAGTTGCTCAAGCTAATACGTTACAAAATAGTGATGGAACTATTGCAATTGATAAAGTAAAGGCTCGAAACTTGGCTGATTTCCCAATTGTAGCTCCTAATAGTGTAGATTTGATGGATGTTGCTTCAAACCAAATTGCTTCTATAGCTGCCTCGCTAATTCCATTCTTAGAACATGATGATGCTAACCGTGCTTTGATGGGATCTAACATGATGCGTCAAGCTGTTCCATTGCTTAATCCTGAAATTCCTATCGTTGGAACAGGTATGGAAAAATCGGTGGCAGAGGATTCTAGAGTATTGTTGAATGCTTTGGGTGATGGCGTAGTTGAATCTGTTGATGCAACAAAAATAGTGATTCGTCATACTAGAGACGAAAGAGATCGTTTGGTAAGTTTTGACGAAGATATTAAGGTATATAATTTGACAAAATACCAAAGAACTAACAATAGCACTGCCGTTAATTTACGACCAATTGTCAGAAAAGGAGAGAAGGTCAGAAAAGGACAAATATTGTGTGAAGGTTATGCCACTCAGAATGGTGAATTGGCATTGGGTCGAAATTTAATGGTGGCATTTATGCCTTGGAAAGGTTACAATTATGAGGACGCTATCGTTATTTCTGAAAAAGTAGTTAGAGAAGATATTTTTACTTCGGTACACGTAGAGGAATTCACTCTTGAAGTGCGCGAAACTAAGCGTGGCGTAGAAGAGTTAACCAGGGATATTCCAAATGTAAGCACTGATGCTACCAAGGATTTGGATGAAAATGGTATAATAAGGGTCGGCGCTGAGGTAAAAGAAGGTGATATTCTTATTGGAAAGATTACTCCTAAAGGGGAATCGGATCCAACTCCGGAAGAAAAACTTTTGAGAGCCATATTTGGAGACAAAGCTGGAGATGTAAAAGATGCATCGTTGAAAGTTCCTCCTTCAGTACAAGGTGTTGTAGTAGGTAAAAGACTATTTACCCGCATGATTAAGGACAGGAAGGCTCGTGCGAGAGACAAGGATGTCATAGCAGAATTGGATAGAGCTTTGGCTTGCGAATCCGAAGAATTGAAAGATAAATTAGTAGATCGTTTATTGATAATATTAAACGGCAAGGTATCGAATGGAGTATATACTAACTATAAGGAAGAAATTGTTCCTAAGAAGGTGAAATTTACTCAAAAGATTTTAAAAGCGATAGACTATACCATAATTAGTCCTAACAAATGGACTACCGATCCTGAAACTAATGAATTAATCAAGGAATTACTGAATAATTATAATATCAAGGATCGAGAAATATTGGGACGTTATACACGTAACAAGTTTTCAGAAACAGTTGGAGATGATTTGCCAAGTGGCATTGTTCAGATGGCAAAAGTTTATGTAGCTAATAAACGTAAGTTGCGTATTGGAGATAAAATGGCAGGTAGACATGGTAACAAAGGTATTGTTTCGAAAATTGTGCGTGCAGAAGATATGCCATTTTTAGCCGATGGAACTCCTGTTGATATAGTTTTGAACCCACTTGGTGTGCCTTCGCGTATGAACTTGGGACAGATTTATGAAACTGTTTTGGGTTGGGCAGGTAAGAAACTTAATAAAAGATTCCAAACACCGATTTTTGATGGTGCCTCATTGGATCAAATAAATGGTTACATGCGAGAAGCCGGATTGCCTGAAAATGGTAGGACATATTTGTATGATGGTGAAACAGGTGAACGTTTTGACCAACCTGCAACAGTGGGTTATATTTATATGCTTAAATTGCACCATATGATTGATGATAAAATGCATGCTCGTTCGATAGGACCATATTCGTTGATTACGCAACAGCCACTGGGAGGTAAAGCTCAATTTGGTGGTCAACGTTTTGGAGAAATGGAAGTATGGGCTATAGAAGCGTTTGGAGCATCTAATATATTACAAGAAATATTGACAGTAAAATCTGATGATGTTGTAGGTCGTGCAAAGACTTATGAGTCGATAGTTAAAGGTGATAATATGCCAACACCTGGTATTCCTGAATCATTTAATGTGTTGATACATGAATTACGTGGTTTAGGCTTGGAAGTAACTTTTAAATAAATCTACAGCATGAACAAATTTTAATTCAATATTTAACAAGTAAGGATTATGGCTTTTAGAAAAGATATACAGATAAGAAATGATTTTTCGTCGATGACGATAAGTTTGGCTTCTCCCGAATCGATTTTGGAAAGATCGATGGGAGAGGTTACAAAACCTGAAACAATAAATTATCGTACTTACAAGCCCGAAAGAGATGGTTTGTTTTGTGAAAGAATATTCGGACCAGTAAGAGATTGGGAGTGTCATTGTGGTAAGTATAAACGTATACGTTACAAAGGTATTGTTTGTGATCGTTGTGGTGTAGAAGTTACAGAAAAGAAGGTTCGTCGTGAAAGAATGGGTCATATATCATTAGTGGTTCCAGTGGCTCATATATGGTTTTTTCGTTCTATACCTAACAAGATTGGTACATTGCTTGATATTCCAAGTAAAAAATTGGAGCAAGTAATTTATTATGAAAAATATGTTGTTATTCAACCTGGTCTTGCAGCTAACTTAGAAAATCCAGTAAAGCGTTTGGATTTGCTTA
Source organism: Bacteroidales bacterium (assembly GCA_017522255.1). Lineage (GTDB taxonomy): Bacteria > Bacteroidota > Bacteroidia > Bacteroidales > P3 > HGM05376. The sequence continues at coordinate 16,312 of JAFWZP010000088.1, read as the reverse complement.
CAGAGGAAGAATATTACAATATTGTAGAGTCTTTGCCGGAAGGTAATTATCAGTTGGATGACAATGATCCTGACAAATTTATTGCCAAGATGGGTGCAGAGGCTTTAGAGATATTGTTAAAAACTTTGGATTTGGATAAAATTTCTTATGAACTTAGAGATAAGGCTAGCAAAGAAACTTCGAACCAAAGGAAACAAGATGCTTTAAAGCGATTAAATATTGTCGAATCGTTTCGTGAGGCTCAAACTCGTATGGAAAATCGTCCTGAATGGATGATTTTAAATGTAATACCTGTTACTCCTCCCGAATTACGTCCGTTAGTTCCTTTGGATGGTGGACGTTTTGCAACTTCTGACTTGAATGAGCTTTATCGTAGAGTGATTATCCGTAATAATCGTTTGAAGAGATTGGTGGAAATCAAAGCTCCAGAAGTGATTATGCGTAACGAAAAACGTATGTTGCAAGAGTCTGTGGATTCGTTGTTGGACAACTCTAGAAAGGTAAGTTCGGTAAAAACAGAATCGAATAGAGCTCTTAAATCTTTATCGGATAGCTTGAAGGGAAAACAAGGTCGTTTCCGTCAAAATTTGTTGGGTAAACGTGTCGATTATTCAGGTCGTTCGGTTATCGTTGTGGGTCCCGAATTGAAATTGCACGAATGTGGTTTGCCAAAAGATATGGCATCGGAACTTTTCAAACCATTTGTTATAAGAAAGATGTTGGAACGTGGTATCGTAAAGACGGTGAAATCGGCTAAGCGAATGGTGGATAGAAAAGAACCTGTGGTTTGGGAAATATTGGAAAATATATTGAAAGGACATCCTATATTATTGAACCGTGCTCCTACATTGCACCGTTTGGGTATTCAAGCTTTCCAACCCAAAATTATTGAAGGTAAGGCTATTCGTCTGCACCCATTAGTATGTACAGCGTTTAATGCCGACTTTGATGGCGACCAAATGGCGGTACACGTTCCGCTTGGTAATGCTGCCGTTATGGAAGCTCAAATGTTGATGTTGGCTTCGCACAATATTTTGAATCCAGCCAATGGTACTCCTATTACTGTACCATCGCAAGACATGGTATTGGGTTTGTACTATATGACCAAACCTCGCAAGAGTGAACCAGGAAAACCTGTATTGGGAGAGGGCATGAGATTTTATTCGGAAGAAGAAGCAATAATTGCTTATAACGAAAAGAGAGTGGCTCTTCACGCTTGTGTGAATGTAAGAATTCTGAATAAAGGAAAAATTGAAAAGATTGATACTACAATTGGTCGTATATTGTTCAACCAAGTTGTTCCTAAGGAATATGGTTATATCAACGAGGTGTTAGGCAAAAAATCGCTTCGTGATATTATAGGAAATATATACAAGATATGTGGCAATGCCGCTACAGCCAAGTTCCTTGATGATATTAAGGATATGGGTTATAAGATGGCATTCCGTGGTGGTTTGTCGTTTAACTTGAGCGATGTTATTATTCCTCCTATCAAGGAAGAATTGATAGCCCAAGCTAATGCCGAAGTAGAAGAAGTTATTACAAACTATTCGATGGGTTTGATTACAAACAACGAACGTTATAATCAGGTTATTGATATTTGGACTGATACTAATGCTAAATTGACTGAAACAGTGATGAAACGTTTGTCGTCAGACAACCAAGGTTTCAACTCTGTATATATGATGTTGGATTCGGGAGCTCGTGGTTCGAAAGAACAGATTCGTCAGTTGTCGGGTATGCGTGGTCTTATGGCAAAACCTCAAAAGGCCGGTGCTACAGGTAACGAAATTATCGAAAACCCGATTATCTCGAACTTCAAAGAAGGTTTGTCGGTGTTGGAGTACTTTATTTCTACCCACGGTGCTCGTAAGGGTTTGGCGGACACCGCTATGAAAACTGCTGATGCCGGTTATTTAACTCGTCGTTTGGTGGACGTAGCTCACGATGTTATTATTTCTGATGAGGATTGTGGTACTCTTCGTGGATTGCCTACAACGGCTTTGAAGAAGAATGAAGAAATAGTTCAATCGTTGGGAGAACGTATATTGGGTCGTACTTCGGTACATGATATCTATCATCCTCAAACCGGTGAACTTATAGCATTGGCAGGAGAAGAGTTGACCGAAGAAATATGCGATAGGATAGAAAAATCTCCCATCGAAGAAGTGGAAATACGTTCGGTGTTAACTTGCGAATCAAAACAAGGTGTATGTGCTAGATGTTATGGTCGTAACTTAGCAACCGGAAAGATGGTTCAAAAAGGTGAGGCTGTAGGTGTCATAGCTGCTCAGTCTATCGGTGAACCGGGTACTCAGTTGACATTGCGTACTTTCCACGTCGGTGGTGTTGCAGGTGGCAACGTTGGTACTAACTCTAAAATTGAGGCTAAATATACCGGTCGTCTCGAAATAGATGAATTGCGTTATGTATCGTATGTTAGCAGTACAGGTGAAGAATATGATGTAGTAACAGGTCGTTCGGCCGAAATGAGAATTGTGGACGAACGTAAAGATGTTACTTTGGCATCAGCTTTGATACCTTATGGTGCTAAATTGTATAAACATAGTGGCGATATCGTTAATCCGGGAGATCTTATTGCAGATTGGGATGCTTACAATGCCGTTATATTGAGTGAGGTAGATGGTCGAGTTTCGTTCGAAAATGTAGTAGAAAACATTACTTATCGTGTAGAATCAGACGAACAAACAGGTTTGACAGAAAAGGTTGTTATAGAGTCGCGTCAGAAAACCAAGAACCCAACAATCATGATTAAAAATGATGATGGAGAAGTGCTTAAAGTATACGACTTGCCTGTACATTCGCACATTATGGTTGAAGATGGAGTACGTCTTAAAGCTGGCGATATAATGGTTAAGATACCACGTTCATTTGGTAAAGTAGGCGATATCACTGGAGGTTTACCTCGTATCACCGAGTTGTTCGAAGCCCGTAACCCCTCTGATCCTGCTGTAGTGGCTGAAATAGATGGTATAGTATCTATTGCCAAAAAGTTGAAACGCAACAATCGCGAGATAACTATTACATCTAAAACCGGCGAAAAACGCAATTATTTGATATCTACATCAAAACAAATTTTGGCTCAAGATAACGATTATGTAAAAGCCGGTACTCCTTTGTGTGAGGGTTCGATAACTCCTGCCGATATTTTGGCTGTAAAAGGACCTATGAAGGTTCAAGAGTATATCGTAAACGAAGTACAAGAAGTATATCGTTTGCAAGGCGTAAAAATCAACGACAAACACTTCGAAGTTATTGTTCGTCAGATGATGCGTAAGGTTGAAATCGATGATCCGGGCGATACTAAGTTCCTTGAAGGTGAATTGGTAAATAAGATAGATTTTAATGAAATAAATGATTCTATCTTTGGAATGAAGGTAATTGAAGATAAAGGTGATTCTGAAGATTGTGAAAATGGTCAAATTATTTCGGCACGTAAACTGAGAGACGAAAACTCTTTATTGAAACGTAGAGATAAACAAGGTATCACTGCTCGTGATGCTAAACCGGCCACTGCACGACAAATATTGCAAGGTATCACTCGTGCTTCGCTTCAAACCAAGAGCTTTATATCGGCAGCATCGTTCCAAGAAACCACCAAGGTTCTTACGGATGCAGCTATAAATGCTAAAGTTGACTATTTGCAAGGTATGAAAGAAAACGTTATCGTGGGACACTTAATACCTGCCGGAACTGGTTTGCATGAATATCGAGGAATAATAGTAGCCGATAAGCATGAAATGGAAAGTGGACACACCACAGGAAATTCGAGACGTTCGAATAGATAGTAGATAATAAATAAAATAAAAAAAATCGGGCATTAGAGATTGAATGTTTTATTTTGCCCGATTTTTTTATATAAGTAAAAAGATATTATAAATACAAATAATTATGGAAGAACAAAAAGATAATAAATTGGACATAGAGATTAATCCTGATGTTGCAGAAGGTGTATACTCTAACTTGGCAGTAATTTCGCATTCAAGCACCGAGTTTGTAGTGGATTTCTTACAGATGTTACCAGGTTTGCAAAAGCCTATGGTAAGAACAAGGGCAATACTTACTCCTTTTCATGCCAAACGTTTGTTGAATGCTTTGGCTGACAATGTAGAAAAATATGAAAGTGTGTTTGGGCGAATTCCTGATAACACAAACGAACAAAACGAAAAGTATGATACAATTACTCCATTGGCAAAAGCCTAATGAGGTTTATGTAAAAGGCTTCTTAAATAGCATAAGAAGCCTTTTTTTATTATTCATATATATATGGTTTATAAAAATTGCTTTGCAAGTGATTTGCGAAATGTTGACTTTGTCGAAGTTTTGGCATTAGCTCTTTCGAGCGTTAGCAACATCAACGAAGTCAACAACGCAAAAGTTCTGAAAAGAATATCCAAATTAGTCTGAACGTGGAATTTTTATAAGTTGCTTTTAGTTTTTCTTACGCGAAAAGCGTGTTTGAATCTTCTCCCACCACTCGTAGTAGCTTGGAATGAATAGTGTTCCGAGTATTGTAGATACCAGCATTCCAAAGAATACTGCCGTTCCGAGCGACACCCTTGCCACCGCACCGGCACCGGAGGCCACCACCAAGGGGTACACACCAAGTATGAACGCCAACGATGTCATGATGATAGGTCGGAAACGTACTTCGCCGGCTTCGGCAGCGGCTTGGCGTATGGCAGCCCCTTCCTTGCGGTAATCGCGGGCAAACTCTACAATAAGTATGGCGTTCTTGGCTGCCAAACCTATAAGGAGTATGATGCCTATTTGCGAATACACACTTAGCGACTCGCCCATTATCAAACATCCTATTATTACTCCAAGCAAGGCAATGGGCAATCCCATAACGACGGCGAAAGGCGAGGTGAGGCTCTCGTACTGTGCCGCCAACACCATAAGCACTACAAATATTGCCAGCAAGAATATGATCGTTGTGCTGCTTCCTGCCCTTTGTTCCTGAAAGGCGGTGCCTGTCCATTGGTAGGCATAGGTGTTGCCTGCTTTGTCTTCGACCAGTTGTTCCATCACATCGATGGCTTGCCCCGAACTAGTACCTATGCTGCCCATACCCATAATGGATGCCGAGGGGTAAAGGTTGTAACGGGTAATGACGTTGGGACCAAGCCTATCCTCGATGGTGGTGAACGACGAGAAAGGCACCATCTCGCCATCGGCGTTCTTTACCGTAAGGCCCAATATGTTGTTGACGTTGGCACGGCTGCCGGCATCCGACTCGAGAAGCACTTTGTATACACGGCCATACTTGACAAAGTCGTTCACGTAGGCCGAAGCCATGTAGGCCGAGAGGGTCGAAAACACATCGCCAATCTGCAGCTTTTGCATCTTCACCTTGTCGCGGTCGATATTCAGATACTTCTGCGGTACCGAAGCACTGAAACCGCTGTTCAAGTACATAAGTCCTGGAGTAGCGGGAGCTGCCTCCACAATGTTTTCCACCATAGCCTGCATATCAGTAAGAGGTGCATTATTGTTGTTTTGAAGCATAAGCTCGAAACCGCCCGTACTTCCAAGTCCCGGTATTGGTGGTGGCACAAAGGCTTGGATTGAAGCGTCGGCAATGCGAGTAGCCGCACCGTTGAAGCGTGCCACCACAGCATCGCCCGATTGGTCTTTACTCCGGCGTTCGTCCCATGGCTTAAGCATAACATAAAGTGTGGCATAGTTGGACATGGCCGAACCTTGGAACATCGAAAAACCATTGATGGAAAGATAGTTTTCTACTTCGGGTATGGTGTCTAATATATCAAACACCTTGTTCAAAGCCATGGTGGTCTGGTGCTGCGAAGCCCCATCTTCGAGCTGCACTTGGGCTACAAAGAAACCTTGGTCCTCGTTGGGAATAAACGACGACGGCCATTTCAAAAACCCGAATATAGCTACCACCGACAGCAAGATGTACAACACAAACGTTACCGCCGACTTGCGTAAAAGGAAACCTACAGCACGGGCATAACCCTTGGTGAGCTTGCCAAAGTATTTATCGAAGTATCGATACACAATGAAGTTGCTTTTCTTCTCGCCGGGTTTAAGTATCAAAGCACACAGCGCCGGACTGAAGGTAAGGGCATTGATGCCCGATATTACTGTAGATACCGCTATAGTAAGGGCAAACTGCTTATAGAGCTGACCGCTAATGCCGCCAATAAAAGCCGTAGGTATAAACACCGCCAACAGTACCAGCACTATACCTACAATAGGTCCCGACACTTCCTGCATAGATTTGATGGCGGCTTCTTTGGCTGTATATTTACCCGTTTCGAGATGACGCACTGTATTTTCGACCACCACTATAGCGTCGTCCACCACTATACCTATGGCAAGGATAAGCCCAAAGAGGGTAAGAGTGTTTAGCGAAAAGCCCAGCAGGCTCATCACCGCAAAGGTACCTATAAGCGATACCGGTATTACCAACGTAGGAACAAGAGCGGCACGCCAGTTTTGCAAGAACAGCATTATAACCAATAGCACAAGCACAAAGGCTTCTATCAAAGTCTTATATACTTCCTTTACCGATTCTTTTACAAACTGAGTAGTATCGAGGGTGATGTTCCAATCCACGTTAGCCGGAAAATAACGAGACAGCTCCTCCATCTTTTCCTTGCAGCGTTCGGCCACAGCTAACGCATTGCTACCCGGAGTTTGATATACACCTATCGAGGCTACCGGCTTGCCATGTAGTTGGGCTATGGTAGAGTAGGTTTGTTCGCCAAGCTCTATGTCGGCAACATCTTTCAGACGTAGAAAACTGCCATCTGGCAAGGTTTGGATAACGATGTTTCCAAACTCTTCGGGCGAGGATAGCATACTCTTTACGTCCAAGGTGTATTGGTAGGCGTTGTTTGTAGCCACCGGTGGTTGACCAACGGTACCTGCCGCCACTTGCATATTTTGCGACGATAGCATATTGCTTATGTCGGCAGGTGATAATCCGCGTATTTGCAACACATCGGGTTTGAGCCATATACGCATACTATATTCGTCGGCACCAAATATAGTTACACCGCCTACGCCTTCCACTCTCGATAGTTCGTCGGCAACATTAAGCCGGGCATAGTTGGAAAGATACAGGCCGTTGAGGTTGGTGTCTTTCGAGTCGATGGATATAAACATCACTATATTGGTCGATTGTTTCGACACGTTGATACCATTGCGAGTAACGGCAGTTGGCAAGTTGGCGGTGGCTTGGTTTACTCTGTTTTGAACCAGAATAGTGGCCATATCTATATCTGTTCCCACTTCGAAGGTAACGGTAAGCTTGTAGGTTCCGGAACTCGACGAGGTCGACGACATATACAAAGCCCCTTCCACACCATTTACCGCCGTTTCGATAGGCACACCCACCGTTTCGGCTATAGTTTCGGCATTGGCACCCGGATAGGTAGCCGTAACATTGACGGTAGGCGGCGTTATTTCGGGATATTGCGATATGGGCAATTCTTTGAGTGCCAATAGCCCTGCAAATAATATAAGCACTGCTATAACGCCGGCAAATATAGGTCGATTGATAAAAAACTTAGACATATCTGTAATTGCTAAAGGTTTTACTTATTGTTATTAATGGGATTGACTGTTTGCCCCTCGTGCACCTTCACTATACCGCTTTGCACATAGCGGCTATCGGCATTCATACCCTCCAATATCTGCCTATAGTTGTCGGCATTAAGTATGCCCACCGTTACATGCTGCTTAGACACGCGGTTAGAGTCGTCCACAAGGTAAACAAAACGTCCGGCTTGGTCGCTGCCTATAGAACTTTCGGGTATGGCTATGGCATTCTTTATAGTGTCGGCCAATAGGTTCACTTTTACAAACATACCGTCTTTGATATTCATATTGTCGTTGGGCAAAACAGCACGCATCGATAGTGTTCCGGTCGATAGCTCTACGTTTGGCGATATGTAGTTTATCACTCCCTCGCGAATATAGTTGTTGTTTTCCTTATCGGTAAAGGTTACATACACCTTGTATTTGCCACTTTTATTCAACCGCTTCAACGTAATATAGCGATATTCCTCTATGGCAAAGTTTACATACATCACTTCGTCGTTGTATATTGTGGATAGTGGTCTGGGCGAGCCTGCTGCGTTCACATAGTTGCCCACGCTTTCGCTACTTTTGGTTATATGCCCCGAAATAGGAGCTTTTATGTAGCAGTACGACAGTGTGGTTTTGGCTTTGTCCAGCTGAGTCTTGGCATTGTCCAATGCCACTTGAGCCTGCTTGTAGTTGGTTTCGGTTTGCAGCAAGTCTATTTCGCTTATGGCGTTACCCTTCGAGGCTTCGAGAGTACGCTCGTAGGTGGCTTTGCTCAGTTTCAAAGCAATCTCGGCTTTGCTTACATTTTGTTCAGCTTCGGCCACATCGTCTTGGTATGGCTTAGGTTCTATGGTATACAGCAGTTGCCCGGCCTTTACATAGTCGCCCGAGCTGAAACCCGTTTCTTCCAACACTCCCGATACCCGTGCCACCAAATCAACAGTAGTTGCCGACTGTGTGTATCCGGGATACTCCCAAAGGTTGGGCATATCCAATATTTCGGGCTGTGCCACTACCACATCGGGCGGCGTGGAAACGGGCGTTTTCATTTTTTTGCCACAGCTACATAGTATAAATATTATACATAGTGTGCCTATAGCCTTTATCATGATTTTATTTTTCATGGATCGTTTGTTTTTTATTGTTATTGATGTTTTGTTTTATTCGTTTGTAGGATAACCACCACCAAGGGCTTGGTATAGCTGTATAAAGTAAGTGATTATGCTACCCTGTGTTGTAACCACACTATTTTCGTAGCTAAGTACGTTGCGTTGCGAGTCCACCACGGTTTGAAAACTTTGCAATCCCTTCATATACAGCTCCAACGATAATTCCAACGACAGTTTAGCCTGCTCGAAAGCTTGTTCGTTGGTCGTTATCTGTATCAGTGCTTTTTGGTACATTATCAAAGCGTTGTCCACTTCAAGTAAGGCATTATGTATGGCGGTGTTGTATTTTTCCACAGTTTCATTGTAGTTTATCTGTTCACTTTGTGTGCCATAGTAGCGTTTCATTCCCGAAAACAAATTCCATTTCATTGCCGGAGCCACACTCCATGTCATATTCTCTTGCTTGAAAAAGTTTTTAAACTCGTTAGACTCGAAACCTATCGAGCCGTTTATCATAAACTGGGGAAACCATTCTCTGCGCGATAGCTGTAGTTTGTTGGCTTGGGCTTCCATATTCAGCTCAGCCACCCTTATGTCGGGTCGTTGACGTATCACTTTGGCAGGAATTTCGAGGTTCAACTTAGGCGTAAACTGTGGTATGGGTTGCGGCACTATCAGTTTGTCGCGTAGCTCCCAAGGTATGTCGCCCACTAGCAAGCCTATCTGGTTTATCTGTTGCAGTATTGCCGACTCGATGCTGGGTATCGATGCCAGAGTGCTGTAATATACCGTTTTGGCTTGTGCCACATCCAGCTGCGACGCAAGACCGGCATTGTAGCGGGCTTCGGTAATATCCAGCGTGGCCTTTTGCGTTTCGAGGTTGGTATATGTTACATCTTTCTGGGTCTGATACACCCGAAGGTTGATGTAGGCTATACCCACTTGGCTGCACAGCGAGACCATTACGGCGTGGTATTGCTCGCGTGTGGCAAGGTAGCTCTTTTTGTAATATTCAGCCTCTTTGCGTATAGTGCCAAAGATATCTATCTCCCAACTGGCGTTTATCGAGGCATTGCCGTAGCGACTGATATCGTTGTTGCCATACACCGCCATGCTTTGGCGTGTAGGAGAATAGGAAGCCTGCATATCCACAGTGGGGAAAAAGTCGGCAACGGCATTGCGGTATTGGTTTCGAGCCAATTCTATATTATTGATAGCCGTTACCACATCGGCGTTGTTGTCCACCGCAAGGTCTATAAGATGTAGCAGCATAGTGTCGTTAAACTGTTGCCACCACGCATCTTTCGATGGCAAAGGCTGTTCAAATCGACCGCTGTCGGCCCACTGTTGCGGCAAGCTGTCGAGCTGCAAAGGGCGTATTTGCGGCATCTGACCCCACACCGCAACGGCAAACAAAAGACCTAAGCAAAAAATAAAGATTCTTTTCATACACGTGATTTTATTTTTTTCTTCCTATAACAAACGGATAGGAAATTTGGTTTTTTCTGCTCCCGATACCGTTGAAATTTCCTCGTGATGAAAATTGAATTTCCTCCCGATGTAGATAAAACTTCTTCGGGAGGGAATTTTGTTGTCTTAGGAATGCTTGCATATATCAGGAAATTTTCCGTATTTTGCACGGAAGTTAATATTATATTGATTATTGATATTTTGTTGATTTTCATCGATAAAAAGCAAATAAAACAATTAGTATATCTAACTTTTATCAAAGAAAATATAAACAAATTAATTCAATCAACGAATCAAAGAAATGAAAATGAAAAAAAATATTCTATTAGTATTGATCCCATTCATATTTGTATCATGCGTTTCTCTTCAACCTGTTATAGTGACAAGAAATGCATCGTTAGACCAATATTCATATTTTTATATTACTCCTACTGAAACAAAAACTGGTTCATCTGGAAGTATGTATGGCAATGGACAAGGTGTTTATGGTTCATCTGTAACTAAAAGTACAAATCCCGCTGATATTATTTCAGGCTATCTTATTAAAAGAGGTATGATACGTTTGCCAGAAATTAAAGAAGAATTAGCAGACAGAACAATGATAATAAATTATGGAGAAACTGGTCGACGTAGTACTGGTCTTTTAAGTTATACAATAGAAGTTACTATACAAATATTATCAGCAAAAAATAACGAGGTTATATGTATATTAACAGGAGAAGGTATGGGTGAAACAGAAGCTGATGATGTAAGAATCGCAATTAATCGGTGTCTTGAAGAAATGTATAAAAAACAATAACAGTATCATTTATTACTTATGGATATTATAGACGATTATACAACTGAACGTACATGTCAATATAAAGATGAGACGTATCTTGTTAGAGATAATGGATCTGTTTATCGTATGCAAAAATCAGAAGGAAAACTTCGAAAAGATGATGCAAAATGGACATTTGGTATTAAAAACAAGACGAATGGGTATATGTATATTGGCAAACATAGGATTCATATTATTGTAGCAACTGCATTTCTTGGTGAAATGGATTCTAAAATTTATGTTGTAGATCATATAGATACTAACCGGTGTAATAATCGTATTGATAATTTACGGTGGTTAACTAGATTGGAAAATGCTTTACTTAATGAGAATACACGACGAAAAATAACATATTTATGTAATGGTGATATAATGGAGTTTATTAATAATCCATCATGTCTGCGTGATTTGACAAATGATCCAGATGTTAGTTGGATGCGTACTGTTACAGCAGAAGAAGCAAAATCTGCTTATGCAAGACTTCAGGCAATGAATATAAGGTTCGATATGCCTACTGTTCCTAAATTTCATGTTGAAAATGAAGAAATGAAGCGTAAAGAATTAGCTGAGGCATTGTCTTGGAATCGTAAACAAAACACTGATTGGCATTTTATTGCTCCAAATGATGGGCAGATAGAACTAGATACTCCAGTATTTACTAAAGCAGAATTTCCTTCTACAGCATTACAAAAAGATTGGAAAACTCCTACTCGATTTATATGTTGTCCGGAAGATTCTAGTAGAACATCAATACAAAATTATTATGACAATTTATCTATTGGTAAAACATTTTCACTGAATGAATATTGTGAACATAGAGTATTAGATTTTGCACTAATAGATGATGATAAAATTATAATTGTTGCAACTAAAAATGTTGACCCTGAAGCATTAAAACCTTTTGGTTTACTAAAAATATACCATTCAGGAGTTCAGTTTATACATGAAAATCTCGGTACTTATTTTGAAGAAAATGGAGTAAGAAAAGATTTTGCACTGGAGCAAGGAATTGAATGGAATGGTCCAGATTGTATAGACGATTATTGTTAAGGTTTCAAGTAATGTCTTGTCCTGAAATAGGTTTACAGATAAAATAAATCAATTGTAAATAATTCTCCCGATGTAGATAAAACCATATCGGGAGGAAATTTTGTTTTCTTAGAAGATAAATTTGAAATTCATCTTTTTAAGGTTTTTTGTGTTTATCCATGAAAAATAATACTCAGAGTTTATTTATTTTTGTGTATTAAATAAAGGATAGTAGAACAATAAAAGAGGAAACATAACGTTGTTATGCAAGATATTAATTTAAAACACTACAATATGAAAAAAATATTCATTGGATTTGTAATCCTCGCATTCATAGGTTGTACGATGACTCCTGAAAAAAAAGCCACCTCAATTGTGGAAAATGCTATCAAGGCATCTCTTTATCATCCTAATTCATACGACCCAATAGGAACTATTGTGGACAGTGCTTTTGCTCCATTGGATGCTCCTGATTTTTATGACAAAACACTCAAACTTTATGAATTGGGTATAGAAATGGAAAGATGTGATCGTAAAATGAAACACGCAAAATCCTCGATGGCAATTTGGAGTGATTCCTATAGTGCATATTCAAGAAACGAATACAATGATGCCAAAGAAGAGTACGACAATTATGTGGCAAAGATGGAAACTCTACAAAAGAAATGCGAAAAACTTGGCGAAGAACTAAAAAATATTGCCGAAGAAGGTAAAAATTTTATTGGTTGGAAAGTTACACATAATTATCGTGCAAAGAATAATGCAGGATTGACTCTTATTGGTGAGAACATCTTTATTCTCGACACAGAAATGACCCAAATATTAGCGTCATACGATATGGATGATACAGATTATAAAAACGTACAAATAATGTATGAGATGATGAAGTCTGCAGCTGAACAATAATTCTTTTACTGAATAATGTTATTCTGAAAAAAATCAAACTTTTTCGATATTTACCCAACTTAACAGCATAATCACCAACAATACATCTTTTGACTGCAAAATGATGTAAAATCACTAAAACAGTCGAATGTCTTGAAAATAATATGAAATCAAATTAAAAAACAATCCATTCATAGAGCACTATAAATGGATTGTTTTTTATAGTTTACTATAGTGTATATTATTGTAAATATCCCGAGCCTTATACTATAGCTGTACCATACATTTTGTTTGATTTGGATCATATCTACATTTGTCAGTAATAAACTTTCGTGCAATATGGTTTATAGTACGATGCTCTATGGTATAATACATGATGCCGTATGGTATAATATATGGTGCTGTATGGTATAACATTTGCCATCCCAAAGTCTTTGGGGTACCACGCCAAAGACTTTGGGAGCATTAGCCAAAGACTTTGGGGGTATTAGCGAAAGTCTTTCGCACACCAATGTTTATACCACGAAGCGTGAACATTTGTACCATAGAAAATTATGGTTTATACCATAGCCCATCATCACAAGAGGCTCACTTCGGGATAAAAACCACGCGGTTTACGACCCAAAACTACGGCACTTACACCTCAAAACTCCCATAGTTACGACCTCTAAACCGCACACTTGCGAGTGCCGAACCGCATAGCCCGAAACAGCCGCATACTTCTGTATCGTATTCTTTTCTGTGGCGGTGATATTAAGTTGTCGGTTATGGTGGTTTTGGGAAGGGGCCGATCTCAGCTGGGATCGGCCCCTTCTCAGCTGAGATCGGCCCCTTCTCAAAAGGTGTTTCTCTGTAAATGCAAATCTATTGCAAGTGATTTGGGAAAGCGGTTTGGCGGTGGATAAAAATGAAAAAACTATTGTTTTTTATTTCTTCAATATAAATTCAAATCGCAAGCCTCCGGCAGGGCGGTTAGTTACAGAGATTGTTCCACCATGAAACTGAACAGCATGTTTTACAATAGCCAACCCTAATCCGGTACCTCCCATTTGGCGAGAACGTCCTTTGTCAACTCTGTAGAATCGTTCAAATAGTCGTGGCAAATGTTTGTCTTCTATACCACATCCGTCATCTTCGAAACTTATTTTGCAATGTTGGGGAGTATTTTCGAGTAGTGTTATGTATATATTGTGCCCATTGGAATAGGCTATGGCATTTTCTGTAAGATTGCGGAATATAGATCCTATCAGCGACATATTGCCATTTATTACAATTTTCTCTTCAAAGTTTGTATGTAATTTAAAGCTATTTTCGGTGGGCAGCATCTCTATTTCTTCAGCTATCTCTTCTATTATGTTATTTATTACAATGCTTTCTTTTTCTATAAGTTGACTGCCATCTTCCATACGAGTGATAAGTGAAACATCAGACAACAACGAGCGTAACCGTTTGTTGTGCATGTAGCACCGTTCTATCAGTTCTTGCTGTTTTTCTTCGCTTAGGCTTATGCCCGACAGCAGTGTTTCGAGGCATACCTGCATCGATGCTACGGGCGTTTTCAGTTCGTGGTTTATATTGTTGGTCAGTTGTCGTTTAATGCGTATCTTTTCCTGCTCTTGGTGTAAAGCAGCTTCGTGGGCTAAATCTCGGTCTTTTATCGTATGCTGTAGTTTGGTATATAGCTTTACAATGTGATTGGATATCGAACCTAATTCATCGTTCGGAAATTGTTCTCCTTCGTCAAATACTTCGCCTTTTTCTACTCTTGATGCAAAGATATTAAGTCGTTCGATATTCTTTCCCAATCGTTTGGTATATAAGTACGCCAATACAGTCATAACCAAACTTATTATAATTATAACTCCAAGAAAATCCCAATCGGCACTCAATAGTTCTTGAAGCGATGCCGAATAAGGTATAGCGGTACGCACTATAACCCTTTCGCCTCGTGTGGCAGAGTAGAAATATTCTCTACCATCGCTAGTAGATTGTCGGCCGATATGATAGCCCGAACCTTTTTTCAAAGCCGATAATATTTCCGGGCGGTTGCTATGATTGTCTAAAGAATCCAATGGTAAAATGTTGTCATATACTACGCTACCCGAAAGTGTGATAATAGATATTCTCAGGCTGTCAAACGGTTTGGTATAGGTGCTTATATAATCTTCGTAAGATAATCCATACTCTACTGTTTCCAACAGATTGTGGTTGTAGGCTTGTAGTTGAGCACTTATAAGTTCTGATTTATAGTGTTTTTCACGAATGTATTGAAACACTATAAAGCAGGCAATAGTGGTCCACGAGAGAATAAAAACTGCAAGGAACAACCTTTTGTGATACGGCAACTTAATTGCGAAATCCATAGCCATAGCCCGAACGAGTAATTATATATGAACTGTATTTTCCTATCTTAGACCTTAAGCGAGTGATGTTTACGTCGATTGTACGGTCTACTACAATTACGTCATCTGTCCACACATCGTTCAATATCTGTTCTCGCGAACATATTTTGCCACGGTTCGATATGAGATAAACCAATAGTTCAAATTCTTTTCGGTTGAGCTTTACTTCTATTCCATCTATACTACACGACATAAATTCCATATCCAGCACCAAACCATCTATTTTCAATACTTTAGGTTTTTCTATCACTTCGTGGTTTTTGTGTGTCGAGGTTCTTCGCAACACACTTTTTACACGTGCTATCACGTTGCGAACAGTATAAGGTTTCATTATATAATCGTCGGCACCAAGGTTTAGCCCCATTATCATGTCGTCTTCGGTGTCGCGTGCTGTACAAAATATAATAGGTATTTCGGCAGTGGCAACATCTGCTTTTAGCATTTTGGCCATCTTTATACCGCTTATTTCTCCCATCATTATATCCAAAAGAATAAGAGAGTATGTTTTTAAATCGTAGGTCAGAGCCTGTTCAGCACTAAAAGCAATATCTACTTCATAGCCCTCATTTTCAAGGTTTAATTTCAAAACTTCGCACAAAGTTTCTTCATCGTCTACTATTAATATACGTTCTGTTTTCATAATATTATATGTTATATATCGAGTTGCAAAATTACAAAGAAAAATCGAACCTGATACGGTCATAAATGAGATTTAATAAAAATGTAATATTTTGGCAAATGTACTATTCTGAAAATAGATACTCTTTGCCTTGTTCTGAAAAAAGGTGTCTATAAAAATACTGAATCTGGGCTATATGATAATATGTATACTTTCTATTTAGGCAATTTCTAAAAATTGCTTTGCAGGTGATTTACGGAATTTTCTTAGGAAGATTTCTACTTTCTTTTGATTGAGTGTAGCGGGCTACACGATTGAAAAAGAAATAGAAAGATTTTAAGAAAAAACGCAAAGCACGCAAAAGTTCTTTTATTTTTTAATAGTGTTCATAGAACGT
>JAFWZP010000087.1 GCA_017522255.1 Bacteroidales bacterium | reverse complement strand
TATGCAAAATATATGGGTTAATTTGTCGGACAGCCGATAAGATACTCAAAATAGGGGGCTTGTCCAAGGAAGAACAATTGTTGATTATTGAAATTCAGTATATTGAAAAAGCTGTATTTTGTTTAGCGGACACTAATAATTAAAAACTTTCTCGACAGATATTTATTCAGAACTGATAAATGCTGTAAAAGAGGTGGCTGATGATGTAAAATTCGTAAAATCGAAAAATGGCAAACTGATATTGGTGGCCGAAGATTGGGTAAAAGAAATAAAGAAATCCATGTCTGATGACATGAAAGAAACTATCAGAATGGGATTGCGTCTTTGGATAAATGAAGAAACTCCGGTTAATATATTTATAGGAGGATATTCCCTAACGATGACACCTGCCGAATTGGAAAATTACTTTATGTCGCTGAATCCACCCGTTAAGCCATTCTTTCTTTTCTTGGATGGCACTGCCGATAATTTCATAAAACAGCAAGACAAGGAACTTATAAACTCTGCCAAGAAATGGATGAACGAAACGGCAAACTCTATGCCTAAAGATTTGAAAGATAATATTCAGATAGGATATACCTTGCTGAATGATGAAACCAAACCCATCGACATAATTATAAACGGACGTTTGGGAACAAAGACAAGGGAAGAGGTGGAAAGTTACTTTATGAATTTGAATCCACCGGTGACACCAACTTTCAATTTGATATAAGGCAACTTCTAAAAATTGCTTTGCAAGTGATTTGTGGAATTTTCTAGAGAAGATTTCTACTTTCTTTTGACCCATCATAGCAGGCTATGCGACCCAAAAAGAAATAGAAAGATTCCAAGAAAAAACACAACGTTGCGATTAAGCGAGTAAAGAGCAATGCCTAAGCATTAACTCTTTCGAGCGATAGCAACATCGACGAAGTCAACTACGCAAAAGGTTCAAAGAATATTCTTCTATAATCCCGAAACGTGGAATTTTTAGAAGTTGCCTTTATTAATAGTATACGCTAAATAGGTGGTATTTAATACTTCTCGCATTAAACCCAAATAGATTTTTATGACTGATAGTATGTAATTATGGAACATATAATTATTGTTCAATAGATTGTACCTTGATTTTTCTAATGACAGTCATTAAAAATTATTTACTATATAATTTAGTCAATTCGTAAACCATAATATTTGCAAGTGCTTACCGATAGCACTACAATACATAAATGTCTAAAACATTTTTCGATTTACACTGAAGATGGTTTTGGGAAAGGTTATTTCTTACTAGGGAAGTGTAATTTCTCAAAACAGAGTTCCCTCTAAACCGAAAGATTGCTGTTGGCATTAGATTTTGAGGAACTATAGGATAATTCCTAGAAATTGCTTATGATTTTAGGTCTTGCACCACGAATTATAACCATCAAAAAAACTTATTCCGGATACTTCAAAAGGACTCTTTTTATATGTCAAATCCCCAAATTAAATATGAATTTGGGGACTGTATTCCCTAAATTATATATAGATTTGGGGAATATAATCCCCAAATCTTATGTTTTTTTGTTGTTATATGCGAAATATTACGTATCTTTGCAATATAAAATAATAGGGATATGATACATCGAATAATAGAACAACTTGTTGAAAATGACTTTGGTAGAGGAAAAATAATAGTCCTTATGGGTGCACGCCAAGTGGGCAAAACCACATTGTTTGATAGTGTTGTAAGTGGCAGTTCGAATGTTTTGAGGCTGAATTGTGATAATTATGACGACCGTTCGGATTTGGAAAACAAAACATCTACCGAGCTTAGGCAGCTTATGGGGAACCATGAAGTAGTGATAATAGACGAGGCACAGCGTGCCAAAAACATTGGTTTGTCGCTAAAGATGCTTGCCGATCTTAAGTTGCCTATGCAAATATTGGTTACAGGGTCGTCGTCGCTAACTCTTGCCAATGATATTAACGAGCCTGCTACCGGTAGGCTTATAGAGTATAATTTGTTCCCATTGTCGTTGGCAGAACTTATGCAACATACGTCGCCACGTGAGGAAAAACGGCTGTTGGAACAACGTATGATATATGGTCTTTATCCCGAAGTGGTAACAACACCGGGCGATGCCAAACGTATTCTTGTAAACTTGGCAAATAATTATTTGTATCGCGATTTGTTGGAATACCGTGGGGTGAAGAAACCCGAGGTGCTGCAAAAACTTGTGCGAGCCTTGGCATTACAGATAGGTAGCGAGGTGTCGTACAACGAACTTTCACGAACTGTAGGGGTCGACAAAGCCACTGTAGAAAGCTATATCGATTTGTTGGAGAAATGTTTTGTGGTATTTCGTTTGCCGGCATATAGCAGTAATTTGCGTAGAGAGATAAAGCGAGGCCGAAAGATTTATTTCTACGACAATGGAATACGTAATGCATTGTTGTCCAATTTTGCACCATTGGAATTGAGGGACGATGTGGGTATGCTATGGGAAAACATGATGGTAAGCGAACGGATAAAGCGAAATTCCTATAGCCGAAGTTATGCCCAAATGTATTTTTGGCGAACTCAGCAACAGCAAGAGGTGGATTTGATAGAAGAGCAAGATGGCAGGTTGACGGCGTTTGAGTTTAAGTGGAACACTAAGAAGAAGGCAAAATTGCCAAAAACTTTTATTGATAATTATCCCAATACCGACTTTAAGGTGATATCACCCGATAATTATGTAGAGTTTGTGGATACTACATCGGCGATGTTGTAGAAATATCATTTAGTCAATTCGTAAACCATAATATTTGCAAGTGCTTACCGATAGCACTACAATACATAAATGTCTAAAACATTTTTCGATTTACACTGAAGATGGTTTAGAGATCTATTACTTCTCAGCTGGGATCTATTACTTCTCAACGGAGATCTATTACTTCCCAAAACAACCTTCCCTCTAAGCTGAAAGCCAACTTAACGGAGAACGGCAAGGGAATTAACTGAGAAGAGAGTTGCGTTTTTGTGGGACGGATGATTTTCGTAGTGTCAGTACGAATATGCCGTACTGACACTACGAAAGTTATTTCCCTCTCAAAATGCGAGACTTTGGCTCAGAAAAACGTAGTACACTTCTCAGTAATGCTTTATAGGAGGCTAGATACAATCTATCCCAAACCCTAATTACAACTATCTAGCATTATTAGTACACACCGAAAAAGGTGGTAAGCTACCACCAAAATAGGTGGTATTTAACATCTCGTACATTAAAAGGAGTCTTAAATATTCGAGTGTCTTTGCTACATAGTATTTATTCTTTACATATTATTGTTCAAGAAATATTTGCAATATACTATAGGTATCATGAAAACATTTCATCTTTTTTACTAGCTTTCATAACAAGTCTTGTATAAACTAGCATCTATGAATCGAAACATCGAATAGCATTTCTTTCTTTTATTATTGACGGTAATTTATTTGCAACTTCATTCATACCTGCCAATACCTTATATTCAATCGCTACTGCCATGTATTTCTTGCTTATTTATCTCTATTATTAAATAGAATCTTCCTTATTAATAGTTTGTTGGTTAATCATTATCATATTTTGCACCACATTTGCCAAATTATGCTGGGCTCTAATATTTGTAAAAGATTCATAGTCATAGAAAAGATAATTATCCCACAAACCTATTTCTATTTCTCTAATCAAATCTTTAATCTTCTTAGAATCTGCTTGTCCATTTTGAGAGAAATAGTCGGTATTGGCCAATTGTGTTCTTAGTACCAATATCGTTTGAAGTTCACCTGGAGTAAACTGTTTAGACCAATCTGATGGATTTATAATTGTATTTGGATTTTCTTTTTCAATATAACTTTTTGCGTGCACCTCCTCAACATATTTCTTACCAACATTTCTCACTGCGTTAAGTCGTAAGTTTGAAGTAAAATATGATTCAATATCTGTAAAGAAATGATTATCACAATTACCCTTGTTGATTTGCACAATCATAGCAGAAATTTCATCCTTATCTATTACGATGTCTTTGAATCTTATATTCTTAATATCAAAAGTATCCTTTGTTGGAGTCTCAAATGGTACTCCAAGTTTATGCAAAGCTACTACAACTGCTCGTTTCTCAGAAATGCTAAGTTTAGTATTAAATTCATTTGTAGTCTCTGCATAACTTTTCTTCTGCTGAGCATACTCTTTGAAAATATTTAATGCTTTAACAGCCATAGAGCGAACATTTTTGATTTTCTTTTCTTGCTTCCAATGCAAAAAATAAGAACCTCCATAAGTACCTATTAAGGCACCTACGGCTCCACTGATAAGTGGCAACAACCAACTCCAAATATTATATGTTTCTTGTATCGTATTTGCTGTTTCCATAATTATAAATATTTATCAAGTATCGCTTGTTTCTCATTCGCTGCACTTTCTATCAAAGTGCGAGCCTTAGTAATCTCTAATTCCAATGCCTCTATCTGGGCTACAATGCGTTTTTGTTCATCAATATTAGGCATCGGGATTTTGTACTTCATTATATCCTCCTTGTTGCCTCGTGGCATCTTAATACCCTTTTTACCCTCCATCACATAGTCAAAGAAGGCATCTCTACGAAGCATATAGAAGATATACTTAGGAAGATATTTATTCGCATCGGCAGACCTAAGCACAAGAACATCTTTTGAGCAGCCGCCTTCTTTATCTGCAAACCAAATCTTTTTAAGATACGGACGAATATTTGAAATCAATATATCCTCTGGCTTATATTCCGTGATAGATGATATATTTGCAATCCCTTCAAACGGAAGAACGCCCAATTTGTTCTGAAGCATATTATCAGTTGTAATATATGTTTCAGACTCTATGTCGCTATACTTAATAGACTTAGTAGCAAATGGGGCAATAGCATTTAGCGTACTATCTGCAAATCTTAATGATGATAGCAAACTCTCTATATCACTTTCATACTTATCAATCCGCAACATAGAATCAGAAACCGACTTATCAACCTTGCCAATTTCCTCAACAATCTGTTTCTGAATATCAATAGGAGGAACAGGGATTTTGAATGGAGCTATATTTTCTCTTGTAATTTGAGGCTGAGCAGTTCCTGTAATAATTCCTATATTTTTTAAATTGGTACTAACCAATAGATTGTATAAAAATTGCTTGCAAACTACTTCGCTTTGAGGAGTAATTACCATTGCATTCCCTGTAATCCAACTTTGTGGTTCAGTATAATTAACACAACCACAAGTTGCTCCACGGCATGTTAATGCAACCTCCTCATTTTCATGGTTGAATTTGTCATAATAACCTATAATTCCATTTGCTCCATATACTTTATATTTGCCCTCTTGGGTTATAACATTTTTTGCAATTGTTTGAGGTTGGTATATATGGCACAAATTTCCTATTGGTTGTAGACTCCATCGTGTATTAAATGCTGCTTTTTTTTTTGTTACTAAAGATATATTCTTTTCAAATAAATCTCTGTCAAAGCTAAGCATATCAATCAATAATGCACGAGAAATATGCTGTTGCATATTTCCTGTTATTGGCAATGAATGGTCACCCTTAAAGGCTTTATACACATAAGTACTGGCTTTATCTGGATTGTCATAGCTATTAGCATCAAAGAGTTTAGTGCACTCATCTATATTCTTGCCTCTCTGAATGGCATGGATTCCCTCGTTGCCTCGACGATTTGAGAACTCATAGCCTAAAAAGCGTTTTTCTACATCTTTTTCTCCGCTCTTGACAATAACAACCTTTTGAGGATATGCCAAAACAAAGTATAAAAGCTTTTCAGCCTCTATATTTAAGATAGTCTCATATAACTTAGTGTCACTCTTTGCAGAGATTTTCTTTTTATACTCTGCATATATTTCGTGTGCCTTAACCTTGTCATTGGGCAATTTTTGTAACAATGTAACATAGTCTGCATAATCAAGACCCTCCCAAACATGTGATACATATTTTGAGGCCGGAGTTTCTATACCGTTGATAGTAACATCATTTAATGTGCGGAAATAAGTATCAACAGCATTCTTTGTGTTGGCTGCAAAATAATTATCTCTACGGCGGAGGAATAGAATAACAGTATTTGTGTTGGTAGCCATAAAGGTATTGCTTCCCAACTCTGCTATTGCAACTATATCAAAGTATTGCAATATAATCTCACGAGCCTTTGTATATATGCCCGAGTTGCTCAATATTGAACTTGGAAGAATAACGCCTGCAATACCTCCATCTTTAAGCAACTGTTTTGTACGCTCAATAAACAGACACTCTATTTCAGAACTATTATCAGTCAATGAATTATACAACTCAAAATCTTGCTCTGTATAATAGTCACGAGTTGTTTGGCGGAATGATGAGACAGAATATGGAGGGTTACTCAATACTATATCGAACTGCTGATTGTCCTTTTGACCATCATTAGTTTGCTTGCGTAATTTTCCCTTATATTCTTTGTTATTGCAAAAATTAGCAAGTCCATCACTGAGGATAACATTAGCCAAACCGTCACCGTGCAAATAGCATCCAACCTTACCAACTTTTACAAGTCGATAATCCTTTTCAATACCATATACGTAGTCTGTCGCCCAACCGAAGTGGCTCTTTTGCCAATTGTCAAGATGGTTTCTTGTCTCTTCAATATACTTAGAAGTATCACAGCCATTTATGATGTCCTGTATTTCGTGCATAAACTCTGTGATAAAATGGCCGCTACCTGATGCATAGTCAATCATATATGGAAGAATCTCACCATCCTTACGAGATAGTTTATCTGCCATAATAGAATCCAACGGAAGACTCTTAATGATAAATTGTGCAATAGGTACAGGTGTGAAATACTGTCCAGCCTCTTGTTTGAGACCAGTAGTAAGAAGTAACTCGAAGAAGTCTGATAGATACTGTTGTCTCTTATTGTATCGGATTCTATATCCCTGAATTAACTCTACAACCTCTTTTACTACTTTCGCATTCTCTTCAAAAGAGGCACTATCATACACTTCCTTAATCGCAAACTCGTTATTCTTTTCAAGACGGAGTTTGTTTACCTCCTTGCGCAGAAACTCTTTTGTTTCTGCTGTAAGACTTGCACACCGCTTGTTAAAATCATCGTCATTAAAGTCGCTAACAGTTCTATCTAAGAACTTCTTCATACCTTTGCTATAAAGGTCTGTTAAGCGAAGTTGGAAATCTACATGATTGTCTCGGCCTTCAAGCCATTGGAATCTTAATTCTTCACCATCATCTGTAGTAGTTTCGTCATATACCTTGCATAAGAAGAGTGTGAAGATCTTATTGAAAGCATTTCCCTTATCTGATACTACATTATGACGCAGAATTTCAAGGAAACGGTTGAAGATAAAGCTTGAATCTTCTGCTTTAATTTCCTTTAATTGTTCCTTTGTTAACGCCTTGCTCTGGAAATTATATGGTTGCACCCAAGAATCAAAGATACCGTTATCTTTGGTGAGCTTATTCCATTTCTCATAAATATCCTTAACATCACCATTGCGATAATCATCTTCAATCTTGATAATCTCATTTACATATACAAACTTATTGCCTTTCAATTCTGATGCGTACAACATTAGCACATCAGCCTTGCTGCCAGATAATTGGAAATATGTGAATAGCTGACCACCATCCTTACGGATTCGCGCCAACTCCTTATTGTACTCCTTGCCAAATGTCTTGCATTCGATAAGCATATATGGTGTTCCATCTTCGCGATTAACACAAATGTCCAATCGCCCTGATGTACCATGCCCAGATGGCCAAGTCTTTTCAAGAACTATGTTTTGAGGCTTATATCCCTTGGTAAGAAGTCTATCAACACACTCAAGCACCACAAAATTTTCGGGTTGTGAAAAATTCTGTGTAGTCTTACTTTCGGCAGTAATGGCACTACCGTAGTTAATGCTTTGTTTTTTAATGTCAATCTCTATGGCATAATCAACATATATTTTATGATAAATGCCATTCGTTCCGTTTTTTGGAACAAATTTCATTGCTAAAATATGCTCTTTATACTTCATAATACTATTCATAATACTATTGTTTTTAGCATTTTGCAATAAGCAAAATAGTTTCCAAAATACTTTGCAAATATACATTTTTTTTCTGAATAAAACAATCTTACCTCATTGTAGATTCCAAACCAAAATGAAAACCGTTAATAGCACACACCTATTTTGGTGGTAAGCTACCACCAAAATAGGTGGTATTTAACATCTCGTACATTAAAAAGGAGTCTTAAATATTCGAGTGTCTTTGCAGGCTTCTTTGTCGTTTCTACAAAAGTTATCGTATAGGATGTCCTAACCTAATGCCGACATGTATTCAGCTATAAGGTTGGGATTCCTCGATTATTACGGTTCCCGCACTTCAAATCCCAAAGCATTGATGGTTTTTGTTACCGCTTCAAACGAAGCGGAGCCATGTATCACAGCTTTGCCCGATTGCAAATCTATCTCTACCGATTCCACCCCTTCGAGTTGAAGAATATTCTTCTCAACAGTATTCTTGCAGTTGTTACAATGCATACCGTCTATATACACAACCATTTCTTGATTGGATTGCTCTGTGGTGCATGAATCACTACAGTGCTTATCTTTTTTTCGATATTTGAGTATGATGGCATTGATAAGTAGCAGAAACATCGCCGCCGTACATATTATATTGAAAATATCTGCCGAATGATGGTTGCACGAGTGTATCTGAGCAATGGCCGATGTAAACCACTCACGTGGCAATAGATAATCAATACCCAAACCCAAAAGCATACTGCCCATTATAATAGAGGCAAGATATATAAACAATGTTTTGCGTCCCAGCACCTTACCAACTACCAATATTGAAGCAAAATTTATTGCCGGACCGGCCATAAGCAACACCAATGCCGTTCCCGGACTTAGCCCTTTGAGCATAAGAGTAACAGCTATAGGTATAGACCCTGTGGCACATAAATACATAGGTATGGCAAAAAGCAAAACCACCAACATACTTAACAATGAACTATCGGCGAAGAGTGCAAAGAACGATTCGGGAACAAACACGGTGATAAGTCCGGCTACTACCAAACCCAAGATAAGCCATTTACCTATATCCTGCATCATATCTACAAAAGCATAACGCAATGCCGAAACAATCTTTCTTCCGAATGAAAGCGTTTCACTGTCTTTAACTTCATTATTTTGTTGAATAGCAATATCGGCAAAATCTTTTTCTAAAAACAAATTCACCATAGTGCCTCCAAAAAGAGCTGTAACGAGAGCTGCAAACGGTCTTATTAATGCAAAGGGTAGTCCAAGCAAAGAAAATGTGGCTATTATGGAGTCGATACCCGTTTGTGGAGTAGCTATAAGGAAAGCTACCGTTGCACCTTTAGATGCACCTTCTTTGCGTAGCGACATGGCTGTGGGTATAACTCCGCACGAACACAATGGCAACGGAATACCCAACAATGTGGCATTGAACACCGAACGAAAATTACTCTTGCTGAGATAGTTTTTATACATCTTGTGTGGGACAAAGGCGTGCATAATACCGGCCAAAAGAAATCCCAACAATAGGTATGGCGACATTTGGTTTACCAAATCAAATACTTCTTTCATCTTATTTCTACTTCTAAGTTTAGCATTTTGTATAACGGCATATCATGGTATTTATTGCAGAATACATAATTCCAATTTGTTATTCATTTCCCTTAAATATTCGGGTGTCTTTGTAGGCTTCTTTGTTGCTTCTCCAAAAGTTATCGTCCAGGATGTCCCACCCTAATGCCGACATGTATTCAACTATAATATCGGGATTTATTCGGTCTTTCTTTCTCCGACGGCTGTAATATTCACTATTTTCGAAGGGCAACAGTACCCCTTCTTGATAAAACTCCGCCCTATCTCCCTCGTTTATATATTGAACTACACGCTCGGTAGCTTTGTTGGGCGATATTCTATGAAAAAAGTATGCGGGTAATATATCATTATTGATATTAAATCTATAGCAATCAATGCCATTCTTAGCCAAGCAATGTGAAAGAGTATAACGTCCATCGCTCAATGAAGTTCGAATAGCAGTATGTCCGGGTGCAATGGATGGTTCCCATATAATATTTATTTCGGTATTCTCTATACCATGTGTCTTGTATTCAATATCCATAATGTGATATAAATCAGTATTAGGAATTATGGTGAGTCTTTCGAAAGTGTTGTAGTCGCTATATAGATACCATTCAATAGCTTCGAGACTAGCAAGCACGGTTTCTATATGAGCAACAAGTAGCATTAATTGCATTTGACCTCTATATAAAAAACTATTATCCATTTTCATTGCTTATAACTTTTAGATAACTGCATATTTTTTATTATTTCCAGCCGCCACCTAAGGCCTTGTATAGCTTTATCAGTGCCAGGTATTGGTCGCGAATGGCATTGCTATGTTCTATTTCGGCATTGAAATAGCTGCGTTGTGCATCCAATACATCTAAGTAGTTGATATGACCATTAACGTGTTGAAACAATGCGAGGTCGACATATTTTTGTGATGATGTTTTTAAATGGTCCATCAGTTTGGTGTTTTCCACTGCGGCAATGTATGCTTCCACAGCATCGCTTACTTCGCGAAATGCTTGCAACACTCTCTCTTCGTAGGCATAGCATTTGGCTTGACAGGCTGCCAACGAGGCTTCGTATTGTGCTTTTCTTTTGCCGAATGCAAATACCGGAGCTGCGAGGTTGCCAATCATATATGTGAAAGGCGAGCTGAAGAAATCGTTGTATGATGTGTTTTCAAATCCCGTTTCTAAGTTTATGGTGAAACGTGGAAACCGATTGGCCCATTGTATTCCGGCATTGGCCATGGCAGCATAATATGCCATTTCGGCTTCTTGTATGTCGGGCCTACGACGCACAAGGTCTGATGGTAAGCCTATATGTAATATGTTTTCTTTTATGGACGGCTGTGTCGATGCTCGCTCTATATGTGATGGATAGCAGCCCGATAGGAACGAAATTTCATTTTCTTTCATTCTTATTTTCAGTTTCAAATCGGGCACCATCGATGCTGTTCGAGCCAACTCTACACGTGCTTGTTGATAAGGTATCTCTGAAGTAAGACCGCCTTCGAATCGGAGTTTTGCCTGATGAACGTTTTCGCGACGTGTGGATAGTGTGTTTTCAACAATCATTAGTTCTTTATCCAAAGCCACCAACTCGAAATAGGCTGTTGCCACTTCGGCTATAAGCGACATTTGTAATGCTCTGCGTGCCTCAATGGTTTGCAGATAGTTGTACGACGCTTCCCTTTTGGCCCAACGCAAGCGACCAAAGAAATCTATCTCCCATGCCAATGCCACTGTGGCCGAAAGTTCAATATCATCGGTGGGGCTGTTGCCGTTATAGTTGGTCGCTTCACGTTCGGAATACGACTCTATACCTATTGCCGGAAATTGACTGCTGCGAGCCATTCGATGTCTTTTTTCGTATTCAAGAATACGTGCCGATGCTATGTTTATATCCTTATTGTATTGCAAAGTTTTTTCGATAAGGCTCGACAATACTGTATCGCCCAATAGCTCCATCCACGATAGGTCGGCAATACAAATAGAGTCGTGTTGCAAATCGGCCACAAGGCTGCCGGGGATATTTAGCTGAGGGTGTGCCGCCTTACGTTCCACCGAACATGCCGGCAAAAGCAATAATACTGCTATAGTGTATAATATTATTCGTTGCATTTATTGATTCTCCTATTTTTAATATGCGATTTGATGCGGTATATCCAAACAAAGAAGAATGGAACCAACACAATACCTATACTCATGGCTACAAGCATACCGAAAAAGACACCTACGCCTATGCCTTGACGGCTGTAGGAACCGGGACCGTTGGCAAACACCAATGGCAACATGCCTAAAATAAAAGTAAGCGATGTCATTACTATAGGTTTGAACCGCATAACGGCGGCTTTTACGGTGGCTTCTACAACATCAACACCACGATCCACTTGTTCTTTGGCAAACTCTACTATAAGAATGGCATTCTTGGCTGCCAAGCCTATAAGCATCACCAATCCTATTTGGAAATATACGTTGTTTTCCAATCCAAAGATAAGGATACCCACAAATGCACCAAGACACGCAATGGGTAGCGATAGCAAAACGGCTATTGGAACGGTCCAACTTTCGTATTGTGCCGCCAAGAATAGGAATACAAACAAGAATGCCAACATAAGCACAAAGCCGGTTTGTCCACTTTGTTTCTTTTCTTGATACGATAGTCCGCTCCATTCGATACCCACATCTTGATGAATTTTTTCGTTAACGATGTCTTCCAATGCTTCCATGGCTTGTCCGGAACTATATCCCGGAGCTGCTTCGCCGGTGATGGAAACGGAGTAGTACATATTAAATCGCCTGATGGCTCCCGGTCCGGTGGTGTAGGATGTGGTGCCAAGCGATGGTATGGGTATCATTTCGCCTCCATTGCCTTTTACAAAGTATAGGTTCATATTGCTGGATGTGGCTCTATAAGGTGCATCGGCTTGTATATACACTCTGTATACTCTGTTGAAGAGGTTAAAGTCGTTGACGTATACCGAACCGGTAAAGGCTTTCATGGTGGTGAAGATGTCCGAAACCGATACTCCCATAAGTTTGGCCATGTCTCTATCCACATCGATATATAGTTGAGGTATTTCGTCTTGCATTGATGAGGTAACTTTGGCCAACTCCTTACGTTGCTGTGCATAGTGCAGTATGGTATCTACTGCCATTTGCAATTCGGAATACGAGGTGTTGCCTCTGGCTTCCAATGCCATTTCGAAACCTCCCGATGTGCCTAAACCCGGTATTACGGGTGGCGAACTTACGTTGACTATACATTCGGGATACCGGCTCAACTCGGTTTGTACGTAGCTCATAAAAGATGAAAGGTCTTTTTCTTTACGATTTTCCCATTCTTTCATAATCACCGTAAGCTGACTGCGTGATTGGTTGGTTCCTACTCTCGGACTCGAACCGGTTACATTCAACACATGATCCACATCGGTTTGTGTCATCAGATATTTTATAGCACGGTCGGTTACTTCGCGAGTGCGTTCGAGCGATGCTCCTTCGGGTAATTCCAATTCTACGGTAAAATAGCCTTGATCCTCTTGGGGTATAAAACTTTGTGGCACCCATTTCATCATCAAAATTATCAATACCAGCGAGATGCCAAAGAATATAAATACTCCTTTTGAGTGGCGAAGTGTGCCAAGTATAATTCGTTCGTAAAGTTGATTGCCACGATCCAATGCTCTGTTTATGGCTCGGAATAGTCTGTTTTTTGTAGAAGGATCGTTTGTGTCGGGACGTAAGTATTTCGAACACATCACAGGGCTAAGCGTAAGTGCCACAATGGTGGATATTATTACCGACACTGCAATGGTGATGGTAAACTGCCTATACAGCAAACCCGATATGCCTGACAAGAAACTTACGGGAACAAAAACGGCACATAGCACCAACGAAGTGGCTATCAATGCACCTCCCAAACTCCTCATTGCTTTCTTGGTAGCCTCGTATGCCGATAGACCTTCTTGTCGCATAATCCTATCCACATTTTCCACTACCACAATGGCATCGTCCACCACTGTGCCTATAGCCAATATAAGTCCCAATAGTGTGAGCATATTAAGGGTAAACCCAAAAGCCAACATTACACCAAGTGTTCCTATAAGAGATATGGGTACGGCAATGGCCGGAATAATGGCCGAACGCCAATTTTGTAAAGAAAGAAACACTACCAAGATAACCAGTAATAATGCTTCAAACAATGTGATATATACCTCTTTGATGGATTGGTTGATATAGTCGGTCATATCAAAGGGTATATCGTATGTTATACCTTCGGGGAAGTTTTTGCTTATTTCGTTCATGGTTTTGCGTATGGACTTAGACACTTCCATGGCATTCATACCCGGTAGCATTTTCACTTCCAGCACTGCGGCATTTTCGCCATTGATACCGCTTTCGGTGGTATACGACTGTGCTTCCAACGATATATCGGCAACGTCTCTCAGTCGTAGTATCGATCCATCTTTGTTGGCTTTGATAACAATATCTTCAAATTCCGAAACGTTGGATAGTCGTCCGCGAGTTACAATGGGTATCGTTACGTCTATTCCTTCTATGGGCTGTTGCCCCAATACACCTGCTGCCGATTCGCGGTTTTGCTCTTTGATGGCGGCTTGTATATCTTGCACCGTAAGCCCCAAAGCAGCCAAATTTTCGGGTCGCACTTTTATCTGCATGGCATAGTAGCGGCTACCTATGTTTGACACCTGACCAACACCATTTACACGGCGTATCATATCCAATACATTAAGTGTGGCATAGTTGCTCAGATATATTTCGTCGAATTTTGGGTCGCTCGATTTCAAAGTTATCGTCATCAACTTACTCGAGGCCTGTTTGTCGATGGATATACCATTTTGTACTACCTCGACCGGTAGTCGCGACTCGCAGCCTTTTATTCTGTTTTGTACTTCCACGGCTGCCAAATCGGGATTGGTATTAATGTCGAAGGTAAGGCTTACCGAGAAAGTTCCGGTATTGGTGCTTTGCGACTCCATATATTGCATACCCGGTGTGCCATTAAGCACCTGTTCGATGGGTGCTGCCACTGCTTGCGACACCGTTTCGGCTCCCGCTCCGGGATAGGTGGCTGATACTTTTACTACTGGTGGTACTATTTGTGGATATTGATCTACGGGCAATAGCACCAAACCTATAACTCCCGCCAATACAATAAGGATTGATATTACTGTTGAGAATATAGGTCGGTCAATGAAAAAATCACTCTTCATCTTTTTCGGCATTAACTATTTCTACTCTCATTCCGTGGCTTAGCTTGTGGAATCCTTCCACTATTATGCGTTCGTTTTTCCCTAATCCACGCTCTACCACTGCTTTGTTCATCACTTCGGGTCCCAACTCTATAAAACGTTTTTCCACAATATTGTCGGGGCGAACCACAAAGATGTATACCGCACCTTTTTCTATAACCAGTGCTTTGGTGGGTACTACTATTGCATCTTCGTGTACGTCTATCAGTAAGCGTACTTTGGTGAGCTGTCCCGGCAAAAGTATATGGTTTGGGTTTGGCATTAGTGCACGCACCGAGAATGTTCCTGTGTTGGGGTCTACTTGTGGATCGGCAAAGTCTACCAATCCTTTTAGCGGATATTCGGTATTGTCGGCCAGTGTTATGGTGATGTATGGATTCCAATTTCTATCTTCTATGGCTTTGCCCAGATTTACGTTTCGCTCCTTGCTTTTTAGGTAGTCGAGCCCTGTCATACTGAAGTTCACTTCCACAGTATCACTATTCACCACTGTGGCTAATAGCGATTTTCCTCCCGGTCCTACAAGTGTGCCTATGTCGGCCGAACTTTCGCTGATAAATCCCGATATCGGAGAGTGTACTGTTGTGTAGCTTAGTGCTATCTCGGCTTGTGTAAGGTCGGCTTCGCTCATTACCACTTCGGCTTGTGCCGCTTCGTAGGCTGCTATGGCGTTGTCCAAATCCAATTGGCTGGCAGCATTTTGTTCGTATAATGGGCGTATACGATTCAAATCGCGTTCGGCTTTTTGTTTCAAGGCTTCGTTCTTTTTTAGTTGTGCCTTGGCTTTTTCCACACGTGCCTTATATAACTTTTGGTCTATGGCAAACAAAAGGTCGTTTTTGTTTACATATCCACCTTCTTCGAAATGCATGGTTTCCAAATATCCTTCCACCCGGGCGCGTATCTCCACATATTGGCGGGCTTTGATTTTGCCGGCATATTCTACATAAATCTCCACATCTTCAACCACTACAGGTTCTACCGAAACACTAGGATAAATGGGTTCGGCAGGGCGTGGCCATTTTATGTAAACGATAATGGCTATCAATAAAAACAATATTATAAATAAGTAATACTTTATCTTTTTAGGCATTCGCTTCATAGGCGGTATGCACTTGGCTATGGATTGATATATCCTCGCTATCTTGTCGGTAATGACATTAATCTGCATATAATATTATATAATTAATAACATTTTTTGTTTCTATATATCTGTTGGTTGAATTAAATTCTTTAAACTTCCTATAGAAAAAATTGTGTATGTCAATAGCTTTTAGAACTACATTTTATAGTGGAAGTCAAATAAATACCCAACTTGATATAATGCATAATATTTATGCAAAGTACCGAAAAATTCTTGATATATGCAAGCAGAACTAAAAAAAATATTCGCCTGTCCTTAAGACTACAAGTCCACAAGTCTACGAGACTACGAGTAGGGCGAAGCCGGCTGTTTTAGGACTATGGTCGAAAGGTCGAAGATCAAACGTCTAAAGTTTTTCGTCCGTTGTCTCAACAAAAAAAAGACCTCACCGCTCAAGCCATTACTAGTTCAAAGCAGGTGTGTCATAGGACGCTTATAAGATAGCTTTGGCAAGCATTTTTATTTAGCAAATATGCCACAACCATAGCCATCATTTTTGCCAAAGAAGACGATTTCTTTTCAGTCATGAGATGTATTTCTGTATGCGTTTCCATTGCAACCTATATTGCACTGAATAGTGTGTATTTTTTCCTCGCGTAGTTGTAAAAATTCCCTCGCGAGGAAATTTTTACAACTACGCGAGGAAAATCCAATAACTACGCGATTAAAATCCGACAACTACGCGAGGGAAATTCTTTCTTTGTATACAACAAATAATAGTGCTACGTTACAATCGTTCATAAAATTCAATTTTAATGTGTTTCACAGAAGTAAGCGTCGTGAGATAACCTGTTTTTTGTATCTTCCCTTTAACCCTTAACCCTGAAAAACAACCGGCTTCGCCTGACTGTAGTTCTAAAAAAACAAAAAAAAATCGTATATTTGCAGTTTAAACGATAAGAACAATAAGAGTCTTAGTTGTTGATTATATGTTTAATAAATTAAAAGATAAGTATTATGAATATATTCCATAGCAAGAAAAAGACAATAATGTCGTATGTGATTATTACTTTTGGTATATTTTTGTACACATTTGCATGGTCGGCATTTCTTATTCCAAGCCAAATAATAGGTGGAGGAGTCAGTGGTGTGTCGTCTATACTTTATTTCCTTTCGGGCGAGAGTATGCCTGTGGGTGTTACCAATCTTATTATCAATGCAGTGTTAGTGCTTGTAGCATTAAAGCTGTTGGGAGCCAAATTCGGGCTCAATACCATTTACGGTATATTGGTATCGTCGGGGTTGTTTATCTTTCTTCAGCAAGGTATCGAGATACAAAACTTACTCGACATCACTAAGTTCGACCCCTTTATGTGTGCTATTATAGGAGGAGGATTGGCCGGTGCCGGTATAGGATTGGCATTTTCGATGGGGGGTAATTCGGGCGGTACCGATATTATTGCTCTTATAGTGAATAAGTATTACAATATCAGTCCGGGTAAAGTTATTATGTATCTGGATATTGTTATCATCGGTTGCTCGTTCTTTGTGTCGGGTTCTATAGAAAATGTGGTGTATGGCTATGTTCAGATGGCTGTGATGACATACGCATTGGATTTGGTTATAGATGGTTCAAAACAGTCGTATCAGATAATGGTGTTTTCGCAGTATACTAAGGAAATAGCCGATAGGATAGGTAGCGAAGTGGGTAGAGGCGTAACGCTATTGAATGGTTGGGGCTGGTTTAGCAAAAGCGATCAAAAGGTGCTTTTGGTTATAGCTCGCAAGGTGGACAAACCTTTGATAATGGAAATAATACAAACAGCCGACCCCAAGGCTTTCATTTCGGTGGCTAAGGTGCAAGGTGTGTATGGCAAGAATTTTGATAAGTTGAAACTGTAATAAATTAATTATTAAACCAATGAGAAAGATATTTTTGATTTTGGCACTTTCGGTGTCGGTGTTGTTTTCGGCTTGTTCCGATAATGTTGTTTTCGACCAAAAAAACAATTTCACAGGTAGTATTTGGATGCGTTTCGAGGCCGAAGATTTTGATGTAAAAATAAATAACACTGAAGATTGTTATGATATTTATTTTTCGGTAGTGGTTGATACCAATGTTCTTAAACTAAAGAATATTCCTTTGGTGGTTAATATCACCGATAGTGAAGGTGGACGTAGAACGTTTATGACTGAAGTGCCTTTCAACAACAAAAAAGGTCAATTTGAGGGCAAACCTATAGGCGATTTTGTAGAAATAACAGCCAAAGCTCGCGAATATTTCTATTTCAACACAAAGGGTGTGCATAAGTTTTCGGTAAAAAATGCCACACAGTATTACGAACTTAAAGGTATATCCTCTATTGCACTAAAGATAGAAAAATCCAATATGGATATAAACTTAGATTAAGAGAGTGCAGGTGGATAAGAGTGTGAATAAAAATTTCGACCATATCAAGCAGTTGCTTGTAAATATTCCCGAAAAGCCCGGAGTATATCGATACTACGACGATTCGGGAAATATTTTATATGTAGGCAAGGCTCGAAACCTTAAGCGTAGGGTGTCGTCGTATTTTAGTCATTACAACGATTTGTCGCCCAAGATTCGTATTTTGGTACGAAAGATATGCGACGTAAAATATATAGTGGTGGAAAATGAGATAGATGCTTTATTGTTGGAAAACAACCTTATAAAGCAGTATCAGCCTAAGTATAATAGTATGCTCAAAGACGATAAGAGCTATCCCTCACTATGTATCACAGCCGAGCCTTATCCTCGTTTGCTTTACACTCGCGACCGTACCTCCATAAAAGGCTCTTTCTTTGGTCCTTATCCTAATCAAAAGATATTGCGAGAACTGCAGAATATTATTCGCAAATTGTTTTGCTACCGCACTTGCAAACTTAACTTAACACCCGAAAGTATACGTCAAGGTAAGTATAAAGCATGTATCAACAGCCAGATAGGTTTGTGTAATGCTCCTTGTGTGGCAAACGAAAGCCAAGAGGAGTATCTGCAAACCATGAATATGATACGAAATATATTGAAGGGCGACTTTAAAGAGATACTCGACGACTTGAAAAAGAAAATGATGGACTATGCCGAAGTGTTGGAGTTTGAGAAGGCCGAGCTTGTTAAGCAAAAGATTATCCTTTTAGAGCAGTATCAAAGTAGGTCGATGGTGGTTAATACCGGCATTCGCGACGTGGATGTGTATTCCATCGTGTCGGACGACAGATATGCTTATATCAATATTATGCGTATAAAGAATGGGGGTATAATACATTCTTATTCTACCGAAGTAAAGAAACAACTCGATGAAAGTGATGCCGAAATACTATCGATGGTTATACCAGAGTTGCATGCCAGAGTGTCGAGTACTGCCAAGGAGATAATAGTCCCATTCGAAGTGGATATCCCAACCGATTATCTTTTTCAAACCATACCTACACGTGGCGATAAAAAGCAGTTGCTGGAGTTGTCGTTTCGCAATTTGAAATACTATCGTCATGAGCGTGATCATCAGCGTATGCTGGTAGAGCCTGAGGGTTTGAAACTGCAATTGCTTGAGAAGATACAGACCGAGTTGCAGTTGCCCGAACTGCCGAGACATATCGAGTCGTTTGATAATTCCAACATACAGGGTGCCTATCCGGTGGCTGCTATGGTGCACTTTGCCGATGGTAAGCCTTGTCCTTCGGAATATAGGTTGTTTAATATCAAAACGGTGGAAGGTCCCGACGATTATGCATCGATGGAGGAAGTGGTGTATAGACGTTACAAACGATTAAAAGAAGAAAACAAGCCATTGCCTCAGCTTATTATTGTAGATGGAGGCAAGGGACAGATGGAGTCGGTGCGTAAAGTAATAGAAGAGCAGTTAAACTTATCTATTCCTATAGCAGGATTGGTAAAAGATGATCGTCATCGCACTGCCGAACTCTTATATGGTTTTCCACCTATCACTATAGGTATAGCACCGCGTAGTGCTCTGTTTCATTTGTTGGAGCATATACAAAGCGAAGTGCATAGGTTTGCAATTACATTTCATCGCAGTAAACGTTCTAAGGGAACAATAAAAACATCGTTGACCGAAATTAAGGGTATAGGCGAAAAGACTGCACGAGACTTATTGTTGAAGTTTCATTCGGTAAAGCAAATAAAGACTGCTTCGTTCGACGATTTGGCTAAATGTATAGGTGCAGCCAAAGCAAAGATTATAATAGAATATTTCCATGGTGATGATGATTGATGTTGCTTTAAGACAACTTCTACAAACTTCGTATTTTGTAACTATGCGGTTTAGGCATCGTAAACCCCATAGTTACGACTCAAAAGTGCCATACTTTTGACCCCTAAGTGTGGGAGTTTTGTATGCCAAACCACAGGGTTATGCTCCGCAACTATGGCACTTGTAAATAGCGAGGTAAAATTATTTTGTCAAAACTATATTTATTTCAAAAATAAGTTGTACCTTTGCACTTTCAAACAAACAGTAAATAATATGTAACAACGTAGAAATAAATATAATAAACATAGTATAAACACAGAGCTTGATGCTTTTATTCTCATCGGAAAATGTCTGAGAAACTTTATGCCGTATGCGAGAATGAGATGTCGAAAGTTCGCACTATAGGTGTGAATTTCTTCGACCCTTATTTGTATACGGGTATTTCTCAGACAACCTTCCGATAAATAAGTGGTAATAATGAAAGATTTCACGCCTTTATTTATACCCCTTGTTTATGGAATATTAGCAACGGCTCACAAAAAGTAAAAAGATATGTATAAATTAATTGATTATTGCACAAGCAATGCTATGCCACATACGGCATACACAGAATTTAATGAACACGCTGCCACCGGCAGTATGGTAAAACCCTTAAACAAGAAAGGATGTAGAAAATGAAAAAAGTATTATTATCTATAGTTCTCATAGTTAGCACTATGGTGCAAACAGTATGGGCATACGACTTTAGTGCAGTGAGCCCAAGTGGACACACTCTCTATTATGAAATAATCAGCGGTACTACCAATGTAGGTGTAGTAAGACCCGGATCTAGTACTACTTACAATAATTATGTTTCCGGTGATGTGGTTATACCGGCAACAGTAACATACAATGGCACCACTTATAACGTAACAGAACTAAAAGTTATCAGCAGTTCATTTGGCCCTTTTAGAAATTGTTCAAATATAACTTCAGTAACTATACCCAATTCGGTTACTTCTATTGGAAAGTATACATTTTATTCATGCAGTAATTTAACTTCAATAAGTATTCCTAATTCAGTAGTTTCTATCGGAGAATGTGCATTTGAAGGATGTACAAGTTTATCATCAATAAGTTTACCAAATTCCATTACACAAATAGAAGATGAAATTTTTTGTCGTTGTACCGAATTGACTACAATAACAATTCCCAATTCTGTTACTTCTATTGGAAATGGTGCTTTTGATGGTTGTACCGGTTTAACCTCAGTAACCATCCCAAATTCGGTTACTTCGATTGGTAGTTACGCTTTTTATAGATGTAGAAGTTTGCTTAATGTAAGTATACCTGACTCCGTTGCTACGATAGAACAATATGCTTTCTATAATTGTACAAGTTTACTTAGTGTAAGTATACCCAATTCCGTTGCTACGATAGAACAAGATGCTTTCTATAATTGTACAAGTTTACTTAGTGTAAATATACCCAATTCCGTTACTACGATAGAACAATATGCTTTTTATGATTGTACAAGTTTACTTAATGTAAGTATACCCAATTCTGTTGTTACTATAGGAAAAAATGCTTTTAAAAATGTGACAAATATTGTATATCATGGCACTGCCACCGGTGGTCCTTGGGGTGCGTTATATATGAATAGGTATATTGAAAATGGATTTATTTATAATGATAGCACAAAAACTAAAATAATCAAATACATTGGAACAGATACAAATATAGTAATTCAAAATACTGTTGCCATAATAGGCGATTCTGCCTTTTGGGGTTGCAATAGTATAATATCTGTAAATATTCCTAATACTGTTACTTCGATTGGTAGTTATGCTTTTTATAATTGTTCAACTTTAGAAGAGATAGTACTCCCAAACACCCTTACTTCTATAGGTAACAATGCTTTTTACAATTGCACAAGTTTAGCATCTGTAGTCATACCCGACTCTGTTACCACAATAGGAAACAATGCTTTTAAAAAAGTAAAACATATAATTTATTATGGTACTGCTACCGGCAGTCCTTGGGGAGCAGTAACAATGAATGGATTTGTTGAAAATGGGTTTGTATATAGTGATAGCACAAGAACTATATTAGAGGTTTATATAGGAAGTGATACAAATATTATTATACCCAATACTGTTACCACTATAAGTGATTCTGCTTTTTTATCTATGAATACGATACAAT
This sequence comes from Bacteroidales bacterium, assembly GCA_017522255.1. Lineage (GTDB taxonomy): Bacteria > Bacteroidota > Bacteroidia > Bacteroidales > P3 > HGM05376. The sequence continues at coordinate 83,696 of JAFWZP010000087.1, read as the reverse complement.
CGATTACTATACCTAACTCAGTCACCACCATTGGAACTCGTGTATTTTCTAATTGTACAGGTATTACTAATTTATTTATACCCAATTCAGTTACTTCAATTGGAGATTACGCTTTTGGAAATGTAAAGAACATTATCTACCATGGCACTGCGTCGAACTATAGGCGGTGGGGAGCGTTGTATATGAATAAATACATTGAAAATGACTTCGTATATAACGATAGTACAAGAATATCATTGATAAAATATATTGGTACAGACACAAATATTGTTATTCCAAATATGGTTACCGATATTTCAGCCAATGCATTTCAAGATAACAAAAATATAGTTTCTGTTATTATTCCCAATACTATTACCTCTATTAAAACTAATACTTTTTATGGATGTAGTAATTTGGCGTCAGTAATACTTTCTGATTCGCTTATAACCATTGAAAGTTATGCTTTTTTTGGTTGTTTTCGATTGGAGTCAATAATAATTCCCAATTCAGTTACCACCATTGGAAGCTACGCTTTTAAAAATTGTAGTAAATTAATATCTGTAACCGTTGGGAATTCAGTCACCACTATTGGAAATTATGCTTTTGAAAATTGTACTAGATTAACATCGATAAACATACCTAATTCAGTTAGTTCAATTGGTGTAGCTGCTTTTAAATTGAGCGGAGTAATCACAATTACTCTTCCAAATTCTATTACATTTATTAGTGAAGAAACATTTTATGGATGCGATAGTTTAAGATCTATTACCATTCCAAATTCGGTTACTACTATTTATTCGGGAGCTTTTCAAGCTTGTTATAGCTTAACTTCTATAACTATACCTAATTCAGTCACTTCTATTACAACTTCTGCTTTTTATGCTTGTAGAAATTTGGAAACAGTAATAATTTCTGATTCTATTACCGAAATAGGACTTTGGTCTTTTACAAATTGTACAAGTTTAAGATCAATAAATATGCCTAATTCACTTATTAGTATTGGTAAATCGGCCTTTTACAATTGTAGTAGTTTAGATTCCATAATTATGCCCAATACACTTAGCACCATTGGAGAATATGCATTTGCTCATTGTTCCGGTTTAGATTCTATAATTTTGCCAAATTCGCTTACTACCATTGGAGCATATGCATTTAGTGATTGTACCGGTTTGTCTTCTATAATTATTCCCAACTCAGTTGTAAATTTGAGTGATCATGTTTTTAGCGGCTGTAGTAACCTAAGATCTTTAATTGTTTCAGATTCAGTTAGCACTATTGGAAACCACACTTTTACAAATTGTGTAAATTTATCGTCAGTAACTCTTTCTAATTCTCTTACTTCTATTGGTAATTCAGTTTTTAATGGTTGTTCAGGCTTAGACTCAATAATAATACCCAATTCAACTATAATTATTGGCGATAATGCTTTTGAAAATTGTTCAAGTTTATCGTATGTATCGATTCCAAATTCGGTTATTACTATAGGAGAACATGCTTTTGAAAATTGTATTAGCTTACCCTCCGTAACAATTCCAAATTCAGTCACAACGATTGGTAGTTATGCTTTTTATAGTTGTAGTAATTTACAAGAAGTTATTGTTATGGGAAGTTCAATACCCATCATGGGTGAATATCGTGTATTGGGTATAGCAGAGAACGCTATATTAAAAGTACCTTGTGGCGATTTTGATGTATACTCAAATTCTCCTTATTACTGGACCAATTATTTTGCCGCTATAGTAGAAATGTGCGAAGACGTAGATACCACAATATATGCATCTATATGCGCAGGCGATACATACACCGACAATGGATTTATAGCTTCAGTAGCAGATTCTTATTTTGATACTTTACAAACTGCAAATGGCAATGATAGTATTGTACGATTAATTTTATCGATAAATCAACCTAACACAGGCATAGATTATAAAGAAGCGTGCGACAGCATTACATGGATAGATGGTATCACCTATTACGAATCAACCGATTCGGCTACATACACATTAACAAATATTGCAGGTTGCGATAGTGTGGTTACACTTAATCTTACTATCAAACATAGTTCTCGAACAACAGATACTATTGTTGCCTGCGACAGCATTACATGGATAGATGGTATTACTTATTACGAAAGTACTGATACTCCCACTTACATACTGACGGCTGCCAATGGTTGCGACAGTGTAATTGTTTTGAATCTTACTATTAATAGCAAACACTCAACAGATACTATTGTTGCCTGCGACAGCATTACATGGATAGATGGTATTACCTATTACGAATCAACCGATTCGGCTACATACACATTAACAAACATTGCAGGTTGCGATAGTGTGGTTACACTTAATCTTACTATAAACAATCCGGTATACGATACCATAGTAGACACTGCCGTAAACGAATATGTTTGGAATGATACCACATACACCGAAAGCGGAATATACTACTATTATGGCGAAACTTTGAGCGGTTGCGACAGCGTGGTAACACTTATTCTGACAATAGAAGAAATAGGAATAGAAACAGCCAACGGATTAGACCAACTTAGTTTCTATCCCAACCCAACCAAAGGAACTATTACTTTCAACACTACAGATATCCGCAAAGTAGAAGTAATGGATGCTATGGGTAGAATAATGGCAGTATACAACGATAGTTATATAATAGACTTATCCAAACTGAGCAAAGGATACTATACATTGCGTGTTACTACCGACAGAGGTGTTGCCGTTCGCAAGGTGATACGTAAATAACAATACTAACGATAGTAAAAAAAAGGGTGTGGATTAATTTCCACACCTTTTTTTTATATCCTTGCATGAAGTGTTTACATTTATTGGTTAGTAAAGTATTATCAGCAGTATATCAAAAAGAAAAATAAGTTACCTATTATATTATCCCTGTATTTGGCATATCTCTGTTATCTTGTAGAGTCGTTCAACAAACTCTTTATGCACGTTCAACAAACTCTCTTCGCACGTTCAATAAACCTTCTTTGCAGGGGCGTAAAACTATTTTCAAGCCTTGAAAGTGTATTTTCAAGGCTTGAAAGTATATTTTCATGACATGAAAGTATATTTTCAAGCCATGAAAATACTTTTTGGAACGAGTGAACGCAATTTATGGAACGCCCGAAAAGAGTTTGTGGGACGTGTCGGAGAAGTTTATGGAACGTGTGTAGCAAGCTCCGAAGACGATAGTTCTCAAAGCGTGAAATATGAGGAAGGAAACTATTGGCTTACAACTTGATGGTTGAATGTAGATGGGATAACGAGAAAAAAACAAAAAGGAAACTCTTTTGAGTTGCCTTTTTAAATGCTATATAGTTAGATGTTGCCTTATATAAATGTTATCAATGTTGATTCTTTATCTTTCTTTTTGCGAATGTTTTTCAGGTCGGTGCCGTCTTCTATCGGTAGCCGTACTGTATATGTTTTGTTGGCTTTGTTGGTCAATTTGTTTGATATCAGCCATGGATTCATTTCTTTAAGCATTTTGTAGGTGGTGTTATTGTCTTTGGCAAATTGGTACAAGTCAACGTTTTGCCCTTTCAGCTCGGCAGTGCGATATGGTATTTGAGGATACATATCCTTGTATCGTAGATGGAAACCATAGTCTTGCGGGTGTTGCATTATTAGTTTCATTGCCATAATGCGGTATACGTATCGAGATGTTTCCGAATTGAGTCTTAGGTTATAATAGCTATTTACTTCCTGTAGGTTTAGTTGTCGTTGCAATCCGTTTTCGCCGCAGTTATATGCTGCTGCTGCCAATGTCCAACTGCCAAATTGATTGTATAACGCTTTTAGGAATTTACATGCTGCTTCGGTAGAAGCTTCGAGTGAGTTACGCATATCTATTTCTTCGTTTATTTCCAAACCATATTTTTTGCCGGTGGCTTTGATAAATTGCCAATAGCCTTGTGCTTTTGCCGGCGAGGTTACGTTCATCAGATTGCTTTCTATCACTGCCAGATATTTAAAGTCGTCGGGTATGCCATTCTTTTTTAATATAGGTTCTATGATGGGGAAGAAGCGGTAGGCACGTTTCATATTCAATATGGTATTGGTATGCCAATACATATTGGACAATATTTCTCTATCCAAGCCTTCTCGAACATAGTATATGTTTAACGGTACTTTTTCGCCGGCAAATTTAAGAGTGTCGGGTAAAACAGGCGAATAGATGCGGTAATCGTTCTTTAGTGCTTGTGTGTATATTTCATCATCGTTGGTTTTGTCGGTGGCAAAGATAAATATTTGCATCGATAATGTCAATGCCGACAATATTATTGCTATAATGCTTAATTTCTTCATATATCAAATGTTTAAATTGTAGTTAACCAATACTTACAACAAAAAAAGCAAGTATTTATGCGATACAAAATTACTAATATTCCTATTATTCTGTTTGTCTTGCTATTATTTTTTATTCACAAAAAGGTACTAATAAGCACTATTATCGAAAATAATTCGTACCTTTGCACTTCGATAAAGTAATATATTTGTGTTCTAAATATCATTAAATCAACAATAATATACTAACAATGGGAGTTGTTACACTATTAAGTTTGGCAGTGGCAGTGTCAATGGATGCTTTTGCTGTTTCTATTTGTAAAGGTTTGGCGTTGCAAAAAATAAAACTAAAGCAATATGTTTTGGTGGGTTTATGGTTTGGAGGTTTTCAAGCTCTTATGCCTGTGATAGGTTACTTTTTGGGCGGTAAGTTTATGGATAAGATAAGTGCATTCGATCATTGGGTGGCAGCAGGGTTGTTGGCAATAATAGGTATCAATATGATACGCGAAGCATTGTCGAAGAATGAAGAAAAGGTGGACAATTCGTTGGATATAAAAACTATGTTTATGTTAGCAGTAGCCACAAGTATCGATGCTCTTGCTGTGGGTATATCGCTTTCGGTATTTGATATTAATATTTGGCTTTCGGTACTTTGCATAGGTGTTACCACTTTTATGTTTTCGGCCGCAGGGCTTAAGATTGGCTCGCTGTTTGGCACACGACACAAATCCAAAGCCGAGTTTGTAGGTGGTGCCATACTTATTGTGTTGGGCATAAAAACTGTGTTGGAACATACCGGAGTGTTGTAGTCTGATTCTTCTGTATCGAAATGTCAACTAAGCTAAAACACAATATCTAAAAAGCTAAAATTCGACTATATACATATGTTGTAATTTCACCCGCCTATCACCACCCGACTTACCCGCCTGACAGGGGCTTCGCGACCCGACTAACAACACCTCTATCACCCGACTCGCAGCACCTCTACCACCCGACTCACACACGCTCCGGTACCCGACTGATTCAACCCTTGTTACCCGACTCACTTACCCTCCGCTACCCGACTGATTTTTACTATGCCTTAAATAAACCATTATCCCATATACATTATTATGCAATAACATATATGGGATAAAATGTTTAAACCCAATCGGTCGTTAGGATTTTTACAAGATTCTTCAATATGTAGTTTGAAGTATAAATTGTTTTAATCGATGCTTTCGAATATTTTCTTTTATGAATGCGTCAGATACGTTTCCTGTTGACACATATGCAAAATAATATTGGTATGTACTAAACAACCAGGTAAGGCGTTTCTTCTTAATTCTTGAACCACAGTTTTGGTTAATAGAATTTCGAACAGCTTCGTTTTTAGTTTTCTCTGCCAATTCGCCGATTGTATAGTTTTCATATTCAAAACGAATTACTTTTTCGAATTCTTCATAAACTTTTATTTCTCCCCCTTCTTTGTACAATCTCTTGAATTCTTTGAAAGCCTCGTTCGCCCAGCAATGCTTTGCTATATTTTTTGCAACTCCTTCGTATGCTTGCTCAATCTCTCTTTCTAGTTGTTCTTCCTCTCTCTTTTTTTGACGTTCAATCTCACGTTGCTTTTCAATCTCACGTTGTTTTTCATATTCAATCTTACGTTGCTTTTCATATTCAATCTTACGTTGCATTTCAATCTTAAGTAGTTTTTCATACTCGATCTCACGTTGTCGCCTTTCAATCTCGTGCTGCTTTTCTATGAGTACATCGTTGATATTGGTGTCAAATTCTATGTTCCAATTATTAATTAGCCAATTATTAATTAGCAAACCTCCATAAATGTAATATTGGAAATTTTCGATTTTTTTTATTCCGCAAATAACACCACCGACATTAACACATTTCACTCCATAAATTATTGTGTCTTGAATTTTATCTAAATCAGATGGAATACTTATTGAATTTGATATTTGATAAGTATATTCTATTTTGCCGGAAGAAAGGTCTTTTTCTTTGCGATAAACCATACAGCCATTATAATACAATATTGTTGCTTCTTTTGGTACCATATCATATTTTCCTTTTTCAATCCATACACCGTGAGGAACACCTTCTTTATTGACCTTTCCTTTGATTATTTTATATGATCCTGAATCGTATCTACGCATATACAATACAGTATCCGAAATAGTACCGTTGACAAACTTCCCGGTCATTTCATGTATACCGTCTCGAAATGATATTTTCCCATTCAACATTCCGTCTTTATAGTTGAAATCATAGTAGTAATTTGGGTTTTCCTTCCCGGTTTTTTTATCCTTTTTTTTAATGGTCCAATGCCCATTACGTTTGCCATGATTGTAGTTACCTCTAATCTCAAAAATATCCCCAAATAAAGATGTATATGAAATCTTGAATGAGCCATGGAGTATACGATTTTCCTCTTTATCCTCATAATAGGAGTAACTTCCGTTAAACCTATAAGCTCCCTCACCGAATAGTTCGGCAATCCATTCCGGTTTCGTCATTGGACCATTATAGGTTTTGACATTTTGAGAATTTGTTGATAATACAAATAAGAAAGCAATGTTAATTAAAATATATTTTTTCATGTTATTGTATTTTTGTTGTTTTATATTACATTACATTACTAATTCTTCTATTACTGATTCTTCTATTTTCCAATCGGGGTCTTCGGGATAACTATATTGCCAAAGAGGATCTATGACATCAAATTCCTTTCCATTCTCGGCTATAGTAAGTTGTATGCATTTCCCGGAATGATATACAAGGTCTACATTCCATTGATTATTTCCCAATTCATTTTTTCCAATATTCCTTATTCTAATATCGTCAACCACATCGTGCTCATAACATTCCCCACCTAAACATACAAGACTCCAAAAAAATTCATCATAATAGTCTTTTGTGTCTATAAATTTTGTATTATTAGGTCTAAAATATATATCTGTTATTTCATCAAGAGAATATAGGTATAATGGACGTTTTAATAATGATGTAAACCTGAATGTACTATCCATAATAGCCCGAACTCGACTATAAATAATCCCTGCATGATTCATACTATAAATCAAGTCATAATATGATGAAACCCTATCGTCAAATATTTCCTTTAGTTCCCCGGTTGCTTTACTAAAATGAATAAAATGACTACTCCAAAGTCGTTCAGAATATGACCAATCATGATCAAAATGATCATAATAATAATTGGCTTTATCCAGACCGGCCTGAAGAGCATTTTCTTGAATATAGTTTATTACTGTTTCACTTATTAGATAGTCTTCTACTCGTTCTATTAATATATTGTTTACATAATCTCTCAACTTGTCTTCTTTTGAAGTACAAGAAGCAAGTAACATCATTATTGACAGACAAGATGTCAAAATTTTAATCTGTTTCATTGATTTTTTCATTGTTTAATACCATTCATTTACCCAAAACTCATCAAAAATATCATTTCCAATAGGATTGTCAAGTTTTCCTCCAATTACGTCATAAAACCATAAAAGTCTCCAATCTGATTCTGCGTTAGCACATTCTTGCTCTTGTTTCTCCCAAGAATCCTCTTTACATGAAATCAGCCAAAAATGAGTTCTCTCAACGGGGAAGTTTGGGTAATATGAGTGAAATGTATTACTATTTTTGTTGAGTTGACCATCAGCCAAATTAGTGTAGATTTTGTTTTCAATGATAATTAAGTGTTCTTCGATCTGATTATTTCTTCTCACTTTACATTTTGCGAATACATCAATATAATGCCATTCTCGTGATACATCTACTTCAACAATATCAACATCTCTGCAATCTTTCATGTCAAGAAGTTGCAACAAAGTGAAACGGCTTATTTCGTGAAGTTTTCTGTTCTCCACGTCTTTTCGAGCAGCAAGCCGCATTAACCACGAAATTTGATAACCCAACATGGCCTCTTTGCCGTGGTCATTAGAATTATCCATCATAAAAAAAGACTTCATAATAATCCAAATTTTATCAGTTTTATGGTAGGTTCTAAAAATTCATCTTCTAACAAAATATAGAACCCACCTTTACTATTTTGTTAGAATTTTCAGTCTGCTAAGGCACTCTATTTATTCAAAAGTTCCAAATAAATAGAAGCAACTTCTAAAAAACTCTCCACGGCTCGATGGGAAAACTAAAAAACTGGTAATAAGAAAGTGAAGCCATCCATCTCCACCATATTCTACACGTTGGACTTCGACTTCCATATAAAATGAATATAAGTTTAGTGAATTGCTTCACTAGGTCGTTATCGTGAAGTGTACGAATACAACCAATGAAGCATCGTTTCGCCTTATATTCCTACTTTATAACTTTGTAAGTTGTCGAAGCTCACGTGTAAGGAATCCAGCAAAAATGCCTTTCTAATACCAAAACCTATCTCATGGTTTTGCGGGTGCAAAATTACAACTTATTTTTTAATTGGCAAAGGTTTTTAACCTTTTATTTTCGCCTTTGATATAAAAAAAATATGTATAAGTGGATGATGAGATTGTAAACTGTTTTATTATCAAATAAATATAGTATGTTTTTTTGGCGGTAAAAATAATGTGTTTGGGTATCTACACAAAATCTATGCATCAGATCGGGTTTAATAAAAACGTGGAATTTTTAATGTTGTTTTATTAGAGATTGGAACTGTATATAAACAAAAAATCTCGCTTGTTTTTGCGAGATTTTGTGGAGCTGGGCGGAGTCGAACCGCCGTCCAAACAAGTAACAAAAATGCTTTCTACATGCTTATTCTTTGATTGTTTTTCGAGTCGGCCCCGGACAAAGACACCCAAAGCAAACCTTAGCTTCTAAAACTTCATTGCAGCATCGAAGCACTACAGCAACTATCCCATTCTCACGAGCACTTCCGGGTCGACAACCGATGGGCGGGGTTGTCGGGAAATGTCTTGTTTCAGCACCTGTGCCGAAATAATGCAAGCCTACTGTACTTCAGCTTAAGCAGCAAGAGCGTAGTTATTTTCGCCAATTATTGTTTTACATCCGTTTTCGAGGCTTCTGATGTGTGAGCCTGCATGCTTACAAATCCATTATCCTTGCTGTCAAAACCGGTCAGCCCCATAATTGATTTGTAGTGTATCGTTAGAAACAATTGTAACACAAAAGCGTTTTCATTAGATACAAAAAAAGCCCTCGTTAAGGAGAGCTTTCTGCGGTCCGGACGAGACTCGAACTCGCGACCCCATGCGTGACAGGCATGTATTCTAACCGACTGAACTACCGGACCAAGATTTCTAAGAACTCTTTTCTTTTGCGTTTGCGAGTGCAAAGATACAACCTTTTTTTATATTGACCAAATGTTTTTCAAAAAAAAGTTGTGTTTTTCTTATAATATCTTGATTATCAATAATGAATTTTTTGTATTTTTCTTGATTATTTTCCGTAAAAATGTTTATTAAAATACTTTTTTATCGCTCAAAAAATGTAATTTTGACATCTTTTGTATCACTTTTTGTGTAACATTTTGCTTTGTTGTTGAAATAAAGTTATTTAAGGCTTTTGTATATTGGGAAAAAAATGTAACTTTGCACTAGTGTTTGATTATTGTAGTTTGAAATAATATACTGATAATATATTTGTTATGAAGATAAATGAAGTTATTTCGTATTTAGATAATAGATTTCCACCGGCGTTGCAGGAATCTTATGACAATTCCGGATTTTTGCTTGGCGATAGAAATGTCGAAATTAAAGGCGTGTTGGTGGCTGTGGATCTTACTTTGGATGTGATTGAAGAAGCATTGCAGTATGGTTGCAATCTAATTGTTACACATCATCCGTTTATTTTTTCGGGTATAAAAAGAATAACTACCGATTCGTTTATGGGTAGAATGCTATATATGTTGCTGAATAATAATATAGCAGTGTATGCAGCACATACCAATTTAGATAATCTCGCTACCGGAGTGAATGATATTTTATCTAAAAAGTTGGGCATTGTAGATACCAAAATTCTTTCACCGATGAGCGACAAGCTACGCAAATTGGTGGTATATGTCCCCACTATTTACGCCTCTAAAGTTCGTGAAGCAATGTTTGCAGTCGGGGCAGGTTGTATAGGCAATTATGATAGTTGCAGTTTCAATAGCAATGGTAAAGGAACATTTCGAGCCATGGACGGAACATCGCCTTTTGTGGGAAAGGTAGGTGAGTTGCATACCGAAGTCGAAGAGCGTATCGAAGTGGTGTATCCTATTATGTATGAGAAATCTATTCTTAGGGCGATGAAATCTGTACATCCCTATGAGGAACCTGCTTACGACTGCTTGCCATTAACTAATACATGGGATAGGGTAGGAGCAGGAATGGTGGGTCTATTGCCCGAACCTATGCCGGCCATAGATTTTTTGAAGAAGGTAAAAGAGATATTGGGTATACCTGTAATCAGGCATTCTGATTTATGTTTCGACACCGTGCACACAGTGGCAATATGTGGAGGTGCGGGCAGCTTTTTGATAGGAAATGCCAAGGCAGCAAAAGCTGATATATACCTTACCGGAGACTTGAAATATCACGATTTTCAGCAAGCCGAAGGCCGAATAATATTGGCAGATATTGGTCATTTCGAAAGTGAACAATTCGTAAAAGATTTAATTTATTGGGAAATATCTAAAAAATTTAGTATCTTTGTTTCCCGAATTTCGACAAAAAATCGAGGTTTTGTATTATATATTTGATTATATAACAGTAATATACAATAGATATATGGCAAAGAAAAAAGTGGCTGAACTTGAAAAAGAAGCATTGATAAACGAGGCTTTACGCCAACAAGAAGTCGATATTATAGTAGAAAATCGTCTTGTAGCTTTGTATACATTACAGCACGTGGATACCAAAATCGATAAGATACGTATTATAAGGGGAGAGTTGCCTCTCGAAGTGCAGGACTTGGAAGACGAAATAGCAGGTTTGAATACTCGTGTTTCGAATTTTCAATCGGAAATATCTTTGGCAGAAAAGTCTCTAACCGACTATAAAAATGCGATAGCCGAGCACAAAGAGTTGATAAAAAAATACGAAAAACAACAAGAGAACGTAAGAAACAATCGTGAGTTCGAATCGTTGAACAAAGAGATAGAGTACCAAAATTTGGAAATCCAACTTTGTGAACGTAGAATAAAAGAAAATAATGCCAAGATAAAAGAAAAGTATCAACATATCGAAATAGCAAAGAATATGTTGGAAACTCGTGCTGCAGACTTGGAAGCTAAGAAAGAAGAACTCGAAGAGATTACTAAGGAAACAGAATTGGAAGAAGTAGAATTGTTGAAGAAATCGAGAGAGCAAGAGCAATTTATAGAAGAACGTTATCTTGCTGCTTACAAGCGTATTCGTAATGCGGCGCGTAATGGTTTGGCCGTTGTTAAGGTAGATCGCGATGCTTGTGGTGGTTGCTTCAACAAGATTCCTCATCAACGTCAAATGGAAATAAAGATGCACAAAAAAGTAATAGTGTGTGAACATTGTGGTCGTATATTGGTGGATCAAGATATAATAGATAAGGCTTTAGCTAAATAACGATATAACATTCAATAGTTGTTTTCATGGATTAATGTTTGAGGGGTGAATTTTATTTACCCCTCTTTTTCTAACAAATACATACAAGATGATGAAAAAACGCATAGCATTGGTAGCTCACGATAGTTGCAAACGTGAAATGGTGGATTGGGTAGATGCAAATAAAAGTATTCTTGCCTTGCACGAGATTACTGCCACAGGCACAACGGGTCGTTTGGTAGAAGAAGCATTGAACAATAACCTGCCGGAGAGTAAGAGAGTGAATGTGAGAAAACTTAAATCGGGGCCACTTGGTGGAGACCAACAGTTGGGTGCTTTTATTGCCGATGGTACCATAGATATGGTAGTGTTTTTTTGGGATCCGATGACACAACAACCTCACGATGTAGATGTAAAAGCATTGCTTAGAATAACTGTGTTGTACAATGTACCAATGGCTTGCAACCGAACTACTGCCGATTATCTTATATCTTCGCCTTTGTTTTCCGATGAGAATTATCAACGAAAAGAAAAAAGCTACGACAAATACATAAACCGTAAAATAGAATAACAGATATGCGATCATTGATATTGATAACTAACGACGACAGTGTGTCGGCAAAAGGATTGCAGGTATTGGTAGATGCAGTGAGAGAGTATGGAGATATAGTGGTGATGTCTACGGAACTTAATGCCTCAGGCAAAAGTCATGCACTTACAACAAATCAACCTCTTAGAGTCCGAAAAGTGAGGGACGAAAAGGGATTAGAAGTGTATGCTTGCAATGGTACTCCGGTGGATTGTGTAAAGTTGGCTGAGGCTTTCTTTTGCGAACGAAAGCCCGACTTAGTGCTTTCTGGTATCAATCATGGAAGTAATGCTTCGATTAATGTGATATATTCCGGCACGATGGGTGCTGTGGTAGAAGCATCTATAAATGGTATGTCGGCAGTGGGTTTTTCGTTATTAAACCATGATGCTGATGCTGACTTTTCAGCTTGTATACCTTTTGTAAAGAGGATAGTATCTGATGTATTGGAAAAAGGGTTGCCCGAAAACATATCTCTCAATGTTAATATACCAAATCTACCATACAATAAAATAAAGGGAGTGAGAGTGTGTCGCGAATCGAAAGCATATTGGGCCGATAGTTATGAAAAGCGTACAGATCCTAATGGTAAAGATTATTATTGGCTTACAGGTAATTTTGTTTGCAACGATAAAGGCGAGGATACCGATATTTGGGCATTAGACAATGGTTATATCTCGATAGTGCCCACCCAACCCGATTTTACTTCGCTCGGATATGTGGCAACAATAAAAGAAAGATTTGAATAAACGTGTATATTAACGAATTATTATTGAATACAATAAGTTTATGCCTATAGATACATTCAAACATAAAGGATTGCGAAAACGACTATGTGCAGAATTAAGAGCAAAAGGTATCACAGATGAATCAGTATTGGCAGCTATAGAGAAGATACCACGACACTTCTTTTTGGAATCTACTTTCGATACAATAGCATACGAAGATAGGGCGGTGCCTATCCTTTGTAATCAAACTATTTCGCAACCTTCTACAGTGGCTTTTCAGTCGCAGTTACTCAAGGTGAAATCGGGCGAAAAGGTGTTAGAGATAGGAACCGGATCTGGTTATCAAACTGCAGTGCTTTGCGAGTTGGGAGCACAGGTGTTTAGTATAGAACGGCATAAAGGTTTGTTTGATAATGCCAAACGTTTGCTTGCCGAGTTTCGCTACACTGCGAAAACATTTCTTGGCGATGGCTATAAAGGTTTGCCGGCATATGGTCCTTTCGATAAGGTGATAATAACTTGTGGAGCACCTGAGGTGCCTCAAGCCATTGTCGACCAAATGAAAATAGGTGCTACAATGGTGATACCTGTAGGAAATGAAGTGCAAGAAATGAGATTGATAACAAAGCTTAGCGAAACAGAATTGAATACCGAAACTTTTGGTAATTTTCGTTTCGTACCTATGCTCGAAAAAAGAAAATTCTAACTTTTATTACTACTCAACTTTGATTGCTGTTTGTGCTGCCTGGTAGCCTTGATTGTAAAGGTCTAGTAGTTTGGAGGTGTCTTTCTCCATACGACTTGCTGTGATTGGCTGTATTGGGCGGATAACTATCAGCTGGCCTTTGTCTTCCAGTTCTTCTACCAATGCTATCTGCCGGTTATACATCATGTTGCGACCGGCAATGGTCTGCCTCAATTCGGGATATTTGCGATAAAAAACTGCGGGAACCTTCGAGGGTTTATTTTCTTTGCGATAACCTTTGTTTCGGGTTAGCACTACCACATTGTTGTTATATCCAAGCTCACGAGCACGTAGCAGTGGTATGCTATCGGCAATTCCACCATCAAGCATAGGTGTACCATCCACGTATGCTATGGGACAAACAAAAGGCAAACTGCTGGAGGCTTTCACTATCTCTATTATCCTCTGCCTATTATGTTTCTCATTGTAGTAGCAGGCTTTACCCGTGTAGCAGTTGGTGGTTACCATCTCATACTCTTCGGTACACTTAGCATAAGCCTCGTAGTCATAGGGAATTATCTGCTCGGGAAAGGTGTGAAACAGAAGGTCAAAGTCCATTATATTACCTTTTGTTATAAGGTGTTTGATACCTATAAAGTGGTACTTATCCAGCATATCTATGTTGCTATACTTGGCCCTTCCACGCTGGCCGGACATATACGAAAGACCGTTGCAAGCACCTGCACTTACTCCTATAGTATAGGGGAAACGTATGCCATGGTCCATAAAGCAGTCGAGCACACCGCTGGTGAACACACCTCGCATTCCGCCTCCCTCCAATATAAGTCCCGACTGTGGGGTAATAGTAATCTTATTCATCGGTAATAGTTTTTTTATTGGTTATTCTTCTACTTCGACCAAGAAACTTACGGGTCGGAAACCATCATTGCACGACAGCATAGCCGAATGAGGATTCTTCATCCATCCGTCGAAGAAGTTGCCACCACCGCCTGCCAGCACTTCCACAAAAGGCTGCAGGGTTTGCCATGCACTGTCGCAGAAGCCTTCGGGCTTGTTGCCGCCTATCACTCTGAAAGTTTGTCCTACCTTTATATCACAAGCATGGCTTATAGGATTTTCATACTTCTGCATAAGGTCGGGATATTCGGTCTTGCGTATGGCAGTTATCTTTATTGTCTTAATCATAGGTAATAGTATCGAAAAAGAAAGCTGCCTATTTGGCAGCTTCCATATATTGTTCTAATAAACGTTGCACATATTTGCCAAACACATCAAACTCGATGTTCACCACCGTTCCTTTTTGGAAGTTGTGGAAATTGGTTACTTGGTGAGTATAGGGTATTATGGCTACCGAAAACATACCTCGTTCCGAATCTACTACCGTAAGGCTTACTCCGTTGATGGATATCGAACCTTTTGGTACTGTGATATTCTTATTCTTGTTGAAGTCATATTCGAAATAATAACGCCAGCTGCCATTTTCGTCTACTACATTGATGCAGGTAGCAGTTTGGTCTACATGGCCTTGTACTATATGTCCGTCAAAGCGACCATCCATACGCATGGAGCGTTCCACGTTTACTTCGGTGCCTACTTTCCATGTGCTTAGGTTGGTCTTAAGCATGGTTTCGTCCATGGCGGTAACCACATATTGTTTCTTTTCCTTGTCTACACTTACCACAGTAAGGCAACAACCATCGTGTGCCATACTTTGGTCTATAGCCAATTCGTCGGCAAAGTCCACTTCCAAAGTAAAATGGAAGTTGGTTTTGTCTTGTTCTATTTTTACAACCTTAGCGGTTTTTTCTACTATTCCTGTAAACATATCTATATATATTTATTGTATGTTGTTTAATATTATAAGTTTTGTTGATAATAGTCGAACATCTTTTTGTATAGGTGTACTCTGTCGGCACCACGCACATTGTGTGGGTGATGAGGATATACAAAGTAGTCAACAAGTTTGCCCGATTTTATACATGCATCGATAAACTCGAGCGAATGTTGCCATACCACAGTTGGGTCTTCGGCTCCGTGTATAACCAACAAACGGCCGTCTAAATTGTTTGCCTTACCAAGCAAACTAGTGCTTTCGTATCCTTCGGGGTTTTCTTGAGGGGTATCCATATAACGTTCGCCATACATCACTTCGTACCATTTCCAATCTATAACGGGACCGCCTGCACAACCCACTTTGAATACATCGGGGTGAGTAAGTTTAAGACTTATGGTCATAAATCCGCCATAGCTCCATCCTTCCACACCTATACGGTTGGGGTCGGCATAAGGCAATGTTTTTACAAAATCAACACCCTTCATTTGGTCGGCCATTTCGGCGACTCCAAGGTTGCGGTGTATTATACTTTCAAACTCAAACCCACGGTTGTCGGTACCACGGTTATCTACTGTAAACACTACATAGCCTTGTTGAGCCAAGAACAAGAAGTATAGATTGGCACCTGCCATCCAGCTTTCGGTTACCATTTGCGAGTGAGGTCCTCCATATACATATACAAGCACAGGGTGTTTCTTGCCATCGTTGTAGTTGATGGGTTTGATAAGGCGGTAGCATAGGTCGGTAACGCCATCGGCCGACTTGATGGTACCTACTTCTATTTCGGGCATCTTATATTCGGCCATTGGATTGGGCGATGTATGTATCTCTCTAATGGTTTTTCCTTTGTTCGATACCAATAGTGCTTGGTAGGGCACTGTGGTGCTGCTATACATGTCTATAAACATATCGCCTTTGGCGTTGGCTATTATGCTGTGGGTTCCTTTGGCAGTGGTTATACGGGCAACATCACCGGTTTTGATATCTACACTGTAGGCTGCACGTTCCATAGGGTTCTCTATGTTGGAATAGAAAAACACTTTTTCGGCTTTGGCATCAAAACCTATTATGGATTGCACCTCGTAGTTTCCTTTGGTTACTTGTTTGATAAGGTTACCTTCGATGTCGTACAAATAGATGTGTTTGTATCCATCACGTTGGCTAAGCCATAGAAATTGGTTTGTGTTGTTGGGTACAAATACAAGTCCGTCGGTTGGTTCTACATAGCGGTCGTTCTTTTCTTCGAATAGTACTTTATCCAAAGCACCTGTTTCGGCATTGTAGCGTTCGAGCCACATGTGGTTTTGTCCGCGGTTTATCTTGGCTATGTATACAAATTTTTCGTCGGGGCTCCAGCTTATGTTGGTAAGGTAGTTCTCACGTTCGGCTACCGAAGTATCTTTTCGTGTCTTTAGATAGATAGTTTTGTCGTTCAAAGTGTTGTAAATACCTACCTCCACTTCGTGGCTCTTCATACCGGCCATAGGATAAGTTTCGGGAACAACGGCTGCCACTCTTGCAGCTGTGTTTACAATAGGATAATCGGTTACCATACTTTGATCCATTCTATAGAATGCCAATAGGTTACCCTTTGGTGACCAGAATGTTCCTTTTTCTATTCCAAACTCGTTGCGGTGAACCGATTGGCCAAATACCACACCGCTGTTTTCGTCGCTAAACTTCTTCTCCTTCTTGCCAGTCACCACATATAGGTCGTTGCCTTTGGTATAGGCATACTGATATGTAGTTCGGTTAATGTCGATGTTTTCAGCATCGGTAGGATACTCCATTGGATTGGATATAGTCTTTGACTTTAGGTTATAAACATACATCTTGCCTTTGGAGTAGAACATAAACTCGCAGTCGCTGATGAATGATACGTTGGGAAAATACGAAAGCATCTTGCTTCTTGCTACCAACATAGCTTTGTTCAGTTGGTCCAATGTAAGCAATGGTTTCTCCGATTTTCTGTTGGCACTATACAATGTATCGTTCTTTACAAATGAATAGTTGTTGGTTTTGCCTATAAACTGCAATCCGCGCATACGGGCAGGATACAATTTGCCGTCCATAAGTTGGTCGGATGTAAGCATCTTGTCTTGTGCATTGGCACCAAACACAAGCGATGCCAAAAATAGAAATGATATAATTCTGTGTTTCATTATTTGTATATTATTTGTTATTTAATCTTTTTTTCTGGAATTGCACATACTTCTTACCATCATCATAACATAGTAGAAGTGTATCACCTTCAAGTTTATAGTTGGTTATATTCCTAAAACTGCTCATGAATCTTTTTTCCACTTCGTTCGCTTTCATTCCCCCTCTACATCCTGCAAGTGTCCTAAAAAATGAGAAAAATTGAATCTCTTTCTTCTTTGCATCTACTTTACAATAACCCTCAAATCTATTCTTAACACCATAACCTCTATACACATTTGCATTGGAAATTTTAGGTACAGCATGACAGAGTGTATCGTCTGTAAATATGAACCAACAAATATCATCGGATTTTAAAGGAATATCTTTTATTGTTTCGAAAGCATCTTCTTCTGTAGCATTATCTGTATCAACATATTTTACTAAATACCACTTGACATTGAAAATAGCATCATGGTCGGAGATTGTCTTATTTGTTACACAACAAGACAATCCCAATATTGCAATAGATGCTAATAACATCAATATGGTTTTTCGTAGAAATAGTTGCATAATTCTAATCTAATTTAAGTACTGCCAAGAACGCACTTTGTGGCACTTCCACATTGCCTACTTGACGCATACGTTTCTTGCCTTCTTTCTGCTTTTCAAGTAGTTTACGCTTACGCGAAATATCGCCACCATAACATTTGGCTGTTACGTCCTTACGTACTGCCTTCACTGTTTCGCGAGCAATAATCTTGCTACCTATGGCAGCCTGTATGGCAATATCGAACTGTTGGCGAGGTATAAGTTCCTTCAGTTTTTCGCACATACGACGACCAAGCGGATAGGCATTGTCCACAAAGGTAAGTGCCGAAAGGGCATCTACAGGATCGCCGTTAAGCAATATCTCCAACTTAACCAACTTCGATGGTTTGTATCCCGATTGGAAATAGTCGAACGATGCATAGCCTTTGGATATACTTTTCAGTTTGTCGTAGAAGTCGAATACCACTTCGCCCAATGGTAGTTCGAAGGTTATCTCTATACGGTCGGTAGTCAGATATACTTGGTTTTTCAGTATACCACGCTTGTCTATACATAGTTTCATTATAGAGCCTATGTAGTCGGCTTTGGTAATTATCTGAGCCGTTATGTAAGGCTCTTCCACAAAGTCTATGTAGTTGGGTTCGGGCAGTCCCGAAGGGTTGTACACATCAAGCACTTCGCCATTGGTAAGATGCACTTTATACTGTACGTTTGGCACTGTGGTGATAACGTCCATATTAAACTCACGTTCCAAGCGTTCTTGTATAATTTCCATGTGTAGCAATCCCAAAAAACCACAACGGAAACCAAAACCTAATGCCAACGACGATTCGGGCTCGAATGTAAGTGAGGCGTCGTTTAACTGTAGTTTTTCTATTGAAGCACGTAGTTCTTCGTAGTCGTCGCTATCTACCGGGTATACGCCGGCAAAAACCATAGGCTTTACCGCTTCGAAACCTGCAATGGCTTCCTGGCAAGGCTTGTCCACATGAGTGATAGTGTCACCCACCTGTACTTCCTTCGATGTTTTGATACCCGAAATGATGTATCCCACATTACCTACCGATAGTTCCTTACGGGGTTCCATCTTTAGCTTAAGCACTCCCACTTCATCGGCATGATATTCCTTGCCTGTGTTTACAAACTTTACAAAGTCGTTGGTCTTCAGTGTTCCATTCATTATGCGGAAATACGATACAATGCCACGGAATGGGTTGAATACCGAATCGAAAATCAATGCCTGCAATGGTGCATCAGGATCTCCTTTGGGTGCAGGAATACGGTCTACTATTGCTTTGAGTATAGCATCAACACCCATGCCGGTTTTACCACTTGCCGGCAGTATGTCTTCGTGGCTACAACCTATAAGGTCGCATATTTGGTCCGAAACTTCTTCGGGCATGGCATTGTTGAGGTCCATCTTGTTGAGTACCGGTATTATTTCCAAATCATTGTCCAATGCCAAATATAGGTTCGATATAGTTTGTGCCTGTATGCCCTGAGTTGCATCCACGATAAGCAATGCACCCTCGCAGGCTGCTATGGAGCGAGACACTTCGTAGGAAAAATCCACGTGGCCCGGAGTATCTATCAAGTTGAGGATATATTTCTCACCATCTTGCATGTATTCCATCTGTATGGCATGGCTTTTGATAGTAATACCTCTTTCCTTTTCCAAGTCCATATTGTCCAACACCTGATTCTCCATATCGCGTTGCGAAATGGTTTTCGTATACTCCAATAATCTGTCGGCTAATGTGCTTTTTCCGTGGTCGATATGTGCTATAATGCAAAAGTTTCGTATGTTTTTCATCGTATTCCTTATAATCTTGATTTTATGCTATAAAAGATTGCAAAGATACGAAAAAAAACTGATTTGTACTAATGTTTAATTGTTATTATTGAATGGAGCGTTTGTAATGAGTTGTAAATTAATAATGTGTGTGTTGTTAGGCTGTTGTTGTTATCTTTTACTATTTGCCTAAACAGATGTCAACTAAAGTGTAATTAAATAAAAAATGTTTCGATTTATAAGTAAAAATGTTTGCATCTATAACTATTTTACTTATGGACTTGTGTATGTCAAAAATATGTTGTAATTTTGTAGACGTGTAATTAAAGGCAATTTCTAAAAATTGCATTGCAGGTGATTTGCGAGTTTTTACTAGAAAGATTTCGGTAACGTTGCGATTAAGCGAGTAAAGAGCAATGCCTTAGCATTAGCTCTTTCGAGCGATAGCAACATCGACGAAGTCAACAGCGCAAAGCACGCAAAAGTTTAAAGAATAATTCTTATAATTTACTGAAACGTGGAAGTTTTAGAAGTTGCCTTTAATTGTTTTTAATTTACGATTGTTTCAATGCTTTATATACTATGTTTAATTTACTTCAACAACCTCGTAAATGATGCTATCGTTTATCAATGGATACACATTGCATAATGTTACGAAAGGAGCATCACAGGTTCCTCCCCAACTAGGATACTTAATCTCAAACTTGCAGTGGTATGTGTCATTTTCGGTGTTTTGATATAATTTTAACGTCGTTTTTCCACTTCCCGAAGTCAAACTTGCTCCTGCATATATAATCATTTTGCCATCGAGGTCAAGTGTTTCACTTAGTTCGGTATGCAATTGTTCCAGAGTGGCTTGGTCGCGTATTACCACTATGCCATCTTTATATAGCGTTTCCCATATTTTAGTTGAAACTCGTTTCATTATCTCATCAGTGGTATTGTCTATCGATAATGGTTTTATCTCTTCCAAGTTGTTGTTTTCTTTTTCGCACGATGTGGTCGAAATTAACAGCATGGCTCCCAATAAAAAGGGTAGTAATCTTCTTGAATTTTTGAATAACTTATTCATAACTAATTGTTTTAAATGATTATTATGTCGTATGTTCGTCTTGCAAATGTAATAAATAAATGCTGAACTACCAAATAACATGTATGCTTTTTTGTAAAAAAATGATGATGGGTATTAAAAACAGTCTACGATATAGATTTTTTTTTGTACATTTGCAAGTTATAAAAATATGGTAGTATTCTGTAAATTATTAAAATTCAATGACAATGAAGAAGTGTATTGTTTTTGTGCTACTATTGGTAGCGTTTAAATTGTCTTTTTCGCAACAGTATTTCGATACTTTGCAACTTAGGAAGAGTGTTGCTTTTATGGCCGATGATGATAAAATGGGGCGTTTGCCCGATAGTGAGGGTAGCAATGCTGTGGCCAAGTTTATAGTCGACGAATTTAAGCAAGTCGGTCTTAAGCTGCTTTGTGATGAGGGTTATCAGCATTTTACTTACTACAAAGGTTGGAAAATGGGCGACACCAATGCGGCTGTCTTTGATGGACGGCAGTTGCAATGTTTTGTGGACTATGCTCCTGCCTGCTATTTTAATACCCTTAAGGCTGAACTTAAAGCCGATGTGGTGGTTGTGGGCAATGGTAAGAATGTGGATTGGACTAAATGTGAGGGTAAGTGGGTGATGATGATACCCGATGTTGACGATAGGCATCCTTCGTTGGCTCGAAATGCTATAAGAAATGGGGCAGGGGGTGTGATAATAGTGGATACTGCCACTATGCCACAATATGACTATTACAATGCGTTGGGTATAAGTGCAAATAAGGTAATGACATTGGGACCGGTGGTTAAAATATCGGAAGCAACGGCTGCCCGGATGTTGGAAAAAGCTAATATGAATATAAACAAACTGCGTGTCATGGTGCAAATTGATAAAGATATAGTGCTACCATTAAACACTACTTTCGAGGCTACTACCAACTTCTATCGCAATGTGGTGAATGCAAAGAATGTGGTGGCCTTGTTGGAAGGTAGCGACCCTACATTAAAGAACGAATATATAGTGATAGGTGCTCATTACGACCATGTGGGATATGTAGAAAAAATTAGTGCCAAAACCGGTAAGCTACGCACATACATCTATAATGGTGCCGACGATAATGCTTCGGGCACTGTGGGTATGGTGGAGTTGGCCAAGAAATATGCTTCGCAAGAAGTGCGTCCAAAACGTTCGCTTATATTTGTGGCTTTCGATGCCGAAGAGGAAGGATTGCTTGGTTCGGATAACTTTTTCGACCAATGCATTGCCATAGATACCTCGATGGTAAAAGCTATGGTAAACCTTGATATGATAGGTCGATACAATCCCGAAAAGGGGCTGAAGATATTAGGTGCCAACAGTTCTAAAGAGGGTGTGCACCTTGTAAAGAAACTTACCAAAAAGGCTGATATAAAGGTGAAATGTGAACAAAAGACATTGTTGTTTTCGGCATCGGACCATATCAATTTTTATAGGTACGGCATACCGGTATTCTTTTTCAACACCGATACTCATAAGGATTATCATCGCGTGTCTGACGAAGTGCAAAAAATAGACTTCAAACACATGCAACAGATATTGCAGATAGCCGACGAGCTTATAAACGATTTGGCAAACCGCAAGAAAAACCTACGATATGTGAAGTTGTAACACAACAAAAAAACTCGACGACAATGTGGTCGTCGAGTTTTTTTTGTTTATGCCGATTCGATATGTTGCTTATCGTACTTTGTTCGGTTTAAAGATGTTGATGGCATAGAACACTACAAACAATAGGGTCATCATTATATCGCCCACACCTATGTAGGCCTTGCCTAAGAATGCCGTTAGCAACAGCATCATAAGTTGTGCCAATGTGTAGCAGTGAAAACCTGTTTTACGCATCTTCCACATCATTATAACGCCTACAAGCGACATGGCGCTAAACAATGCCAACAACAAGTAGTGATATTGCGGAATGTTTAAAAAACTTCTCATTATATCGTTCATCACTTCGGGGTCGAAACCGTCCATTTGCGAGTATACGGCCATTATTTCGTCGGGGAGTTGTTGGTTGTTTGTGTCCCATATCGACGACATTATAGGGTGTGTCAAACCCCACAATAGGTTTATCAATATGTTCCAGCCCGAGCCTATCATGCTTAGTATAAGCACAAAGGTCATGCCTCCCGTGCGTTTGACCGGTGTAGGATTATTGTCTGGTTGGTTGTCTACCACTTCGTTGCTTTCGCTATATTCTTGGTATTCTTGGTTGTTGTCGTTTTCCATATTCTATAGTTGTTAGTTATATCATACCTACTTTCTTCAACTCTTCTTCCATTTCTTTTTGTAGCTTTATGGCTTCGTTGCGAGCACATTGTGCAAAGTCTTCGCCCTTGGAAGCATATATTATACCTCTCGACGAGTTTACCAATAGTCCGCATTCGGGTGTGATGCCATATTTGCACACTTCTTGCAGGCTGCCTCCTTGTGCTCCAACGCCCGGTACAAGTAAGAAACTATCGGGTACTATGCTTCGTATTTGTGTAAGCATATCGGCTTTGGTAGCTCCTACTACATACATCATATTGTCGGTAGTGCCCCATCGTTTTGATGTTTCCAATACTGTTTCGAATAGTTTTTTGCCGGTTTGTTTGTCTTCGATAAATTGGAAGTCGAAAGCACCTTTGTTTGATGTTAGAGCCAAAAGTATCACCCATTTGCCTTCGTAAGTGGTGAACGGAACCACCGAGTCTTCGCCCATATATGGTGCTATGGTCATAGAGTCGAAGTTAAAATCGCCGTCGGGTGATAGGAATGCTTTGGAATATTGTTGCGAGGTGTTGCCTATATCGCCGCGTTTGGCATCGGCTATAGTGAATGCTTTTGTGGATTGTTGGCGTAGGTATTCCATTGTTTTCTTTAGCGACATCAATCCATCGATACCCATCGATTCGTAAAAAGCCAAGTTGGGTTTATAGGCCACTGCCACATCTATGGTAGCGTCTATTATGGCTTTGTTGAATGCAAACACAGGGTCGGGTTCCGACAATAGGTGTTCGGGAATCTTTTTCAAATCGGTGTCCAAGCCTACGCATAAGAACGAGCGTTTCGCTTTTATTAGTTCTATAAGTTCTTTACGTGTCATTGTGATATATTTTTTATTTGTTTTATTTAAATCGTATTACATCTATAAGTCTCACTCCGTCGAGCCATACTGCTATGCAACCTACTATGCCTTGTGCATCGTTCCATTGGGCTACGGGTTGCAGTGTGGTGTCGTTCACTATCTCGAAGTATTCGGGTTCAAACACTCCAAATCCATTCAAGGTGTCTATCACATATTGTTTCACCTCTTCGATGCTTTGGTTTTTACTTTTGTCTACTGCTGCTTTGAGGGTGGCATATATCTGAGGTGCTATTTTTCGGGCTTCGTCGGACAGACGCATATTGCGGCTGCTCAAAGCCAATCCGTCATCGGCACGCACTATAGGGCAAGGCACTATCTCTAAGGCTAATTGCAGTTGCTCTACCAATCGGCGTATGATGGCAAGTTGTTGGAAATCTTTTTCGCCAAAGAAGGCTTTCATAGGTTGCACTATCTCGAACAAGCGACGTACCACTACAGCCACACCCGAAAAGTGTCCCGGTCTGCGTGGTCCTTCCATCACTGCTTCCAACTCGCCAAAGTTGTAGGTTTCGTTCACCGGTTCGGGATACATCTCTTCTACCGAAGGTGCCAACACCATGTCGCAACCCACGGTCTCCAACTTTTGGCAGTCGGCTTCCAATGTGCGAGGATAGGTGCGTAGGTCATCTGCATTGTTAAACTGAATAGGGTTTACAAATATGCTTACCACCACCACATCGCAGTGCTTTTTGGCACTACGTATAAGCGATAGATGTCCTTCGTGCAAAGCTCCCATTGTGGGTACAAGTCCAACGGTTTTGCCATTGTTTTTGGCATTGTTCACTGCTTCTTGCAGCGCTTTTATTGTAGAAAATACTTCCATTTCAATTAATATGTTTTTTGTCTTTAATGTCTGAATAATAAACTATTGCAAAGTATATGTATTGCGTATATCTTTGCCTATCGTCGGACAAAGATACAACTTTTTTTTGATATTGATTTGTCTTTTTTATATCAATAGCCCTAAGCGTAGTCGAGATGCGGTGCCGTTATGTAACCGGTTGTTAAGTAATAGCCGATATTTGCCCCAAATTTTCTCTCCCGACGTTGTGAAATTTTCCTCGTGTAGTTTTTTGTGCAACGTCGTGAGGTCGTTTCATCGCCGTCGCGAGGAAATTTCAAGTCCATCAGTAGGAGTAAAAGCAGCGTTTGGCAACTTCGATGAAGTCAACAATGCAAAAGTTCCAAAAATAATATCTAAGCAGGGTAGAACTTAAGTCAGGCGAACCGAAACAGACTGTTTTCGAGGGTGGAAAAATATCCCTTCGAAAGCAATGGTCGGCAAACTTCGATTAGCATGGTCGACAAACTTCGATTAGCATAGTCGACAAAGTACGAGAGCGATGGTTCGCTTATGCCATAAGGACACCCTCCTTATGGCATAAGGAAGCCCTCCTTATGGCATAAGGAGACCGCCCTTATGGCATAAGGAGACTATCGCAATCGAACTCTTTCGACTATCACTCTCGAAGTTTGTCAATCATCATTCTCGAACAAAACGCAAATTAATTGAAATACAAACATATAAAACCGCAATAAAATGTCTGTAGGATATTTAAAGAAAAAACAGAAAGTAAACCACAACGGCGAAGTGAAAGAGTTTGACAGCGGTGGCAACGATGACGGCGGCTTTGCAGGATAAAAGAACCGATAATATTTAGAAAAGGAAAAGGCAGGACACGGCACTTAGGAGACACCTCTTGGTGCATTAGGTTGTTATGTCGTAAATATTTTGTATCTTTGCACTATCAAATAAATAGGTTTAGATTATATAAATATTAATATACAAAATATTACAAGATATGGCCGACGATAAAAAGATTATTTTTTCGATGGTTGGAGTAAGCAAAATATATCCTCCATCAAAGCAGGTGTTGAAAGATATTTATTTATCATTTTTTTATGGTGCCAAGATTGGTATCATAGGTTTGAATGGTTCGGGAAAGTCATCGTTGCTGAAAATTATAGCCGGTGTGGATAAAAGCTATCAGGGCGAAGTGGTGTTCTCGCCGGGCTATTCGGTGGGTTATTTGGAACAAGAGCCTAAGCTCGACGACACCAAAACCGTGAAAGAAGTGGTGCAAGAAGCAGTGCAAGAAACTGTGGACTTGATGAAAGAATACGAAGAAATAAACATGAAGTTTGCCGAACCTATGAGCGACGACGAGATGACAAAACTCATCGAACGCCAAGGCGAGGTGATGGAACTGCTGGACCAACACGATGCTTGGAACTTGGACAACAAGCTCGAACGTGCTATGGATGCTTTGCGTTGCCCCGACGAAGATGAGTTGGTTAAGCACCTTTCGGGGGGCGAACGTCGCCGTGTGGCACTATGTCGCTTGTTGCTTCAAGAGCCGGATATATTGCTGCTGGACGAGCCTACCAACCACCTCGATGCCGAATCCATCGACTGGCTGGAGCAACATCTTCAACAATACAAGGGTACCGTTATTGCCGTTACCCACGACCGTTACTTCCTCGACCATGTGGCAGGCTGGATTCTTGAGCTGGACCGTGGCGAAGGCATTCCATGGCAAGGCAACTACTCTTCGTGGCTCGACCAAAAAACCAAGCGTATGGCTATGGAAGAAAAAGCCGAAAGCAAACGCCGCAAAACATTGGAACGCGAATTGGAATGGGTGCGTATGGCTCCTAAGGCTCGTCATGCCAAGGGTAAAGCACGTTTGGCAGCCTACGACAAGATGATGAACGAGGATGTGAAAGAAAAAGAAGCCAATGTGGAAATATTTATCCCCAATGGTCCTCGCTTGGGCAACAAGGTGCTTGAAGTGGAAGGTGTATCGAAAGCCTTCGACGACAAACTGCTTTACGAAAACCTTACCTTCAATCTGCCTCCTGCCGGTATAGTGGGCGTTATAGGTCCTAATGGTTGTGGTAAGACTACTTTGTTCCGCCTTATAATGGGATTGGACAAGCCCGATGCAGGCACTTTCACCGTGGGCGAAACGGTAAAGATTGGCTATGTCGACCAACAGCACGTAAGCATAGACCCCGAAAAGAGTGTGTGGGAAGTGGTGAGCGAAGGCAACGAACAAATACAAATGGGTGGCCGCTTGATAAACTCTCGTGCCTACTTGTCGAAGTTCAACTTCACGGGCACCGACCAAAACAAGAAAGCCGGTGTGCTGTCGGGTGGCGAACGCAACCGCTTGCATTTGGCATTGACACTCAAAAGCGAAGCCAACGTGCTACTTCTGGACGAGCCTACCAACGACATAGACGTAAACACCCTTCGTGCGTTGGAAGAAGGTTTGGAAAACTTTGCCGGCTGTGCTGTGGTTATCTCGCACGACCGCTGGTTCCTCGACCGTATATGTACTCACATATTGGCTTTCGAGGGCGACTCGCAAGTATATTTCTTCGAAGGGTCCTACTCCGAATACGAAGAAAACCGCAAGAAACGCCTCGGCGACGACACTCCGCACCGCATACGTTACAAGAAACTCATACAATAATATACAAAAAGGATGCCAAACAGAAGGCATCCTTTTTTTGTTTATTTAATGGGTAGATAACTTTTTAATTACACATTACAGTAGTTGTAAATAAGCTTTTTGCCATTATTGTTATCGTTTTACTACTCTGCGAACTGCTACGCCTTGTGGCAATGTAATTCGCAATATATATTCTCCTGATGATAAATCGGATAAATCCAATACTCGTTGTGAGGTGTATTCTTTTACTTTTTTACCTACTCCATCGTAGATTTCTACTTTATTTACATCGTATTCCGATATTGTTACAACTCCGTTGGTAGGGTTGGGGTAAACACTTAGATTTTGCACTTCGGGTGCTTCTTCTATATCCACGGTGCTGAAATTAGCCACATAAGATGCATTTTCGCTTATGGTTATTTGGCGTGGATTGTCGGTGTTGCCATCGTTCCAACTTACAAAGCGGTAGCCTTCCATTGGCAGACCTACTATAGTTACCACACAGCCCGAAGGATAGCTGCCACCGCCTGCTCCTATTCCTTGTGCCGAGTTGGTAGATGTTACATCTAATGTATAGTATGTTTCGGATACTGTTATCGTGTCGTAAACGGTATTGATAACAGTATCGTAAACGGTGTTGATGATAGTATCATACTGAGTTATAGTAACTGTATCATTAATTGTGGTTATTATTGTATCATAAACGGTGTTGATGATAGTATCGTAGTTTGTTATAATTACAGTATCGTAAATGTTGTTGCTTACAGTATCGTGAACTGTTGTATAAATAGTGTCGTAGATGTATCTGTCCACATACAAAGTGTCGTGTACTAAGCCACCGCCGGTTGTAATTGACGAGAATGTAGCAATAAACGACGAATCGCTCGACACTACCAAACTACGAGGATTGCTTACATCGCCATCGTTCCATTGATAGAACTGATAACCGCTCTTTGGTATGGCAGCTATTGTGGCAGTACTTCCATATTCGTATGAGCCACTACCCAATACTGTACCTTGCGAGGTATTTAAACTTATTACTGTTATAGTTCTAAAGCATTCGCTTGACTGTCTGATATTAGAGAAGTTGAACCAGAAAGGAGCCGAACTATAGTCTTCCACTGTACCACATGGCACATTTACTCTTACACCCGTTCCTACCTCATCAAATGTACCTGTATAAATTGTAGGAGGCACCGTTGGTTCCATTGTTATACTTCTTAGATTACCACATTCAGCAAATGCACCATTTCCTATTGTTGTTACCTGCGATGGTATTGTGATAGATGCAAGATTTACACATCCGAGAAAAGCATAAGCTCCAATAGTAGTTAGAGATGCCGGTAAGTTTACATTTGTTATACCCAAAACTACAAATGCTTCATCAGGAATTACTTGTACTGAGTCTCCTAAAACTAAGCTAGTTATGTTTAATGCGTTATAGTCTCCAAAAATTTGGCCCTCTAAATTACAGTTTATAGCATTCCATGTTAATGAATTTATGTTCGGGCAAAAAAATGCGTATCTTCCTATAAACTCAATGTGTTCCGGTATGGTTACAGATTGTATGCTATTACAGTGATAAAATGTATAATCTTGTATTGTATCAATCGTATTGGGAATAACCAAGTTTCTAACCAACTGATTATTTATATATAAATTGTAATTTGTATAGCGAAACAATCCTCCCCGATCTTGAAAAATTTCTTGTCTCTCTATATTGATCCAGCTTTCAATATCTCTGCCATAATATACATTTGGTGTTATATTTGATGCAATATCATTGAAAAGATCGTCATAAATAACTCTGACTGAATCGCCAAAAGTTACAGTAGATATATTACTGCAACCCTCAAAAGGTGAATAATTATTCCAACCATCATTATAAAAAGAGGCATTCTTGGCATTCCATACCACGGTGGTAAGAGAAGATTGGATGTCATATCCATCAACACCAAATGCATCATATCCAATATATTTTACATTTTCCGGAATAGTAATGGATGTAAGACCGGTATTATAGAACGCCTGAGCTCCAATTGTATCTACACTATTTGGTAGAGTAACCGAGGTTAAACCGGTACAACCAGCAAAAGCAGAACCTCCAATAGTAGTAACACTATTTCCAATAGTAACCGAGGTTAAACCGGTACAATTTCTAAAAAAATAGTGAGGAATAACTCTTACCGAATCGCCAAAAGTTACAGTAGATATATTGGAGCAACCATAAAATGGAGAATATGCGTTACCGTAATTATCAGTTCCAATAGTAGCATCTTTGGCATTCCATACTACGGTAGTAAGAGAAGAAGGAATTTCGCTTCCGTAATTACCAAAAGCTGTACCACCAACATATTTTACATTTTCCGGGATAGTGATAGAAGTAAGACCGGTATTAGAGAACGCATAGTATCCAATTGTATCTACACTATTAGGAATAGTAACTGAGGTTAAACCGCTACAACCAGCAAAAGCAGAACCTCCAATAGTAGTAACGCTATTAGGAATAGTAACATTCGTATCTGTGCCAACATATTTCAACAATATTGTTTTTGTACTATCTTCGTACAAGAAACCATTTTCATAATATTTATTTCTATACATTGCTCCCCAATTATTATAGTCCGTTGCTGTGCCATAATAAACGATATTAATGACACCATCGAAAGCCCAACCTCCAATAGTAGTAACGCTATTAGGAATAGTAACTGAGGTTAAACCGGTACAACCTTCGAAAGCAGAACTTTCAATAGTAGTAACACTATTAGGAATAGTAACCGAGGTTAAACCGGTACAACCTTCAAAAGTATGATATTCAATAGTAGTAACCGAATTAGGAATAGATACAGATGTTAAACCGGTACAACCATTGAAAGCATATTCCCCAATAAAAGTAACCGAATTAGGAATAGTTATGGAGGTTAATCCGGTACAACCAGCGAAAGCAGCATGTTCAATAGAAGTAATACTATTAGGAATAGTTATGGAGGTTAAATCTCTACCACCTTGGAAAGCTCCTTCATTAATAGTAGTAACACTATAAATCATGCCATTATAAGTAACAGATGATGGAATTACCAAATTACCTATAATTGATATTGAATCACCGTTATATACATCCCAGCCGGCAACACTTACGCTACTATATTGTGATGTGTGTGTAGTAATATAAAAATACAATGTTTGTCCCGAAGGTGCTGTAGCAGTAAAATCGACTTCGTATGCCCATACAGATGAGAACATTGTGCTAATTGTAAGAACTAAAGATAATAATACCTTTTTCATCTTATACCTCCTTTCTTGTTTTGATTGTTTGAAATAAATTCTTTGTATGCCCCATTTGGCATCGTTTTGCTTGTGAAATTGAAATTTAATTTATACATAAAATTTTGTTTTTTATGAGCTTTTCGGCAGATATTCCGTAAATAAGGGGTACAAAGAAAGGCGTGAGTCTTTCGAAAATACTTCCTTATTTTATACCGGGGATGTCTGCTAAATATCCTTACAACAAATAATAAGTACACGAAAATTCACGCCCTATCAGGCGTGAACTCCATGCCGTCTTATTCTCGTTGTGATTTAGTTTAGCAGACTATTTCGGTATGAGAATAAGAGCACCAAGCTCTATGTTTATACTATGTTTATTATATTTATTTTTACGTTGTTACATATTGTTTACTTATTTGTTTGTGAGTGCAAAGTTACATATATTTTTGGAATAATACGAATGTTTTTGAAAATATTTTTTATTGAAACGTTTCAATGTCTTGTATGTGGTATTGCAGCATCATTGCAAGAACTTTATTTTAACATTTGCAATAACACGTTGCAACAGGGCTTTTTTGCCTCATAGGGGCAAGGTGTGTTTGTTTTTGCAGAAGGAAAGTGTTTGTGTTAAAAGATGAAAGGTGCTGGTATTCAATCCGGTTGTGTGCCGGGTATTCTTCTGTTTTCATATTCCCACTATATTTTGGTTTACATAGTACTATATTTTTTGGAAATGGGTACTATTTTTACCCCAAAATGGGTACCCATCAGAAGTAAAATAGGTACCCATTTTTTTTGTGGATAGTATGAAGGTGAAATTTTAAGGGGCATTAGGAATAGTAATTAACACCCCCGATCGTACAGACGTGCCGTGGTGCGTCTCCAAAATGCCAAATATAAGAGAGACGTGCCGCGGCATGTTTCTACACACCGAATATTCGTCCCAAACCTTGGGATATACTTTTGCAGTGGGCAAAAATAAGTTTTATAGTGGGCAGGGATAACTTTTGGGGTAGGGGTAAAGCAAAAAGACAACGAAACTTAGTATATAGTTTCGTTGCCTTAATGTGTTATCTTTACTATTGTTTAGCTTTGGATTGATTGTTGATAGCCATAAGCTAAAGGCAAGTACTATGCGTTAATTATTAGTGGCAGTGTCCGCTGCCGCAACCGTGGCTGCCGCATGTGTGTCCTTCGCCGCCGTGTTCGTGGTGGTGATGGTTGCATTGTACGTTGGGGTTGTAGTCAAGTTTGCCTTCTATAAGTGCTTGCACTGCATCGTCGCAGCTGCCTTGGCAACCACCATAAAGTTTTATTCCCAATTGGGCTAATGCTGCTTGTGCTCCTCCGCCAATGCCTCCGCATATAAGGGCATCTATTTGCATATCGTTTAGTATTATAGCCAATGCTCCATGGCCTTGTCCGTCGGTGCCTACCACTTGCGACGACACTATTTGTCCGTTTTCTATTTCGTAAACTTTAAATGTTTCGGTGCGACCAAAATGACCGAATATTTGTCCGTTTTCGTGTGTTACTGCTACTTTCATCTCTTTATTCCTTCTTATTTATTTGTATTATTATTTATCGATTTTGTTATATATCATTTGCTTAATGCAATGTTCGTGTGTTGCAAACGATATGCAAAGATACTCAATTATTTTAAAAAAGGCAATGATTGTGGTGCTTATTTGTGTCTACATTTGTTATAATAGCCAAAGATTTTGTATCTTTGCAAATTGACACATATTAAATATAAATCTTATTATATGACATTTGAAGATATTGTTTCGGCTGTTGTGGACGTTATATGGAGTCCGCTGTTTGTGATTGTCTGCTTGGCTGCAGGTTTGTTGTTTTCTATTCTTACTCGTTTTGTTCAAGTGCGACATTTCAAGGAGATGGTGAAATTGTTGTTTAAGGATAGTCGCGAGCAAAAGGTTGGAATCTCGTCTTTTCAGGCTTTTGCCATGACTTTATCGGGTAGGGTAGGCACCGGCAATATTGCGGGAGTGGCCACAGCCATAGCTTTTGGTGGTCCCGGTGCCATAGTGTGGATGTGGATTATAGCATTCTTTGGTGCCGGCACTGCTTTTGTGGAATCTACGTTGGCACAGATATATAAAGAAAAGCAGGGCGACGAGTTTCGTGGAGGTCCTGCCTATTATATAAAGAAAGGCTTGAAGTGCAAATGGTTGGGTGCGGTGTTTGCTCTTTGCTCGGTGGTGGGTGTTGGTTTGTTTATGCCCACGGTGCAGTCCAATACCATTGCCACTGCTTTTTACAACGCTTTCGGCATAGAGCCTATAATAATAGGTGTTGTGGTTATGGTGCTGTTGGGGTTGGTTATCATAGGAGGTGTAAAGCGTATAGCTCATGTGGCTCAAGTGGTGGCACCGGTTATGGCTGTGGTGTATGTGGTGGTGGCATTGGTGGTCTTGGTAGTTAATTATGAGCGTGTGCCCGAAACCTTTGCTCTTATGATTCGTAGTGCTTTTGGTTTCGAAGCTGCTTTTGGTGCCATAGTGGGCAATACTATAATGTGGGGTGTCAAACGTGGCGTTTATTCCAACGAGGCCGGACAAGGTTCGGGAGCTATAGTGGCCGCTGCTGCCAAGGTGTCGCATCCTGTAAAGCAGGGGTTGGTACAATCGTTTTCGGTTTATATCGATACCTTGTTGGTATGCACTGCCACGGCGGTGATGATACTTTCGACCGGCATGTATAATGTTATCGACGAAAATACCGGAACCATGATAGTGCAAAACGCTCCTCATCTTACCGAAACAAGTGTGTCGTATACCCAGGCTGCGGTGTCTACCATAATGCCTAATGTGGGTAATGCCTTTATTGCTTTTGCTTTGTTGTTTTTTGCTTTCACCACTCTTATGGCTTACTATTA
Source organism: Bacteroidales bacterium (assembly GCA_017522255.1). Lineage (GTDB taxonomy): Bacteria > Bacteroidota > Bacteroidia > Bacteroidales > P3 > HGM05376. The sequence continues at coordinate 49,695 of JAFWZP010000087.1, read as the reverse complement.
TTATGCCGAAACGGGTCTTGTATATTTGTTTGGCAAAACATCCAAGCCGGGAATATGGTTTTTGAGGATTTGTTTGTTGGTGTCTACTTTGTATGGGTCGTTCAACGAGTCGACGCTTGCGTGGAAGTTTGGCGACTTGGGTGTGGGAATGATGGCTTGGATTAATATGTTTGCCATACTACTATTGTTCCCAAAAGCCATACGCACTTTGTATAGCTACGAGCGACAAAAGAAGGAGGGTAAAGAACCGGTGTTTTCGCCCAAAGATTTGAATATAAAGGATGCCGATTATTGGGAGCAGAACGATACAACTAAAGAATAAACAGCATAGGCTGTTGGCAGTTAAATCAAATAAAGCCAACAGCCTATGCTTTAATTGCCTATAGTCTGTTGCCTAAGCGTGGTATCATCATGGCTTTCCATTGAGCAAAGTCGCCATCTATTATATGTTTGCGTGCTTCGCCTACCAACCATAAGTAGAAACTTAGGTTGTGAATGCTTGCTATTTGCATAGCCAATATTTCGTTGGCTTTGAATAGGTGGCGTAGGTATGCTTTGGTGTATAGGTGGTCTACGTCGGCGGTGCCGTTCTCGTCGATAGGCGAAAAGTCGGTAGCCCATTTTTCGTTCTTCATGTTCATTATACCTTCCGATGTAAACAGCATGCCGTTTCGTCCGTTGCGTGTTGGCATCACACAGTCAAACATATCCACTCCCAGTGCTATGCCTTCCAATATGTTTATAGGAGTGCCTACACCCATAAGGTAGCGAGGCTTGTCTTTGGGCAGTATGTCGCATACCAGTTCGGTAAGTTCATACATTACTTCTACCGGTTCGCCTACCGATAGGCCGCCTATTGCATTTCCCTCGCATTCCACCGATGCTATTTTTTCGGCCGATTGTTTGCGTAGGTCGCGGTATACGCTACCCTGCACTATGGGGAATAGTGTTTGCGAATAGTCGTATACGGGATCTGTTTCGCGAAAACGTTTCACACAGCGGTCGAGCCAATTGTGTGTTATGTGCATCGACTTTTTGGCATAGTTGTAGTCGCAAGGATAGGGGGTACACTCGTCAAAAGCCATAATAATGTCGCCACCTATAACGCATTGTATGTCCATCACTCTTTCGGGTGTAAACAAGTGTTTCGACCCATCGATGTGCGAACTAAACATCACGCCATCTTCTTTTAGCTTGCGGTTGTGCGACAGCGAGTATACCTGAAAGCCGCCACTGTCGGTAAGTATTGGTTTGTTCCAACCGTTGAACTTTTGCAGTCCGCCGGCTGCTTTTAGCACATCTAATCCCGGACGAAGGTATAGATGGTAGGTGTTGCCCAATATTATTTTGGCTTTTACCTCGTTGGTAAGTTCGCGTTGATGAACTGCTTTTACCGAGCCTACGGTGCCTACAGGCATAAAAATAGGGGTAGGTATTACGCCATGATCGGTAGTAATTTCGCCGGCTCGTGCCTTTGTAGCTATATCTGTTTTTATTGCTTTAAACTTCATTTTCAAATAAGAATGTTAGTAACATCGTTGATAAATCGTGTCAAATTTGACTGCAAAGATACAACTATTTTGGAAATAATTTTCTAATTTTGCAGTTGAAAATTTTGTGAGATATGAATTTCTTTGGTACGATAATAAACACACTTACACTTGTTTTGCTAATAATATTACTTGTTAGCTTTGTTTTGCTTTCGCTTTATTATGGCTTATTTTATCTGCGAATAGCCCTTTATAAAGGTAAAAAGTATCCCAAAAATACAAAAAAACCGGGCGTTTCGGTGGTCCTTACCGTGAGAAATGAGTCCGAAGCTTTGCGCGATAATTTGGTTTATTTGTTGGAACAAGATTATCCCGACTTCGAGGTTATAGTGATAGACCACGTGTCGAAAGACTATACCAAATTTATTTTAAAGACATACAAGGAGAGCTATCCCAACTTGAAAGTGGTGGAGTTTTTGCAAGATGTGAATATGTTTAAGAATAAGAAGTTTCCTTTGTCTATTGGTATTAAGTCGGCACAAAACGATATTATACTGCTTACCGAATGCACTTGTGTGCCCAAAAGTTTTACATGGATAAGCGAGATGATGGAAAACTATCGTCCCGATACCGATTTTGTGATGGGCTATAGTGGAGTAAAGTCGGCCAAAGGATTGTTGAACACCTTTATACGATACGACAACTTGGCATACACTGCATCATCGTTTGGCTTTGCTTTGCTTGGCAATCCCTATACTGCTTGTGGCAAAAACTTGGCTTATCGCAAGTCGTTCTTCTTTCAAAAAGGGGGCTTTATAAAGCATTATCATATACCTAATGGCGACGACGATATATTTGTAAACGAAAATGCAACACGAAATAATGTAAGTGTGTGTCTTACCAACGACTCGTATGTGCTTAGCGAACCCAAAACAACATTCAAAGCATGGTGTCAGCAAAAAGCAAAACGTATGTCTACTCAGATATTCTATCCTATAGGTGATAAAATATTGTTGACGATTTATCCTTTGTGTGTGCTGTTGTTTTATGGTAGCATGGCTGCTATTGTGGCAACAAACATCACTGCCGAAAGCCCACTATGCTTGCTTACATATATGCTAACGGGTGTTTTGGTGCTCAAATTAGTGTGGCAAATAGTGTGTTGCCACAAGCTCGAATACAAGTTGGAGGGTGGCAAAGTGGCGTATTTTGCACCATTATTTGAAATATATTTTGTAGTTATGAATACTATAATGTATATTTCTGCGTTAAAAGGCAAAAGTAAAAGATGGAAACAGTAAACATACAACTAACCGATAAGGCAGCACGCGATTACCGTTTGGTATGTCTTGCACGCGAGAAAGGCGATGAAAAAGCGTTCGCCGATTTGCTGAAGATATATAGGGAACCGCTGTATTTGATGTTGCTGAAGATGACTAACGACCCCGTGGAGGCCGACGATCTTACCATAGAGGCTTTTGGTAAGGCATTCCGTTCGTTGCATCTTTACACGCCCACCCATGCTTTCAGCACTTGGCTTTTTACTATTGCATCAAACAATTGTATCGACCATATCCGAAAAAAACGTTTGAAAACAGTGTCGATAAACAATGTATATTCTCAAGACAATGAAGAGCAAACCGAAATGCAAATAGAATCCAATGCTCCAAATCCTGAGGAAGAATTTATCACCAGTCAGCGTGTAAAGATAATGCGCGAGACTGTACAACTGCTCAAACCTCGTTACAGAAACTTGGTAGAGATGAGGTATTTCGAAGAATTATCGTACGAAGAAATATCTCTAAAACTCAATTTACCTATAGGAACAGTAAAAGCTCAACTATTTCGTGCTCGCGATCTCCTTTACAATCTCCTGAAGGATAGAAAGGATTTGATATAGTATATACCATTATATCTGTGCCATGTCCAAGATTGTTTCTTATTTAGCAGCCTTTCTTATTTGTTTGTTGTTTACCAATGATATTGTTGCGCAAAAGCGTGTCAAGGTTGAGCCATTCGACTTTGTAGGTTTGTCGGTGTTTATTGATGCCGGATGTGCCATGCCCAACCAACTTACTGCCGGGTTTTACAATGGAACCAATGGCAATCAAAACACCATCGAACGGATATTGCATAGCCAGATGTATGGGCAGAATATATGGAACAATCTGGTAAACCAAGGTCTTATATCGCCATCGGCTATCACCGATTATAATGGCTTGCAGATAGTGGAACATGCCAACACCGAGTATACAGTGGCTTTGCAACTGGGCTTGGGATTGAGGTATGATTTTGTAAAGCGTTTTGGTATGATAGCTCGTTTCGACCATATTAAACTTACTGCAAAAGGTATGTTTAATCTTTCGGCAGGGGCTCCTTCGTCGATATTGTCAAACAAAAACCAATATATCCCTTGTGGTATTTATGGAACCGAGTCGAGAACGTATATCGATTTGGGATTGTTTAAGAGTTTCTTTCTCAACGATAGTTGGAGGTTTGTGCTCGATTTTGGTGTCAATGTCAATAGCACAAAGGTGCTGTCAAACGATATAGAAGTGGGAGGAGTGGAGTATAGCATATTAGACGTATGGGGTGGCAATTCGCCAAGCTATGGCATGCAGGCCTACGATTATTACCAGTCGGGTATAGGATATGGCTTTTTTATTACTCCATGTATCGAGTATGTGTTGCCCAATGCTATGGGTATCGACTTGGGTGTGTCGGTCTATTACACCAAAATAAACATACCTGGATACGACAAGTTTACTCCTCAGTGTAATGTGTTTATCCGCTTTTTAACCAATAAGTTTTAGTATGATTTCGTTCCAAAATTTGTCCCCCTTCAATAGGGCTTTTGCCCAACGAGTGTTTGAAGAATCGTTCCCTATAGAGGAGAGACCATTGTTTGATACTATATATAGCCGACCCTCTGATATGTTTCACTTCGATGTGGTGTGTGCCGATGGCAATCCCATAGGTGTTTTCACTTATTGGCATTTCGGCAGTTGGGTGTATGTGGAGCATTTTGCTGTAGCACAGGAATATCGCAATCATAATTATGGTACCCGAATAATGAACATCTTTATGAAGCAAACCTCGTTGCCTATAATCCTCGAAGTGGAAAAGCCCGATAGCGATATGGCTCTGCGACGTGTAAACTTTTACAAACGGTTGGGATTTATACACAACGAAGCTATCCATTACCTTCAGCCTTCCTATCACCAAGAGGGCGATATGTTGCCATTGGATATTATGTCCACTACACCTCTTGCTGAAACCGACTTTGCCCCAATGAGGCAGATGTTGTATGCCTTCGTATATATGTGCAATATCTAAAGGCAACTTCAGACTAAACTTTTTCTCTTCGATAAGTTACTACCCACTTTGATGCAAGCATTATTCATAACTTGCAAATCAAGTTAATTGCAAGATGAAAACTATGCGGATTGCGACTCAAAAGTATGCGGGTTACGACCCGTAACTATGGCACTTAGGGTGCCTAAACCGCATAGTTGCTCATCGTATCTTAGGTAGTAGCCAGTAGAGTTCGCCGATATTGGAGAAGATACAATAAAAAAAAGCACGCCACCCGAAAGTGGCGTGCTTTATATAATAGCCAATAGCTAAAGGCCAAAGGCTAAAAGTTATCAGAGTTACTTCACAATAAGTTTGCGAGTAGTGTTGATGTTGTCGTTGTAGATATGTACGAAGTAAGCACCTTTAGCCAAGTTGCTAACGTCGATGGTTTTTACCAATTCGCCGTTGCAGTTGATGGTTTCGGTTACTATCATACGTCCATTCATATCGGCTACTACAAATTCTACCTTGCCGTTTACACCTTCTACAGATATTGTAGCTTGAGTGTTGGCCGGGTTAGGATAGATACGTACGCTTACGTTGTCGTTAGCAGCAGTATTTATACCTATACCTAATGTAGTGAAGTTTACTTTAACCCATGCACTATAGTTGGTTTCGTTGCAAACAGTACGAACGAATGCGTCGTAGCTTGTTCTTGTTTCTAAACCTGTGATAGTGTAAGAAGGAGTATTTTCAACGTCTATTATTGTAGCATCTTCGCCTATTATTGTAGCATCGCTTGCCAAGTCGTATGCAAGTTGCCATTTGGTTTCGTCGCCGGCAGGTGTCCATGTGATGGTAGCATCGGTTTCGGTAATATAGTTGGCAGTTACGTTGCTTACAGGGTTGCATTCGTCTTCGGTGGTAGTGAATGTTACTCTTTCGCTCCATGCACTATATACATCTTCGTCGCATATAGCACGAACATATACGTCGTAAGGAGTGTCGGTTTCCAAACCTGTTATTTGGTAAGTTGGGTTAGTAACGGTTACAGTAGCTATAGCATAGCCTTCGCTGAAGCCTTGCATACCATACGATACTTCCCATGCTGTTTGACCTTCGGCAGGAGTCCAAGTTACAGTGGCGTTGTTGCCGCCTATTTCGCTAACTACTACGTTGCTTACAGTAGCACAAGCTTGAGTGTTGAAAGTATATACTTCCGACCATTCGCTGTAAGTGTCGGCACCGCAGAATGCACGTACCCATACTTGGTAAGTAGAAGCCGAGAATAAGCCAGTGATAGCCACAGGGTTGGCAGTAGCCACTATAGTGTCTTCTTGTCCGCCGGTAGCGTATCTCACTTCCCACGATACTTCGTTGCCCGAAGCTGTCCAGCCTATGTTGGCCGATGTGTAAGTGATATCGGTAGCTGTTATGTTGGTAGGAGCTATACATGGAAGTTCAGGTGTAGTGATTGTAGTAGTAGCCCATCCCGATACTGCACCTTCTTCGCACAAAGCACGTACTCCTAATACATAATCAGTTTCAGGAGTTAAACCTGTGAATGTGTAAGTAGTAGCGTTGGTTACATCTATTGGAGTGTTCCAATCGGTGGCTGTAGCTTCGCGATATGCTACTTGAATGTTGTTCGAAGACGATGTCCAAGCTATAGTAGCTGTTGTAGCATCGTAGGTAGTTGATGTGATAGCAGGAGCAGGACATCCGGTTTGAACCAAAATGTTATCGATATGCAAGTCGTTGTCACCACCGGAAGTTGTAGATTCTCCGTAGAATGCTATCTTGATGGTATCGCCATAGTATTGAGATAAGTCTATGCTAACGTGTTCGCCTGTTCTTCTGATACTTCTGTAAGAGTAATCAGCCGAATCAGATTCTAAGTCGCTCCATACAGTAGCGTTTTCTCTCAACCAAGTGTTGCCACCATCTCTGGATATGATAACCATAAATTTATCATCAGCTGTCGATTTATCTACTTCTATGGTATCACCATTAGCATAATCGGTCAAAGCAAGGTCGAACGACAATTCGGCTCCATTTTCGTTTGCTAAGTCTATTTCAGGTGTAATTAACCATGCTTTTACACTTGTTCCGTAGATATTGATTTTGGCGTGAGGTGTTTGAATACCATTGTTTGTAGTAACTCTTGTTATGTAGCTGGTAGTTGAAGTAAGAGCTGCACCTGAGAATGCAAGACCACTCATTCTGCTCCAACAGTATGCAGGGAATGTAGTAGCACTGAAGTCTTCGTAGAATGGAAGTGATACAGGGCCACATGCTGTAGGTGTTTCAACTATTTCGGACCATACACTGGTGTCGCCAACCATACATACTGCTTTTACACGGAATTGGTAAGTAGTAGAAGGAGTTAAACCGGTGATGGTAGCTACAGTGTCTTGTATACCTGTAACACTTGACCATACTGAATCGCTACCTTTCTTATAGTCTACTATAAATTCCGAAGCAGCGTTTCTCCATGTTAGAGATATTGAAGTAGTTGTTGTAGAATCTTCTATAACGCTCAAGAAACGTGGTTTTGGACATGTAGGTATCGGTTCAACTACAACATCATCAATATAGAATGAGTAGCTGTTGGTATCTACTACGAATGCAAGTTTAACGTTTCCTGTCAATCCTGTTAGAGGAACGATATGTTCGGTATATACATTTTCACCACCTACCATTGTGATACGAGGTGATACTTGTACAAAGTTTTCTACGGTATCGTTAGGATTTACAGTGTAAGCATAGATAGAAACGCGAGCATCATAAGTACCGACAGTAGTGGTACTAGTAGAGTTTCTCATCCAGAATACCAATTGTTCGTTTCCTGTAAGTTGCATTTCCGGAGTTATCAAGTAGTCGTTATGGACAGAACCTGCAGTTGTATTTGTTACACCGGCAAATTGTATTGCAGCCGAACCTGTACGGATATAACTAGCAGTGGTATTTCTACGCCAATTGTAGTGTGTTCCGGAAGTAGATTCGTAACCGAGGTCAATTACATCCCAGCAAGATGGGAATAATGCTGTGGTGTTGTTGGTATAATAGTACCATGTGCCATCAAGGTCGGCAGTCCATGGAAGAGAATCTATTATACCACAGGCGGTGCGGAAGTTAAGTGGTTGCAATTGGTAGCCCGAAGTGTCGCCATTGTTACATATCGAGCGAACATATACGTCGTAGCGTGTGCTGTGACGCAAACCGGTAAGGGTATAAGGATTAGAGTTGGCTCTAACTACTGCACCTTGTCCGGGTTCGAAACCGGCAGGACCATATTCTATAAGCCACGAAGTAGCCGATGTGCTGTTCCACGATATTTCAGTAGAAGTTTCGGTAGTATTGTCGTTAGCCAAATTTGCAGGAGTCAAACAAGATGGCACATAGTCAACCACTATGCTATCGATACTCAAATACATATTGTTGCTGGTCGAACCTTGATAGCGGAACGCTATAGTGTAGTTGGTTCCCGATATGCTATCGAAAGCAAATATGTGTTCTATTCTTGTTTTGGTACTTGTTTTATCGAATACTTCCAATTCTATAAACGATGCGGTATCAGTAATATCGGTCATTACACCAAGCGATAGAGTACCGTTGGCAGCTGTAGTGCCTTCGTTGCGGTATGTAAACGATATTTGCAATGTGTCGATATTTGCAGCAAATTTAGGTAATACCGAGAATATCGACGTGTGCATTTTCGATTTGAAGAATAAACAGTTGCCACTCAAAGCGTATGTAGTAGAACTTGTAAGGAATGCTTGAGGATAGTTACTTCCTGCCAATTCGCTTAGATTCAAGAAGCTCCAGCACGATGGCATTGTGTGTTCAGGATACGATGTAGGAGCTGTAGTTGAAGTAACTATATCTGTAGTGTAGCTATCAAAGTCTTCTGTGTAAGGCAATGCACTTATAGGATTACATGTAGTGGTGAATGCTTCGGCAAACGACCATTCTGCTGTATCGTTGTTGCAGTTTGTGCGAACATATACATCATACATTGTACCTTCGGCCAAGCCGGTAAGTGTAATGCTGTTGGTTGCAGTTTGTGCTGTTTGGTATGAACCTATCGAGTCGAGGCTGAATCCGCGAGGACCGTATGCCACTGTAAAGCTCGAATATGTAACAGCATCCCATGCCACGTCGGCTTGTGTGGGTTGTATGTTCGATACCACAACTTCGGTAGCAGGAACACATGGAGGTACAACGTTACAGATGTTGAATTTAACATTGTTGCGGTTTATTGCAGTGTAGGTATATTTCGAACCACTGGAGTTGGTGTAGCTATACAAAGTTGTGTATACACCGGTTACCCCTGCTGTGTATCTAAAGTATCCTGCATACGACGAAGTACCTACACGTTCTACGGCTACTACCAAGTTTTTGGTGCCTGAGTAGTTGTAAGGATTGTCGAATATTATTGTCGACCAATCGTTGATGTCGTAGAATAAATATTCGCCACTGTATACCAATGTCATCGAGTCGAGTGCTATAGAGTCGGAAGCACTGGCAAATGTTGCACTTTCTTTTTCTGCCATGTATACATTAATGTGTGCCGACATAGGAGAAGCAGAAGTAGCAGTAGAAGAAGAAGGTCTGTATTGGTAAGCAATGCTATTGATGTTGCCCGAGAATACGCCTTGTTCGCCAAGTTCTTCCATGGTGTATATTTGCCATGTCAAACCTCTTGTGTATGATGTGCTAGAGTAGAATGGATATGTTGACGAAGTCGAAGTCGAAGCTAAGTTTCCTATAACAGGTTCCAACAATTCATCTCCACCGCAATCGGCAAGAGTTACAAAATGACCTCTTTCTAAGCTCCATGCTCCGTTGTCGGTTCCACAAATAGCTTTTACTGCAAAGTAGTAGTTGCTATAAGAAAGCAAACCTGTAACAACAACCGAATCTGCGTTTGTGGTAACTACTGTTGTGCAAGTGTCGGGGTCGAAATCGGCATCTCTTGAGTAGGCTACTATGTAAGAATCACCTGTAGAGTTGAACCAACTTAATGTAGCAGAGTTTGTAGTAACGTTAGAAGCTGCAAGTTCGGTAGATTTTCTACAAGCAGGCAATTCGCTAACTACTACAGAGTCTAAATACGTATAGTCTGCACCTGTCGAAATTGGCGACAAGAATGCTATACAGCCTTCTAAACCGGTATAAGTTTCAAACGATATTTCGTAGCTGTTGATAGTGCCCGATGCACCTTGTGGAACAAGAGTATCGATGGCTACAAAAGTATTAATATCTTGAGGGTTCGACATTACACCAACAACTATGTCTGAAGCGTATGAACTGTATTTTACCAAATCGAATGATACTTGTAATGTATTCAAAGGAGCGGTAAACAATGGCAATGCAGCATAGCTGTAATACGATGCAGTTGAGTAGAAGTATAAACGTTTAGAACTGCTGTAGCTGCTTACGTAAGGATAAGCGGTAGTGTAGTTGGTACCTTTTGTCCAGCAAGTATTAAATGTTCCTGACGAACCGGTGTTGTAGCTTTCAAAGTCTTCGGTGTATGGTAGCGAGTCTACAGGTAAGCATAATGTTCTAAACTCACCCAATTCTCTCCAATCGCTATATCCACTACCGCAGTTAGAGCGTACCCATGCATAGTATACAGTGTTTGGTTCTAATTCTTCGATAATACCTATAGTATCGGTAAGTGTGTTTGTAAGTTCAGCCAAAAGTACGTCGTTGGCAGTAGCCCATGTTACTTCGTAGTTTCCTACGTTAGCCGAGTCGGCAAACGAGAAAGTGGCTTCGGTAGCTGTTACATTTGTTATTTGGCCATCGTAAGGACGAATACAGGAGTTGTTTACAGCTATTTGTACATTGTCGATACCCAGGTAGTTGTAACGACCCGAAGTAGTAGAAGAATAATCACAAGCCTTGAATACTATGGCTATGCGTGGGTTTTCGATAGTGTCGAAAGCCGAAGCATAGTTGGCCAAGTTTTCTTCTATTTCTATAAGTCCCGATATGCCTTCGTAGTGTGCCAAAGGAATATAAGTGCTATCGCTGGTTGGGATAGCTACAAAAATAGTATCTATAACAGTACTACTAACGGTGTAAACTTTTGCATCAAACGTAAGAGTTACATTGTTTAATGGTTCGTTTACCAAAGGAAGTGTAGCCATCTTTATACTACCATATTGTCTTAGATAGTTTACGTATGTAGACGAAGTACCTATAAATTGATAAATAGGCATTGTAAGAGCATTGTCGTTATTGCCGTTTGGAGCGTATGATGATCCTCTGAATATACGAGGGTAATATGCTTGAGTATGAACATTAGTACCATTAGAATAGATGTTCCAGCAACTAGGCAATTCGTTATTGGCCGAAGCACTTGATACACTCGAGGATGGAGAGTACGAATCGAAGTTTTCGATATATGGATTTACCGATATGTCTATAGCTTCGGGGCAGGCAGTACGCACTGTTATAGGTCCAATCCAGTTGCCGGTGTCGCCACTATAGCAGTCGGCACGCAAATATACATCATAGGCAGTGGCAGGGTTGAGGCCATATAGGTTGATACTATCTGATATTCCATATTCTTGACTGCCTGTTCCAGGCTCAAATCCCATCAAGCCATATTCGGCTATGTATCCTGTAGCGCCGGTTTCGGTCCACGCTATAGTAATGTCTTGGTCGCTGGTGGCGTAGGCCACTACGTTGATAGGATCGGGGCATGACGGTAGTTCTTCTACTAACACATTGTCCAAATAGTTATTAGAAGCCACGCCGTTGGGAGACACAAAAGCTATATAATTGCCTGTTCCTTCGTATATGCTCAAAGGAATGGTGAAGTGTTTCCAAGTGCTTGCTTCGCCACATTCCACTATGGTAATGGTATCGAATGTGGATAAATCGTTAGGGTCGCTCATCACACCCACCATAAATGGATATTGTGTAGCAGAAGTTTTGTATAAGTCGAACGACACTTGCAATTCATCGATAGGTGTTTCGAACATAGGCATTGCCAACCATGAGGCGTATGTTGCAGGAGAGTACATATATACCGATTTAGCACTGTCGCTACTGTAAGTAGTAACTATCGACGGATAGTTTACTGTTGATGTATGGTTGTTTGTTGCTACATAGCAAGGGTCTATTGCACCTGTTGCCCAACTTTCGAAGCTTTCGTGATATGGCAACGAGTCGTATGGAATAGGGTCGCATGCTGTTCTGTAGTTTATTATTACCCAAAGACTGGTGTCGCTACCGCTACAAAGGCTTTGCAAATAGAATGTATAAGCAGTGTTCGGAGATAGGTCGGTAATAGTAACTGTGGTGTCGTTTACATTAGATGCTGTAGCATTCCATTGGCGTGGAGCATTAGCAGTATCGTTTACGTATGCAAATGCAGTGGCATTGCTTGCACTCCAACTTAATGTTACAGATGTATTGCTTAGAGAAGTAACTGCCAAATTGTATGGACGAGGACAAGTTACTTCTGTAAAAGTAACATTATCTACAGCCACAGGTGGATCGTATGTTCCGGAAATATCGGTTCTCCAATAGAATACCAATTTGTAAGTACCCGGTGTAAGTTGTAGATCTTCACTGACAAACGATTGCCAAATAGTGTCTTTCAAGTTCAACTTAACATTGTTGTCGATAGGAATCCAACTTGCAGGAGATGCAGATGCTGTAACACCGGTATGAGCACTAGTGCCGGTTGAGGGTGTAAGAGCATCAGCTGCATTGTCCGGTATCAAGAACACACGCAAAAAGTCGAATGTACTTTCACCTTTAGCTCTCCAGTCGAAAGCTATCGAATATCGGGCAGTGCCGGTAATTGTAAATTCGCGGTATGCGTAAACATAACCGGCAGCAGCACTGCTTGAAGTGTAACTATTGCTAACTCCGTTGTCATCCGAAACGTACAACGATTGTGTTCCACCGTTGTTTACTGCCGAACCAATAAAGAACTTATTGGTAGCAGAAGCACCATTTTCGATAACCCAGTTAGCATTTTCCGTTGCATCTTCGAAGCCACAAGTGTATGGCAAAGATGCAGGTGCAGGTGTTGTTTGGGCCTGCAGTACCCACGGGATAAACATCACCATGAGTAGCAATCTAGAAAAATAATGTTTCATTTTCTGATCTTTTTTGTTAGTAATTGAATTAATTAATTATTTATTTTATTTGTTTTTTCTCGTTATGTTTCTTGTTTATAATGCACCGCACGTATACGTGCGTGCGAAATATTCTGCAAAGGTACGAATATTTTTTGAACTGCAAAACATGAAATTAGTACATTTTGCAGTATGAAACTTGCAACCGGGTGTATGTGTTTGATAATTAGTTTGCTATTTTGCTTCGGATTGTTGATAACTTTGATTTGGGACTTTTTTTTAAGATTTCTAATCTTTTCCGGGTAATATACTTGGTTTAAATGTTAAATTCTTTCCCCGAACTGTTAAAAGAGGTGCGAAAAAGGGTCGCGATGATGGCGAAAAAAGGTCGTGATGGCGGTGTGTCGGCATCACGATGTTGTGCCAACAACGTCGTGATGTAATTTCAACAACGTCGTGATGTGTTTTAACTTATTGTGCTACAGGTTGTAATCTGTTTTCTTTGGGACTGTGGTCTGCACAGTGGTGGGGTTGTGCTTTTGATGTTGTAGGCAGGTGTTGCCACTTTGGTCTGATGCAGTCTGTTGGTTTCTTGGACGCGACTACCCTTTTGTTTATACGCGTCTTGTGTTGCGATGGGTCGCGTCCTTTGATGGTGTGGGTCGCGTCTTCGGATGTCGGAGGTCGCGTCTTCGGATGGTGTGAGTCGCGTCTTCGGATGTCGGAGGACGTGAGCTGCGGCGAGGTAAGTCGCGACTGTTTGGCTTGTAAGTCGCGACCTTCGATGCCAAAGGTCGCGACTGCCGACCACGACACCCTATTGTCAATCCTTTTATACCCTATGACTATTAGCTTTCTACCCTACTGTGGGTAGCCGGGCGAAAATTTCTTGTTCGATAACCTCGCGAGGTTGCCTTATTTGTTGCAAAAAATATTATGGTACACATATACGCAATTCTCCAAGTTAAACGAATGTGTGTTAAATTGAGGTAAATTTATTAATTGGAAAGCAGTGAGTTGTGAGCTATGAGCTTGGAGATTTCTGATATGTATAACCTTGTGGTATAGACTTTAGTTATAATGTGTGATGGCTAACGTGTTGTGTGTGTTTGTGATACGAGTTATTAACTTATGTTGCTGATAACTTTATGAGGCAGACTGCGATAATATAAGAAATATAATGTAATTTTACGAAGTATTTCTCGAAGTGGAGATGCTGTTTATCGGACTAATACATAGCGATATATCTGTGATGAGGCTATGCCGATAGGCGGTGCGTTTCTTATTTTTTTCGAGCAAAATGCTTTTTTAGAAACTTCTTTATTATTGTGGAAAAATGAAAGAGATAAAGGCTCGCTTGGCGGCGGAAACAGAAACTATTTTGGATAATGTAAGGCGTATTCAACAGTGGGAAGGCAGGGTGCCTCAGATAGAATTAGATGTATTGTTGGATTCGATAAGGGGTATGTATGTTAGTGCATTGGAGTTGAATAAACTCAATGCCATGCACGAAGATATTGGCAGAGCGTCGGCCATAGCCGGCATATTGCAGCAACAAGCTGTTGCCGAATTGGTGGAAGAGGCAGCTAAGGGCACGGAAGAGGCGGTTGCCGAAGGTGCTGCCGAGGTGTCGGAATCGGAACCCACCATTGATGAACACGAAATGGTAGAGGATAAGCCGGAAAATCAACAGCCTATAGTCGACAGCAATAGCAATGTAGTTGCCGAAACACCGATTGTTGCCGATGATAAGTTTGATGCTGTGGTGGAAAAGGACGATATGTTGCAAGAAATGGCGAGCAATGATGATGACATACTTTCCAATCCTACAATAATGGAGTTTGAACCTATCGAAGATGAGGACGAAGAGAAATCTGCTACAGAGCAAACTCCGGCATTGGACGAAGAGCCTGTTGACCAAGAACCAATGGCAGAGCCTGCCATTGCCGAAGAGCCTGAGCTTACACCTATAGAGGAAGAAGAACCCGTTGCCGAAGAGAAAACTATTGTGCCGGAGGTGCACGAAACTTCATCTATGCCACAAGAGCAATCCGAGGAACAAGAGCTTGGCAAAGAGCCTGCTGCTACCGAACATAAAGAAGAAGAACGCAAACCTGCCACAACCGAGACTCATCACGAGGAGCCTCGTCAGATTTCGTTGTTCGACTATTTGAAGTCGTCGAATGTAACCAAGGCTGCCGAGCAGGTGGATCGCTTTTCGGGTTCCGGGGTGAAAACCTTGGCCGACAAGTTTTTGGAATCCAAAGAAAGAGAACGTATGCTGTTTGCTACAAAGCAAGACCGCGAAGAGCGTAAGCAACCACGTGTCGAAGACTTGCGTACCATAATAGGAGTAAACGATAAGTTTTTGTTTATCAACGAACTCTTTGGCGAAAACATGCGTGCCTACAACGACTTTATAATGAAACTGACCAAGATGGATGCGAATGCCACCGATGAGGCTTTGGCATACCTCAAAACCATAGAAGAGCAGTATGGTTGGGACAAAGAGTCGCTTGCGGTGCAAACTTTTAGAAAGATTTTTGAACGTAAATTTAAGTAATAAGCAATATGGCTGGCAATATCGCAACAAACAACAAAGTTATTATATTTTCGGCTCCTTCGGGTTCGGGCAAAACAACCATCATAAAGCGTTTGCTATCGTATTTTCCGGAGTTTGAGTTTTCTATTTCCGCCACTTCGCGACAGGCACGTGCCGGCGAGGCAGATGGCAAGGATTATTATTTTCTCAGCAAGGAAAGTTTCGAACAAAAGGTGCAAGCCGGTCTTTTTCTTGAGTGGGAAGAGGTGTATGCCGGCACTTGCTATGGCACTCTAAAATCGGAGATAGAGCGTATTTGGAGCAATGGTAAGATAGTGATTTTTGATGTAGATGTGTTGGGTGGAATGAATTTGAAGAAGTATTTTGGCGACAAGGCGTTGTCGATATTTGTGATGCCGCCAAGTTTGGAGGTGCTTGAGCAACGCCTGCGTATACGCAACACCGAAACCGAAGAGGCTATACAAAAACGCCTTTCGCGTTCGGCATTGGAACTCAACCAGGCACCAAAATTCGACATCACTATTATCAACGATAAGCTCGACGAGGCTGTGCAAAGTGCCAAAGATAATATAGAAATGTTTTTGAACCGTGAACACTAAGTTTGAAACCTTAAAAAAACAAGTACAATAAAAATAACGTATGCAAAACCTGTTCCGTTTTATAAAGAAATACAATTATGTGTTTGTCTTTTTGTTGTTGGAGGCAATATCGGTGATATTGGTGGTGCAAACTACGTACTACCAAAGTTCGCTTATAGTGTCGTGGGGCAATAGTGTGGCAGGTGGCTGGTTTAATCAGTTTAGGAGTGTTACGGGTTACCTCAATTTGGCATCTACCAACAAGATGCTTGCCGAAGAAAATGCACGATTGAGGCAGGAGATAGCAAGCTCGTATATACGATACAACAAAACGATGTTTGAGGTAAACGACACCGTGTATAGACAACAATACCGATACACCGATGCACAGGTGATACGAAACACTTGGAACAGCACCAACAACTATATAATGGTAAACAAAGGCTATTTGCATGGAATGAAACCTGATATGGCAGTGGTGTCGTCGCAGGGTATAGTGGGTGTGGTGGTGAACACTACCAAGAACTTTTCGAGCATTATGTCGATACTGCATTCCAATAGTCGCAACAGCATAAAAATAAAACGCACAGGGGTGTCGGGTTCACTGATATGGGATTCGAAAGACTATCGTTATGGCACATTGGTGGATATACCTACCACTCACGAGCTTTATGTCAACGACACTGTGGTAACCAGCGGTTTTTCGAAAAACTTCCCCGAAGGCATACCGGTGGGATATATCGAAAGTTTTTATCAAGAGCCGGGCAGTGGATTCTACACTATAAAGATAAGGTTTGCAACCGACTTTAACAAGTTGGACTTCGTGTATGTGATAGATAATATATACAAGGAGGAGCAAAACGCATTGATGATGGAAACAACTAATATGACCGAAAGTGATGAATAGACTTGTAATACAAAATGTTATTAGAGGATTGGTACTGATATTTTTTCAGGTTATGGTGCTGAACAATATTTATTTGGGAGGCTATGTCAATCCTTTTCTGTATATTCTCTTTATATTGATGCTTCCGGTGGGTATGCCCAAGGCGGCACTGATATTTTTGTCGTTCTTAGCAGGCTTTTTTGTGGATTTGTTTTCCAGCACTTTGGGTATGCATACCTTTTCGGCAACGTTGATAGGTTTTTTGCGTGTGGTATTGGCCGATAACATACTCACCAAGCGTGAAAAAATAATGATAGACGTGCCAAGTATCAAAAACATTCCTTTTTCGACATATACAGCCTACGTGGTGTTGCTCACTTTCGTATACTCGTTGTCGTATTATATAATAGAGTCGTTTTTGATAAGCGACATGCTTCTTATTATAATTCGTGCCGTGCTAAGTACTGCCGTTACTTATTTGATGATAATAAGTTGCGAGTTCTTGTTTATGGGACGCAAGAAAAAATAATCGAAATATAGGTTTTCGTTATTTGACTCTTGGGAGCAAATAATGAAACATAAGCTATTAATAAACGAAAAAAAACGTATATTTGCAAAAAAAAATTCGTGGCCGTGGATAATTTAAAGTACAGTTTAAGAGGTGTTTCGGCATCTAAGGAAGATGTGCACACCGCAATAAAAAATATAGATAAGGGGCTTTACCCGAAAGCCTTTTGTAAAATAATACCCGATATGTTGACCAATGATGAAAATTATTGCACAATAATGCACGCCGATGGTGCGGGCACCAAATCGTCGTTGGCATATATGTATTGGAAAGAAACCGGCGATATGTCGGTATGGAAAGGCATAGCCATAGATGCTATAGTTATGAACTTGGACGACCTGCTGTGTGTGGGTGTTACCGATTCGATATTGCTGTCGTCGACAATAGGACGCAACAAGCGTCTTATACCCGGCGAAGTGATAAGCGCCATAATCAACGGCACCGAAGAGTTTTTGGCCGAGATGCGCGATTTGGGTGTGGGTATATACTCTACAGGTGGCGAAACTGCCGATGTGGGCGACTTGGTGAGAACCATAATAGTGGACTCTACCGTTACTGCACGCTTGAAACGTAGCGAAGTGATTTCGAACCATCGCATAGCTGCCGGCAATGTGATAGTGGGTTTGGCATCGTATGGACAAGCCACTTACGAAACAGCATATAATGGCGGTATGGGTAGCAATGGGTTGACTTCGGCACGACACGATGTGTTTAGCAAATATTGTGCCGAAAAGTATCCCGAAAGCTACGACAATCATTTGCCTACCGAAGTGGTGTATTGTGGCAATATGTTGCTGACTTCGCCTACCGAAGTGCCGGGCGTTGATGCAGGCAAGATGGTGTTGTCGCCAACGCGTACATACGCTCCTATTATCAAAAAGGTGCTTGCCGAATACCGCCCCAAAATATCGGGAATGGTGCATTGCAGCGGCGGTGCTCAAACCAAGGTGTTGCATTTCGTAGACAATCTTCATGTGGTGAAAGACAATATGTTTGATGTGCCTCCTTTGTTTAAGATGATACACGAGCAGTCGCAAACCGATTGGCACGAAATGTATAAAGTTTTTAATATGGGACATAGAATGGAGATATATACCGATGCCGAAACGGCTAAGGGTATAATAGAAATATCTAAGTCGTTCAACGTCGATGCCAAGATAATAGGTTATTGCGAAGCCTACGAAGGCAAAAAGGTAACTGTGAAATCCGATAAGGGAACATTTATCTATTAGCAATAGGTATAATATATAATAGGTGCAATTTTGCTGAAATGGCCGATATTTATTCAAATAGGAGTGGTATTGTCAAACTGATATTTATCACGGTGAGCGTTGTGTTTGTTATTCGCCTCTTTCTTTTGCAGGTGGTGAACAACAAATATCGTGACCTTGCCGAGCGTAATGCTTTTAGGTATGTTACGCAGTATCCTGCTCGTGGATTGATATACGACCGCAACGGCGAATTGTTGGTATATAACGAGGCTGTATACGATTTGATGGTGATTCCCCGCCAGGTGAAAAATCTGGATACTGCAAATTTTTGTAGCTTGGTAGGCATCACCCACGATGAATTTGTGCAAAAGATGAAGAAAGCCAGAGCCTACTCGTCGTATGCTCCATCGGCATTTGTAAAACAGATTTCGAAGGAGGAGTATGGTGCTTTGCAAGAGAATTTGTATAAGTTTGCCGGTTTTTATGTGCAGTCGCGTACTTTGCGTAAATACGAGCGTCCGATAGCTGCCCATGTGCTTGGATATATAGGCGAGGTCGACGATAAGGAGATAAAAGAAAATCCCTATTATAAGCAAGGCGACTATATAGGCAAGAGTGGTTTGGAAAAGTCGTACGAAGAGCAGTTGAGGGGACAGAAAGGTAAGAAGATAGTGTTGGTAGACGTGCATAACCGCGAGAAAGGTAGCTTTCAAAATGGCATGTACGACACTGTGGCTGTGGCAGGACACAATTTATATTCCACCCTCGATGCCGACTTGCAGGAGTATGCCGAAAAGCTGATGGCCAACAAGCGTGGCAGTATAGTGGCAATAGAACCCTCGACGGGTGAAATATTGGCTTTTGTGTCGGCTCCCACTTATAATCCTAACCTTTTGGTGGGGCGTGTGAGAGGCGAAAACTACAACAAATTGTCGAAAGATATAAGCAAGCCGTTGTTCAACAGAGCATTGATGGCTACCTATCCTCCCGGCTCGATATTCAAAGTGGCTCAGTCGCTTATAGCCTTAGATTTGGGTGTGATATCGCCGGGTACGGGTTTTGCGTGCGACAAGGTGGTGGGTTGTCATGGACACCCTAATGCCAATAGTGTGAGCGAAGCCATAAAGATGTCGTGTAACCCTTATTTCTATTATACTTATAAGCGAATAATACAGCAAGGAAAGTACAATAATATATACAAAGATAGTCAGTATGGACTTACACAATGGCACGATTATATGTTGCGGTTTGGCTTTGGTCAACGCTTGGGCATTGATTTGCCTAACGTGAAACGTGGTGTAATACCCGATACTACACTATATAACAAATGGTATGGCAAGGAGCGATGGGCATTCTCGACCATATATTCAAATAGTATAGGACAGGGCGAGGTGCTTATAGTGCCTTTGCAGATGGCCAATTTTGCTGCTACCATGGCCAACAGGGGGTATTATTATACTCCTCATTTGGTGAAATATTACGGCGACGACTCTGTGCGAAACGATGAGTTTTATACCAAACACGAGATAGGCATACCCGAACATTATTTTGATATAGCCGTAAGAGGTATGTATGGTGTGGTGCACGAAGCCGGTGGTACGGCACGTCGAGCCAAGATAGACGATATAGCTATATGTGGCAAAACCGGTACTGCCGAAAATCCGGGCGACGACCACTCGGTGTTTATTTGTTTTGCTCCTATGGATAATCCAAAGATAGCCGTGTCGGTATACGTAGAGAATGCCAAGGGTGGGGGAGGCACTTGGGCAGCCCCAATAGCCAGCTTGGTGGTAGAAAAGTATGTGCGTGGCTCTGTAGAACGGAAGGATTTCGAAAAACTATATATGGAAACCAATCCTTGTCAGAAGTTGCCTATTGTAAGAAATAAAAAGCATAAGTAAGGTGAGAAGTCAAGAAGAGAACATATTATCTAATATCGATTGGAAGATAGTGGCGGTGTATATTGTCCTTGTATTGTTTGGGTGGATGAATATCTATTCGGCAGTATACGACGAGGCTGCTGCCGGTGTTTTTGATCTCGAAAGGCAGCATGGCAAGCAGCTGCTGTGGATTGCCATAGCTTTTGTTACGGCTATATTCACTCTCATTATCGACTCACGTTTTTTTTCCTCCACAGCATATATCATATATGGAGCTGTGCTGTGTTTGCTTGTGGTGGTGCTGTTTACTGCCACCGTTACCAAAGGGGCTACATCGTGGATATCTATTGGGTCGTTTAAACTGCAACCATCGGAGTTTGCCAAGTTTGCTACCGCATTGACTTTTGCCAAGTATTTGAGTGCCATAGATGTGGATATACGAAATAAACGTACCAAGATAGTTGCATGGTCTATAATATTGGTGCCTGCTTTGTTGGTGCTTTTGCAGCACGATACCGGTTCGGCATTGGTATTTGCCAGCTTTGTACTTCCGTTCTTTCGCGAAGGCATGTCGGGCAATATTCTCATTATAGGCTTGGCGGCAGTGCTTATATTTGTTCTTTCGTTGGCGTTTAATAAGTTTATAGTGATAGGACTTTTGCTCTTGGTTTTGTTGGGATATATATTTCTTTGGCTTACCAAAAGCAAGCGTACCTTTTATAATATAATAAAGCCGGTATTGGTGTTCTTTGGATGTGTAGCTTTCGTCTTCTCGGTAGATTTTGTGTTCGAGAATGTGTTGGAGCCACATCAAAAAGACCGTATTTATGTGCTTTTGGGTAAGAGCGACGATCCTCAGGGTATCAATTATAACGTTAACCAATCTAAGATAGCCATAGGGTCGGGACAAATCATAGGCAAAGGATTTTTGGAGGGCACGCAAACTAAATATAATTTTGTTCCCGAACAGGAAACCGACTTTATATTTTGTACCGTAGGCGAAGAATGGGGCTTTGTGGGCTCGGTGGCTTTGGTGGGATTGTATCTCTATTTTTTGTTTCACCTTATCACTATGGCTGAGCGACAGAGGTCGAAGTTTTCTCGCATATATGGATATTCGGTGGCAAGTATATTTTTTGTACATTTTACTATTAATATAGGTATGGTGTTGGGATTATTGCCTGTAATAGGTATACCATTGCCCTTTTTCAGCTACGGCGGTTCGTCGCTTATAGCTTTTACATTGTTGCTTTTTGTCTTTGTAAGGCAAGATGCAGTGCATAACCAAATACTTTAATTAAAAAGAAAAAACATTATAGATGGATAAGAGTAAAGAAAGAAAGTGTTCGCTTTGTGGACGTAGAGAATCTGAAGTAAATGTATTGTTGCAAGGTGTAAATGGAGCGATATGCAATGATTGTGTGGCTCGTGCCACCGAGATATTGAAAGAAGCATACCAAGACGATGATAGTTTTGAGTTGGATATAAAAACACCCAAAGAGATAAAGGAGCATTTGGACAAATATATCATTGGTCAAGACGAGGCTAAGAAGGTGCTTTCGGTGGCGGTATACAACCACTATAAACGCTTGATGTATCAGCAAGAACGCAAAGACAAGAACGATGTGGAGATAGAAAAATCCAATATAGTGCTTGTTGGCGAAACCGGTACCGGCAAAACTTTGATAGCACGCACTATAGCTAAGATACTTAATGTGCCGTTTTGTATAGCCGATGCCACAGTGCTTACCGAAGCCGGATATGTGGGCGAAGATGTGGAAAATATACTTGTAAAACTATTGCAGGCTGCCGATTATGATGTGAAGGCAGCTGAGCGTGGTATTGTATTTATCGATGAGATAGACAAGATAGCCCGCAAAAGCGACAACCCTTCCATCACTCGAGATGTATCGGGTGAGGGTGTGCAACAAGCTATGCTTAAACTATTGGAAGGCTCGGTAGTGAATGTGCCTCCTCAAGGTGGTCGTAAACACCCCGAACAAAAAATGATACCTGTAAATACTCAAAACATATTGTTTATTTCGGGAGGTGCTTTTGATGGTATCGAGCGTGCGATAGCATCGCGTATGAAAGCTCATGTGATAGGATTTGCCGAAACAAAAAATCGTACCACATTAGATAAGACAAATATATTGCAATACATACAGCCTCAAGACCTGAAAAAGTTTGGTCTTATACCGGAATTGGTGGGACGCTTTCCGGTGCTGACACACCTCAACCCTTTGGATAAAGAGGCTTTGCGTAAGATACTTACCGAACCCAAAAATGCATTGGTAAAGCAATATAAAAAATTATTTGCCATGGATAATGTGGACTTGCGTTTCGAATCGGCAGCTCTTGATGCAGTGGTGGATAGAGCTGTGGAATATAAATTGGGAGCAAGGGGTTTGCGTTCGATTATGGAAAGCATCATGACCGATATTATGTACGAGATACCAAGCTCTAATGCGGAACACAGAACTATAGTCATTACCAAAAAGATGGCGTTGGACAAAATGAATGAATCGAAGCTTATTTCGACATTATAATTAAAGTATTTATTAACAAAAAAAGAACTACTCATGAAAAAAACGATGATTGGGATACTTGTAAGCATATTTATGCTCCAAGTATCGGCACAAAAAAGAAATTTTGATGGCTCTATAGCGGCTGCACCGATGTCAACAAGTCCTAAAGGTATAGAACTACCTGCACCTCAAATTGAAGGAGGTATGCCACTTATGGACGTTTTGTCGAAACGTGTTACTACTCGTGCTTTCAGTCCGGAAGAGTTGCCAATGGAAGAACTTTCGAATTTGCTGTGGGCAGCCAATGGAATAAACCGAAAAGAAACAGGCAAGCGTACTGCCCCTTCGGCACGCAATGCTCAGGAAATAGATATATATGTGTCTATGCCTAATGGTGTATTCTTATACAACCCTGTAGAAAATAAATTGGAATATGTTTTGGAAGATGATATAAGAGCTAAAATAAGTGATCAAAAATTCTTCAAAGATGCTCCAATAGTATTGATATTTGTAGGCAACTACGAAAAAATGAACGGTTTTTCGAAAGAAGCGAAAGAATTTTATTCGGCAACCGATGTGGGATTTGTAAGCCAAAATGTTTATCTATATTGTGCTCAAGCCAATTTGGCTACTGTAGTGTGCGGAGCTTTCAACAAAGAGTTTTTGACCAAAACACTTAAAATAAAGGATGGCAAAGTGCTATTGGTACAGCCTGTAGGACGTATGAGATAACACATATCTTACATACAAAAAGAGAGAAACAGCTATATGTTTCTCTCTTTTTTACTCATCTAAATACCTAATACAGATCGTTGCTATATTAGCAGTTCCTTGTTGGCTAGTTTAAATTCAACTCAATAACGATGTTGTTTAAGCGAATATACTGTACACATTTGCAACGAGCATAGTAGCGTATATTCTTTAGCACACGCATTGAAGGACCAACGGTTGTACACACCCCATCGTCGGAGTGTAGCGATCTTAAATTGTTTTCATTTAGTCGAGAAGAATTGTACTTGTCATTCATGGGCATTAAATTTTTAATTAATAAATGAATTCTTTGTGCTTACCAATTCTTCCGAAATATAACACCAAAACTGCTATTTTTGCTTTTTATTGCCCAACGAATGTAGTTTAACGTTTTTTTTTAATCCCATAATGAGAGATTGGTAAATAGGTAACTTCTAAAGGAATTTCTAAAAATTGCCATGAAATACTTTTCGATACGATAATATAGTTCTTTATAGTCAGTAATTAATTTTTTTGGATAAAAGACAAGAGACTATTGTTTCGATTTGCCGGCAAATAGACAAAGAATAAAAAACTATACATCATTACAAAATATTATTGAGAAAATGTCGTTATCATCAAACTTGTTGTTTTAAAGAGATAGATATATTATACAGTATAGTAATGCCGAAAATATTAGGACATAAAATAATATGTGTAGTTGTAACATTGCTTATTGCGATGTTTGTTCCTTTTGTTGCGATGGGGCAGACTGATGGTGATATACAAAGTGCCGAATATTTTTTTCGCAACAAGGAGTACGATAAAGCTGCCGAATTGTATGAACGATTGCTCGACAAATCGCAAAATAAGTTTTATTATCAACAGTTGCTTACGTCTTATATAGAACTTGAACGCTACCGTGATGCACAAAAGTTGGTGGAACGACAAATGAAACGCGAACCTAAAAACATTGCATTATATGTTGATTTGGGTTATGTGTATCAACGTGATGGCAAGAAGAGTAAAGCCGAAAAAACATACCTCAAAGCCATAGAGAACGTTAGACCCGATGTTCAACAAACGGCGTTGTTGTCGGAGGCTTTCGAAAATCGCAATCTGTATGATAAGGCTATAGCGGTATACCTCGAAGCTCGCCGGAAGATAAACAATAAGCAGTTTTTTGTGTTTGAATTGGCAACGCTGTACGAAAAAAGTGGCAACTACGATGCTATGATGACCGAATATCTCGATTATTTGGAGGCTGTGCCTAATATAAAGTCGCAGATGCAAGTGTTTTTACAACGTTCGCTATCGCAAACCGACAATCCGTTATTGGAAGAAAGTTTACGTAAAGCATTGGTCTCTCGTTTGCAAAAGTCCCCAAACAATGCTGCTTTGCTCGATATGATGATATGGTTTTCGGTGCAGATGAAGGACTTTGATTTTGCTCTCAAACAAGCCAAAGCTGTAGATATGCGTTGGCCCGATGGCAATGCAGAGCAGGTGTATAAAGTAGCCGAAATAGCCACAACTAATCAGGCTTATGATGTGGCAGAGCAGGGGTATAAGTATCTAACAGCTAAAGGAAACGATAATCCGTACTATATAAGTGCCAAGG
This sequence comes from Bacteroidales bacterium, assembly GCA_017522255.1. Taxonomy (GTDB): domain Bacteria; phylum Bacteroidota; class Bacteroidia; order Bacteroidales; family P3; genus HGM05376. The sequence goes on along the minus strand of JAFWZP010000087.1, from coordinate 24,236 downwards.
TGCGTATGCTGGAAGTAAAGTTTAACAAGATAAACAAAAACTATACTTTGTCGGCTGCCGATATGGCTGAGCTGATAGGCGAATACGAGCAAACACTAAACGAACTTGGTAAAAACCCACAAACTGTGCCTATCATGAGACATTATGCCAATGTGTTGGCCTTTTATGCATACGATGTGCAAAAGGCTGCCGATGTGCTATATGATGTGTTGGACATGAAAGGTGCAAACAAAAAAGACATAGATGCCACAAAATTAGAATTGGCCGATATCCTAACCTTTGCCGGCGAGATGTGGGAGTCGGCATTGCTATATATGCAGGTGGAAAAAGCCAATAAGAACGATATAATAGGGGCTATGGCTAAGTTGAAGAATGCCACATTGTCGTATTATAAAGGCGACTTTGAGTGGGCTAAAAGTCAGCTTGATGTACTGAGAGCTTCCACTTCGAAGTTGGTGGCTAATGATGCTATGCAGCTTTCGCTACTGATAAGCGATAATATGGAGGACGACAGCACTTTTGTGTCGCTCGAATATTTCTCTAAAGCCGATTTGCTGATATATCAAAACAAATACGACGAGGCTTGGGCTTACTTTGATTCTATATTGGCCATAAACCTCTCGCATGCTTTGTTTGATGAGATACTTATGCGTAAAGCTCAAATATCGCTCAAACGGAACAACTTTGTTATGGCTGACTCGTTATTACAAACAGTGGTAGACTTTTATGGCAACGATATATTGGCCGACGATGCTTTGTTTTTGTTGGCCGATGTAAACGAAAATAAACTTAACAACACTGCTAAGGCTCGTGAGTGTTACGAAAAGATAATGATAGACTATTCGTCGAGCTTATATGTGGTGGAGGCTCGAAAGAGATACAATAAATTAAAACTGATAAATAAAGACAACAAATAGCTAATTAATTATGAATTTAAATGAGATTTTATTCTTTGGAGGGTTCTTGGTGTTAGTAACCCTTATGCTTGTCCTCGATTTGGGGGTGTTTCACAAAAAAGACCATGTAATATCGTTTAAAGAAGCCACTGCTTGGACTTGTGTGTGGATAACTTTGGCATTGATATTCGCTGTGGTCATTTACTTTTGTGCCGAGTGGATACATGGTATCGATAGTATGGAGAAACTGCAATCCATTAATCTTAAGCATGGGCACAATCTGGTGTTTGATAGTGCTTTGGGATTCGAAGCTAATCTCGAAATCTATCGCAAAACTCTTACTCTCGAATATCTTACAGGCTATCTGCTCGAAAAAGCTTTGTCTATCGACAATATCTTTGTGATGATAATGATATTCATCAGCTTTGGTATCGACCAAAAATACTACCATCGTGTGTTGTTTTGGGGTATTATAGGTGCCATAGTGCTTAGATTTATATTTATATTTGCCTCGGCAGCTCTTATACAACGCTTTTCGTGGATATTGGCAGTCTTTGGCGGTATACTTATCATATCGGGTATCAAGATGTTTTTCGACAAAAACGACGAAAAGATCGATACCGAAAAGCATCCTATGGTACGCTTTTGTTCCAAGCATTTCCGTTTGTTACCTCAAGGGCACGGCCACGATTTCTTCTGCCGAATTGATGGCAAAAGATACATCACTCCGTTATTTATAGTGTTGTTGGTAATAGAGTTTTCGGATGTTATATTCGCAGTAGACTCTATTCCGGCTGTCTTCTCCATCACTCAAGATCCATTCATGGTATTCTTCTCTAACATATTTGCTATATTAGGATTGCGTTCGTTGTTCTTTATGCTTTCCAATGTTATGAATATGTTCTGGACATTGAAATATGGTCTTGGAGTATTACTTACTTTTATAGGAACCAAGATGTTGCTACACACCTTCTGGCATATCGAGATAGGAACAGGAATGTCGCTGTTGGTAATAGCCGGTATACTTGTGCTGAGTGTAGTGCTGTCGCTTGTTTTTCCAAAGAAAGAAAAAGCAATTAATTAGGAATTAGCAATAGAAATAACTTCTTATGAAATATCCAAATATACCCAAACTGAAATATACCGACACAGGTAACTTTTTTCTTATAGCAGGGCCATGTGTGATAGAAGACAAGGTAATTCCTATCGAGATAGTGGAACGCTTGATAGATATTACCGATCGTTTGCAGATACCCTTTATGTTTAAAGCATCGTATCGTAAGGCTAACCGATCGAGGGTGGATTCTTTTACAGGTATCGGCGACTGGGAGGCATTGGAACTTCTCAAAGAGATTGGCGAAAAGTACAATGTGCCTACTGTGAGTGATATACACACCGAAACGGAAGCCGAAACCGCTGCTCATTATGTAGATGTGTTGCAGATACCGGCTTTTTTGTGCAGACAAACATCGTTATTAGAAGCCGCAGCACGTACTGGTAAAGCTGTGAATATAAAGAAAGGACAGTTTTTGAGTCCGCAAGCTATGAAGCATGCTGTGGATAAGGTTCGCTATTATGGCGGCGAAAACATTATGCTTACCGAACGCGGTACCACATTCGGCTATCAAGATCTTGTGGTAGACTATAGAGGGCTGCCCACTATGCGGGAAAACAATGTGCCGGTGGTGATGGATATTACACACTCGTTGCAGCAGCCTAATCAGCCTTCGGGTGTATCGGGTGGAAATCCCGAGATGATAGAAACCATAGCACGTGCCGCTGTGGCTGTAGGTATAGATGGTATATTTATGGAAACTCACCCTTATCCATTATATGCCAAAAGTGATGGTGCCAATATGCTACATCTGCAATTGGCCGAAAATTTGCTGAAACGATTAGTAGCAATACACAAAACCGTTAACTCCTTTTAAACTAATAAACAACAGACTATATAATAAATAATAAATAACCATCAGCCATTTGTCGGGCTACTGCCCTTGATCAATGGCTGATGAACAAAAGCCAAAGTATAGAAAAGATGAAACTAAACCTAAGCAAACCATTAGTGTTTTTTGATTTGGAAACTACCGGAGTGCAACCGGGCTCCGATCATATAGTAGAAATATGCCTATTAAAAGTGGCTGTGAATGGCGAGATAACAACCTATACACATCGCGTAAATCCCGGTATCCCTATACCACAGATGGCTATAGATATACATGGTATCACCGATGAGATGGTGAAAGACGAACCAACCTTTAAACAACTGGCACCCGAAATAACCAACTTTATTGGCGACAGCGATTTGGCAGGATATAACTCCAACAAATTTGATGTGCCTCTATTGGTGGAAGAGTTTTTGAGAGTGGGTATCAACTTTGATATGACCAACCGAAAAACCATTGACGTGCAAAACATATTCCACCGTATGGAGCCTCGCACTTTAAAGGCTGCTTATAAATTCTATTGTGGCAAAAACCTCGAAAATGCACACTCGGCACTTGCCGACACTATGGCTACCTACGAGATTCTTTTGGCTCAGATAGAAAGATACGAGGGTGTGGAATACGAAGACAAACAAGGTAATAAATCTTGCCCCATAGTGAATGATATGAAGAAGTTGCAAGAGTTTACATGCATATCGCAATGGGCCGACTTGGTGGGACATTTGGGTATCAACGCCAATGGTAAAGAAGTATTCAACTTTGGAAAATACAAAGGTAAGGTAGTGGAAGAAGTGTTTGAAATAGAACCGGCATACTACGATTGGATGATGAAAGCAGATTTCCCTCTAAGTACCAAACGTGTAATAACCGATATAAGATTGAGAGGAAAATTCAGAAAATAGCTGATGAAGATAATATGTGTACAACATCACCCACAAACCGGAAATAAGTCGTTTGTGCTTAAGCCCGACAGTGCTTTGTTGCTAAAGGGTAATCCGTTTTTTTATCCCGATTTTAGCAACGAGATAGATTGTGAGCTTAATGTGGTGATAAAGATAAACCGCTTGGGTAAGAGCATACAAGCCAAATTTGCCCACAAATATTATAGCGAAGTGGCTTTGGGGTTGAACTTTGTGGCCAAGGATATTCAACGCCAAGCCATAGACGGTGCCATACCTCATACTTTGGCAGTAGGCTTCGACGACTCTGCTGCACTAAGCGACTTTGTGCCTTTAGACAAATTGTTGGATAAAGAAAACATTGTGTTGCAGCTGGCTCACAACTCCGCTGTTGCCTCCTGCACTATAAATACACAAACTCTTATACAGGATATAAACCACACTATCGAAACTTTATCGCACTATATGACCTTGAAGATAGGCGATTATATATACACCCCTGCACCAATATCGCATCCCACCATAGCCATAAACGACTGCATAGAAGGCATTATAAATGATATGTCACTGCTTAAATGCAGAATTAAATAAATTGCTTTGTGCTACGCCACAAAGATAAAAAGTTCTGTTTTTATACTACGCCATAGTATAAAAACAGAACTTTTTTTGCAGCTCCAATAAGCTAAATCCCACACAAAACAGTTCCCTAAAAATATAACCTTGCGAGTTACGACCCAAAAGTGCCATACTTTTGACCCAAAACTCCCATGGTTTTGACCCGTAAGTATGGCACTTTTGATGCCTAAACCACATGGTTATGGTACCAAACCATTATGCTCGCCAAAGCGAAAGATATTGTTTGCTTAATCTATTGAATAATAGTTACTTCTGTTGCTGGTGAAAAAATATATATTAAAACTCTTTGCCATATAAAAAATAAGTTGTAACTTTGCACCCGCAAAACCACGAGTTAGGTTTTGTATTAGAAAGGCATTTTTGCTGGATTCCTCAAGTGTGAACTTCGACAACTCACAAGATTGGTAGATGGAATATAAGGCGAAAGGATGCTTCATTGGTTGTATTCGTACACTTACGATACCGGCCTAGTGAAGCAATTCACTAAACTTATATTCTCTACCATGGAAGTCGAAGTCCAACACTTGGAATATAGTCGAGATGGATGGCTTCACTTTCTTATTACCCGTTTTTTAGTTTTTCCATCGAGCCGTGGGGAGTTTTAATACAACAAAAGGTTGCGCCCGGCACGTATTTAGGGAGTTTATTATGGTATATAAAAAACAAAGCGAAGAAATCCAATCAAGAAGAGATTTCTTCAAGAAAGCAGCAAAAAATCAAAAGGTAATGAGAATTTCATTATCAAAATTTGCAATTTTGGTAGTTACATGTTTATTTACATCATGTATGTCTTATGTTCCAACAACATCTTATGTTTCTATGGAAGAAGACTATGCTAAAGCATTTGTTGGATCTCATCACAATGTTATTGTTTCATCACTTGGAGCACCGGATAGACAAACATCCGATGGAGCAGGTGGCACTATTCTCATTTATGAAAAGACGACAACCACGAGTAATAGCAATAGTATCGCTACGGCATATAATGTAAATTATTACTCAAAAACATATACTCCAGGAGCACAAACCAACACTGTTACAACTCAAAATACCAGTTATATACATGTTTTTATAGGTGCAGATGGTGTTTGTTATGGCGTTAAGACAAATCACGAAAAAGAAGTAATTGATGAAGAAGCAGTTGAATCGAATAAAAAAGCTCTGAAAAAAAATGTAAAAATCGCACTATGGTCATATCTTGGAGTAATGGGAGCCGTGGGTGTGGTGGCAGCACTTTTAGGTGGATATTAAAAATAAATTAGTTATGCTTACAATAGTTACTATTTTTTATGTATTTATGTGTTGGATTAGTAATTGGAATATTATTTGGCCAATAACACTGCTTACACAAGGTGCGATTGGAGATAAAGCGATTGCTATTCTATGGATAGTTCTCTTAATTGCAGCATTGAACTAAAACTTGGGGCTGTAAAATAAACTGTGCAGTTTATTTTACAGCTTCCGCTTAATCGCAATGTTGCGTTTTCCCTTGAAACTTTTCATTGAAGATATGTGTAATAGAAGTTTACAAAAAGAACATCTGATGCGAATATTAAAAATATCATCAATACAAATCGAATATATTATCCTTATATTAGGAAATATGTTTTTGTTATCTAGTTGCTGTACTCTGTGTTATCCTTTTGAAATGGAGCCTCCAGCTTTGACAATTACATCATCTGTTCCAAATGCCGATGTATATTTGAATGGAAAATATGTTGGTAAAACACCTTATAGTCATTTCGGAGATAAGGTAGATGTAAAAAAAATAACAGTTAAAAAGGAAGGTTATAAAACCCAATCTATAAATCCTAGAAAATTAAAAGGAATGGCTTATTTGAATTTTATACCATATCCTCTAGTTAATTGGATTTGGGGTTATTTTTATGATCGTAAACAATCAAAATGTTGGGAATATACTGATGATGTATTTCATTTTTATCTTGTAAAAAAATAATGATATAAAATAAATAGCTATGAAACAAATAATTATTACTTTTTTAGCTTGCTTAATTAGTGTATTATGTAATGCACAAACTACTTATTTTAATGAATCTTGGTCTCCAGGGGCTTCTGAATGTGGAAGATTAACAGCTTTTGAAATAAAAGAAGATGGCGTAATTGTTACTATAGAAATTAAAGCATTAAAAGCGTTAAAAAGACTGAGAATATTCAGTACTTATAATACTTATATTACATCTGGAAATGAGAAACTTTTAAATCTGTCGGGATTAGTTGTAGGAAACGAAATAAAAAGTTGTGGATTAAGTGAAAATTGGGGTTGGGATAATGTTGCTATGGGAGAAATTAGAAGTTATCAATTATTCTTTAAAGGGACACTTCCTTCGGGTATAACCACAATATCAATTATAGATTATGGAGATTACAGAGGTAATCATGGTTTTTGTTTTTTTGACCGCAAAATTAATAATCCACGAAAAAATTATTTGAATTATCAAAGTGAATATGCTATAAAACAATATCTAGATCAAAATAATGATGGAATATGCGGAATATATGAACCAATTGATGATTCTGGAGCAAAATTAGCTTGCGTTATTCATGAAGGTGAATATTGTATAATTTACCTTTCATCTCCTTCAAATTACTCAGGACGGACTTTTTGGAATATAGGTGATATTAAGGCAAAATTGCGTAAAACACCTTCAGGTCTGATGAAAGCAGAATGGTATATGAGTAACAAAACTTTAGCTACTGTATATATCCTTTTTGATGGCGTATCAATGGTCGTTAATGATATAAAAACAGGAGACTATGCTTATTTAAAAACTTATCCAACAACTTACTCCAATATAGGAGGAACAAATACAAACCAACCGACAGAATGGTCTGGTACAGGATATGCTATAGCACCAGGTTATATTGTAACCAATAATCATGTTATTGGAGAAGCAAAAACTATAACTATAAAGGGTGTAAAAGGTGATATAAACATAGGTTATTCTGCTGAAGTTATGGCAACAGATAAAGTGAATGATATAGCTATTGTCAAAATCAATGATGCTAATTTTAAAGGATTTGGACAAATACCATACGCAATACAACAGCGTATGGCAGATGTTGGAGAAGATGTATTTGTACTTGGTTATCCTCTAACCCAAGCATTGGGCAATGAAATAAAACTAACTAATGGCATTGTTAGTTCTCGTACAGGTTATCAAGGTGATATCGCTACTTACCAAATATCAGCACCTATACAACCAGGTAACAGTGGTGGTCCTATGTTTGATAACAAAGGTAATGTTATTGGTATTGTAGTAGCAGGAGTACCTGGAGCAGATAATGTGGGTTATGCAATTAAAACTTCATATCTAAAGATATTAATAGAGAGTGCTGGATTAAATATAAAATTTCCTACCAATAATACTATATCAACATTGTCGTTGGCAGAGAAGGTAAAGAAATTAAAAAACTTTGTTTATTATATAGAATGTAGTAAATAATAGAAGTTTGAGAATATTTACTTACAAATCCCATATATCTTGCTGTACTAACGTATATATGTTATGAAGGTTAAGATATATGGGATAATTTGTTTTTTGGGGTATATGCTACAATATTTAGCTATTGGTTTGTATTGGAGTAACTTTTCTGAATCGCTCTTGCAGAGTTTCGAGGAATTTAAGGAGGTCTGCAAAAGTTAAAGTTTCTCCATAGATAAAACTCGAGCACATATCGTTATAGTCCACTTCGTATTTATGTATTAGTTCTTCGCTTGGAACAATTGTTATAGATGAGGGCAGTTCTTTGTTGTAATCTACATATCCAAGATGGTAAAACTTCTTTCGATGTTCCACAATGTCATGGTATAATTTAGAATCACTTAATGCCATATCTGCATATATGGTATGTGAAAGTTTTTCCAAATCATAGAAATGTCGAGACATGCGGTATGTTCGAGGTGGTTCTTCTTTTCTTTGATATTCTTCGCACAATAAAAATGCTTTCTCTAAAAATGTTCTTGCAGGGCTTACGGTTTTAATAGTTTGAACGATGTCAGAATCCACATCTTCATCTTTATAAGTCTGCTGAATCAATGATGATATGAATTTCATCTCGTATGGCTCTTCCATCGAGAGTACACTTATTTCAATTTTTACTGTTGGGATAGCATAAGGAGCATTGCTGCTATAGAGAGATGGATATTCAACGAATATTATAGATGGATCTTTGTCATGATCGATTTTCTTTAATTCGTTTTCTGCCATCACTTTTACATTTAGTCCCATTGTCTCTAATTGCTCTTTCAGTTCATTCTTAAATTCACCGAAAATATAATCTTGACTTTTTTTTCGCAGGTTGCAAATCTGTGAATTGTTGGCACAGTTGGCACAAGATAAGTTTTTCTCGGTCAAAAAGAAATCACGACTGAGAGCCAAATCAATATCTTCGCTAAAGCGGTCTATAATATTCCAGCCTTTGCTTAAACTTGTGCCGCCTTTAAATAATAGGTAATCAGCGACCTTTGTATGAAATAGTGCATATAATATAGCTGTAACCCACCAGTCTTTTTCTGCAGCTGCTTCGTCGATGTTTTTAGCAACTACAACTCCTTGTATCATAGCTTTGCGTTCATCTATAGAGAAATCTATCCACTTACTCATTGTTGTCGTTTTTTTTGATGTTTCTTTTAATAATCTGTCTTATCCATACCGGAGTCAACAACAAGTCGTGTTCAATAGTTGTGGTTTCGGGAGTTTCGTTAAGTAGTTGAGCAACTCTTTTTTCCACAGCTTCAGTTATATTATTTTCACCTATGCTGCGTAGTGCTTGTACCAATTCGGGCATTAATTTCCCTTTGTATGCAAAATTCTTAGGAGCTCCATGTGTTAATGTTACGGTTCTGTTGCCTAAACTCAACGTTCTTGAAGATCCGGATGTAAGAAAACAGGTGTTCATAGGTATTTGGGTAGAGAAACCTAATCTGTTAGCAGCGGTTTCTCCTGTTGGGATTATTTTTGCTTTATCTCTTTTGGCTATTTCTGTTACAAGCTCAAAAGCAGATGGATATATTACTCCAAATCGTGTTTTTTTAGCTTTTACGTATATACCTTTGGCTATTCGTGTAATCAACCCTTCTTTCTCAAATTGAGCAAGAAGTTTGGTTACATATTCAAGGTCAAATTGAGGAAATGACGATGTAAATAACACAGTGCCGTATCTTACGCGCGTTAAAGTTCTTCTAACTTTATATTCTACAGTGTTCTGCATGTTGTTTTTTACTTATTTTTAGTCGGAATAATTGTATTTTTTTCCGACTAAATTATTGAAATATTGCGGAGCAATATAAGGTTTTGTTGTCGTTTTTAATTTATATACTTAATAAAATCACTTTTATTGTCGCATTAACAAGTTGTACTTGCCAATTATTTTCTGTATTTCTATGCTAATAATCAGTTAGATAGAAATAATAGAACTTGTGTACTACTTTTTGCAAAGTACGTAAAAATTATTGATATATGCAAATGTTTATGGAGACTTTTAAATAATACAACAAATCTTATTGTTTTTACAATAGAAAAATGCTCAAAAAATAGATTAAAAATTAGAACATAACAATTTAAACAAGATTACGTTGAGGCTTTGAATTTTATCTATACGTATTGTTTCGGCATTGTGTATAGGATAAGTGTTTATATGGGTTAATTATTAGAGAGACTTATTATACTCGGAGTTAAGCATTTTCCCTACTGACGAAAATGAACAATTTTGTCAATTTTCGTCAGTAGGGATTTATTGTATGTGATAATGAATGCTTGCTATATTTGTGTAGATTGTTGTTAGTCATTATTATTACTATAGTTGTTTAATTGCCGTATTTTTACTGACAAAAATGAACGATTTCTTTGATTTTCGTCAATAACTTAGTATCTTTGCAAAAAATATTATTTCTATGGTGGCAAGAAAAATATATCTTAATCAGTTGATTAGCTTGTGTAATCAGAATCTTATAAAGGTTATAACAGGTATTCGTCGGTGTGGAAAATCAACACTTTTGTTAGAGTTTCAGAACTATTTGAAAGAAAAAGGTGTTGAAGAACGCGATATTTTATCGCTAAATTTTGAAGAAAGAGAGTATAGCAGTTTTGCACGCTGGGAAGATGTTTACGATTATATATTAGATAAACTTCCTGCGGATGGTATGAGATATGTTTTCTTAGATGAGGTACAAAATGTGGCAAACTTCGAGAAACTTGTAGATGCTCTTTTTGTAAAAAAGGATATTGATTTATACATTACAGGTTCTAATGCTTTTCTTTTGTCGAGTGAGTTGGGTACTCTTTTATCAGGGAGATATATTGCTATAAATCTTCACCCTTTTTCTTTTTCGGAATATGTATCGGTTTTTGGAGATAGTGTAAATACTGATAGAATATTCAGACAGTATATGAATAGTTCCTGTTTTCCCGAAGCGGTAAATCTTTCAGTATCTTCGCCCAATATGGTAAATTCTTATTTGAAATCGTTATACGATACGGTGGTCGTAAAGGATATTGTGAAAAGAAATAATCTTAGAAAGTTTGATACTTTGCAGAACGTTCTCAATTTTCTTTTTAATAATATTGGTAATGTTGTGTCGCCTAACAATATAACAGAAGTATTGCGTAAAACTACGGGCGAGAATGTGTCGCATAATACTGTACTGAAATACTTGCGTTATTTTACAGAATCGTATTTGATATACCCCGTAAGGTTGTACAATATAAAGGGTAAACGATTGTTGGCTAGTAATTATAAATATTATGTTGTAGATTTAGGATTGAAGAATATTTTGCATGCTAATTCGGCGTTGTCTGATTTGGGGCATAAGTTAGAAAACATTGTTTATTTTGAATTGCTTAGACGTGGAGGCGATGTGTATGCCGGAAAATCGGGAGATGGTGAAGTGGATTTTGTGGTACAAAAACATGATGGAAGTAGGGAATATTACCAAGTTGCATACACAGTTAATGACGAAAAAACGCTAAAACGAGAATTGTCGTCACTAGAAAGGATAAAAGATTCTTATCCTAAATTTCTTCTTACAACAGATTTTGATCAAGTGAATTACAGCGGAATACAAAAAATAAATGTCTTAGATTGGCTTTTAGATAATAGGATTTAGTTCTTTTAATATTTTATGCTACTGACGAAAATGAATGAATTTGTCAATTTTCGTCAGTAGGGATTTTTGAGTATAGCAAGCCTATGCTAGGGTAAAAGTTTAAAATAAAGTAGATGATGGTTGTAAAGCTTGAGATAATTTTGAAAACATGGGAGGAGAGGATATAAAAGATCGGATCTTTTGGAGTAAAAAGTCTGATTTCTCGCTTTAAAAGATCGGATCTTTTCGATGAAAATCTAAAGCTTTTGCAACGAAAAGATTAGGGATTTCAGTGCTTAGGTGTTAATTTGTAATTTTATTTGCAAGGCTATTAAATCAAAATCTGTCATTAGAAATAATTTGAGTTTTTTCTAATGACAGATTTGGGTTCATCCTATATATCTTAGCACTATTAGCATATATGGGATAATTTGTTTTTGGGTAATAGAATCATGATATATGTATGGGGATGAGTTATTGCGTGTAAAAAGCGGAACAAAAATAAATATATAATACATATAATAAAATACGCAAAAATGAGTTATATTTCCTTGAACTATTAGTTTTGACTTTGTGATAAATAAGAATAAAAGCTCCAAAATTATAGTTGGTAGTTTTATGCATAAAATAAAAAACGATATATAATGACATCAAATGAATTAAGACAAGAGTTTTTGCGTTTCTTCGAAAGCAAGGCTCACCATATAGTACCATCAGCACCAATGGTGGTTAAGAACGACCCTACATTGATGTTTACCAATGCAGGTATGAATCAGTTTAAAGATATATTTTTAGGCAATGCCCCTGTCAAATACCCACGAGTGGCTGATTCGCAGAAGTGTTTGCGTGTTAGTGGCAAGCACAACGACCTTGAAGAGGTGGGACACGATACTTATCACCACACTATGTTTGAGATGTTGGGCAATTGGAGTTTTGGCGATTACTTTAAAAAAGAAGCCATAGCATGGGGGTGGGAGTTCCTTACCGAAGTGCTTAAGATAGACAAAAATAATTTATACGTAACTGTGTTTGGTGGCGACGACAAGGAAGGTCTTGGTAAAGATATGGAAGCCTATGATTTTTGGAAAGAACATATAGCCGAAGATCGTATATTGCTTGGTAGTAAGAAAGATAACTTTTGGGAAATGGGCGACCAAGGTCCTTGTGGTCCATGTTCTGAAATACATGTAGACATACGTTCGAAAGAAGAAAAAGAAAAAACACAGGGAAAAGAGTTGGTAAACAAAGATCATCCTCAAGTTATAGAAATATGGAATCTTGTGTTTATGCAATACAACCGTTTGGCCAATGGCTCGTTGGTGCCTCTACCTGCCAAACATGTGGATACCGGTATGGGATTTGAACGCCTTTGTATGGTAATGCAAGGTAAACAATCGAATTATGATACCGATGTATTTCAACCTATTATACAAGATATAGCTCGTAAAGCCGGTATGCAGTATGGCAAAGATGACAAGGCTGATGTGGCTATGCGTGTATGTGCCGATCATTTGCGTGCAGTATCGTTTTCGATAGCCGATGGTCAATTGCCATCTAATGCCAAGGCCGGATATGTGATACGTCGTATATTGCGTCGTGCAGTACGTTATGGCTATACTTTCCTCGGATTTAAGGAACCTTTTATCCATACTCTTGTATCTACTTTGGTGGCTCAAATGGGTGGACAGTACGAAGAACTTAAAAAACAACAAGATCTTATTCAACGTATTATTTTGGAAGAAGAACAATCGTTTTTACGTACATTATCGAATGGTATAATTAAATTTGAGCGTTATATTGCTAATGGTAAAGATAATGTGATAGATGGTGCTTTTGCATTCGAATTATTTGACACTTATGGCTTTCCAATCGACTTGACAGAACTTATGGCCAAGGAAAATGGTTGGACTGTGGATATGCAGGGGTTCCAAAAGGGTTTGGAAGAACAAAAACAACGTTCGCGTGCCGCAGCTGCCGTGGATACCGACGACTGGGTAGAGGTGCACAGCGGACAAGAAGAGCAGTTTGTTGGGTATGATACTCTTACTGCTGATGTGGAAATACTTAAATACCGTAAGGTAAAAACAAAAGACAAAGAATTTTATCAACTTGTGTTTGATCGCACTCCATTTTACGGCGAAGGTGGAGGACAAGCAGGTGATAAAGGTTGGTTGATATGCGGCGACCAAAAGGTACAGATATTTGATGCCAAGAAAGAAAACAATCTTATAGTACATTTGGTGTCGGAGTTACCTGCTGATGTGGCTGCTACTATGGTGGCTATGGTTGACGAAAACAAACGTCGTCGCACCGAAAATAACCATACTGCTACACACTTATTGCATAAAGCGTTGCGTAATGTATTGGGTACACATGTAGAGCAAAAAGGATCATCGGTAGATGATATGCGTTTGCGTTTCGACTTTTCGCATTTTGCAAAACTTTCACACGACGAAATCCGTCAAGTGGAACAGTTGGTAAACGAAGATATTCGTCGTAATATAGCATTAGAAGAACATAGAGCTATGCCTATAGCTGAAGCACAAAAATTGGGTGCTATGGCATTGTTTGGCGAAAAATATGGTGAAGTGGTGCGCGTAGTCAAGTATGCCGATTCGGTTGAGTTTTGCGGTGGTACTCACGTGAGTGCTACAGGTAATATAGGTTCGTTTCGAATAGTGGCCGAAAGTGCTATAGCAGCAGGTATGCGTCGTATAGAGGCTATTACAGGTGTTGAAGCCGAAAAATATACTGACGCTATGCAAGATCAAATAGATGCTATCAAGGAATTGATGAAAAATCCCAAAGATATGTTGGCAGCTATTCAAAAACTTATGGACGAAAATGCTGCTTTGCAAAAAGATATAGCTCGTCATCAACAAGAGCAGGCTATGGCCATGAAGAAGACTTTTGCCGATAAATTGGCTCAAGCAAACAATCTTGTAGTAGAAAAATTGGATATGGATTTGAACTTGCTTAAAGATATGCTTTTGATGTTGCGTACCGAAAATCCTGATATGGCTATGGTACTTGGCAGTACATTTGGAGGCAAGCCTTCGCTATTGGTAGTGTTGGGGCAAAACCATGTGGATGCAGGTAAAAATGCTTCAAATATAGTACGTCAAGCCGGTAAAGAAATGCAAGGTGGTGGTGGTGGACAGCCATTCTTTGCTACAGCCGGTGGAAAAAATATCGAAGGTGTGGATAAGGCTATGGAAGTAGCTTGTGCTGCTATTAGATGTTAGTTGCTGATTATTGACTATAGTATAAGTACAAACGAGGGATGTACCTGGTAAGGTGTGTCCCTCGTTTATCGTTAGTATGGATATAAACCTACTAAAGGCTATAGTCTGAAATAAATTATTATTCAAAAACACTCCAAAGTTTGTCAGATTCGGAGTAGGGGAGTGCTTCTAATTCGATAAGTTCTTTTTTTACAGGATGGATAAATGATAGTTTGCGAGCATGCAGGCTTATCGAACCATCGGTATTGGAACGAGGGTAACCATATTTTAGGTCGCCACGTATCGGACAACCCATATCGGCTAATTGTGTACGTATTTGATGATGACGGCCTGTATGCAGATAAACTTCGATAAGATTGTAGCCTCCTCCACTTTGGCCTATAAGTTTGTATTCTAAGATGGCTAATTTAGAGTTGGCTGTGCCTTCGGATACTATATATGATTTGTTTTGTTTTTCGTTTCGTTTGATATATCCTACAAGTTTACCTTCATGTTGCGGTGGTGTGTTTTTGGTTATAGCCCAATATGTTTTCTTTATTTCGTGGTCTTTTATTTGTTTCGATAATCTAGAAAGGGCTTTATCTGTTTTGGCAAATATTACTAATCCACTTACCGGGCGGTCAAGTCGATGTACTAATCCGCAAAATACTTGTCCCGGTTTGTTGTATTTTACTTTAAGGTATTCTTTTACCATATCCACGAGACAGATGTCCCCTGTTTTGTCGCCTTGCACTATCTGAGATGGTCGTTTATTAAGAACAATTATGTGGTTATCTTCGTAAACGACTTGGTTGTCTATTGTATCATATATATTGTTATCCATGGTTGTCTATTTAAAGAAGGCTATTGTGGATATGCCACCTCTTACGATATCTTCGAGGTCAACGTCTATACCGGCATCTAAAGGAATAAAGAGGTCAACTCGTGAACCAAATTTGATGAAACCAACTTCTTGGTTTTGTTTTACTTCGTCTCCTTCTTTTGCATAGCATACTATTCGTCGTGCTACAGCTCCTGCTATTTGTCTCATAAGTATTCTGGTGCCATTGCTCATTTCTATACCTATACTGGAGTGTTCGTTTAGTGTTGATGATTTTGGATGTGAAGCTATAAAGTAGTTGCCTTTATGGTATTTAACATATGCAACTTTGCCTGTTACAGGATAACGGTTTACATGAACATTGGCAGGAGACATAAAAATTGATACTTGGCGGCATTCGGTTTTTAACCATTCTTTTTCAAACACATCTTCAATTACCACTATTCTACCATCGGCAGGGGCTATTATTTCATTGTCGTCGGTGGTAAATGCTCGTCGTGGTATCCTGAAAAAACTTGCAATAAGCATTGCAAAAACAACCAATGCCACAAAAAACAAATAATGGAAAAAGTTGAGGTGCGGAACAAACATAGCTATCAAAGCTATCAGCACTATTGTGGTTGTAAAACAAATAAATATTATTTTTCTTCCTTCTCTATGTATGCGCATAACTATTTATATTAATGTATTATAAGACTAAATATTTCAATAATAAATATCCCAAAAGGAATGGAGTTGCCATTATCAAACTATCAAAACGATCGAGTAATCCACCATGTCCGGGCATTATATTACCGGTATCTTTTATATCCATACTTCGTTTAAACATCGATTCCACCAAATCGCCCATAGTACCTATCACGGGAATCATAGTTGCCATTATTATCCAATCAATGGTTTTAAAGGGAGTTTCGATGTATGTTCCTATAAGATATCCTGTAAATATGCAGAATACAAATCCTCCTATAAAACCTTCCCAGCTCTTTTTGGGTGAGTGTCGTTTAAAGAGAGGATGTCGTCCTATGCATACTCCTGTAAGATAAGCAAATGTATCGCTAACCCATTGCAATATCAATATTCCGAGCATTACTAATGGACTGTAATTGCTAAAACCTGCAAATGTGGGTTTAGCCAAGAATAATGTTGCTGCCAATGGAATTGCTATGTATACTATGCCACATGCTGTATAGGATATGGTTTCGAAAGGTTTGTCGTCATTTTTCCATAATTGTAATATCCATAACAATAGTATGGTAGGTAATATGAGTAGTAATGTAATGGGTGAATAGTCGAACACTGATACCAAGACTGTTATACAATATATGGCACTGCCTATTGTTATGCCACCTATTGTATTTACCTTCATGCCTTTGTTGCTCAATGCTCTGTAGTATTCATACATACATATTATTGTTACAAATAGGAATAAAAGCGAATATACATATTGTCCTAAAAATATGGCACCTATCACAATGGTTATAAATACTAATCCCGATAAAGCACGTGTGATTAATTTTTTCATTATTCTTAGTTTATTTACTTTTCAAATGTGTTAATTTTATTTTTTTGAATACTCTTAATCTTCAGTCAGTAGTAAATATATTTGTTCGAACGATTTGTTATTTATATCGAGTAATACCATCTGTTCCGGTATATTGTCGGTATATTGAGACTTTATTCTGTTTACAGCATCTTTCCATGTCATTACCGATTGTGATGTGAAGGCAAACAATACAATAATTTTTGGTAGCTCAAGATGTCCTTGTCCATTAGACACAAGCATAGTGGCGTTGTTAGCTATTATGCTTTCGCATGGTACTATAGCTATATCAAAGTGTTTGACTTCTGTTGACGGTTCTATCTGATTAAAACCTATCGAGTTGAAGTATTTGGTAAGTGTGTTGGAACAGCAGCATATAGTGGCATTGTTATACTTGCTAAGTATATATTGCAAATGAGATTTTATTTCGTTTTCGTTGGTGGAATACATAATATTACCATTGCGGCCTACAAAATTTTCCACAAAAACCACCGAGGGGTCATCGTTATCTGCGGTAGTGGCAGATGACGAGTCATACGTGATGGATTTTATTGTGTTTTTGTTTAACAAGGCTTTACGTATGCTTTTTATTATATATTCTTTACGTTCGTTTTCTTTTTTCATCTCACCGAATTAGTTGTTATCATTTGTATTTTTTGTCTCTATGTCTGCTGTTTCGTCTATTTCTTTTTCGGCTTCTTGTGGTTCTTCTAATTTATTTTCTTCGTCGAAAGGACGTTTACCATATATTTCTTCCAAGTCTTCACGGAATATTACTTCACGTTCTACTAACAAGGTTGCAAGTTTATCCAATTTATCGCGGTTTTGCAATAGTATGTCTTTTGCACGTTGATATGCTTCTTCAATCATTTTGTGCACTTCGACATCAATGGTTTCGGCTGTTTTTTCGCTAAATGGTTTTGTAAATCCCATTTCCGATTGTCCTGTAGAATCATAGTAGCTTATGTTTCCGATTTTTGGATTTAATCCATAATAGGCTACCATTGCAAATGCTTGTTTGCTTACTCTTTCCAAGTCATTTAATGCCCCTGTGGATATTTTTCCAAATACTATCTCTTCTGATGCACGTCCTGCCAATGTAGCTGTTATTTCGTCGAATAGTTGTTCGTAAGTGGTTATTTGTCGTTCTTCGGGTAGATACCATGCTGCACCAAGAGATTTTCCACGTGGTACGATGGTAACTTTTACCAATGGGTGTGCATATTGCAACAGCCAACTCACTGAAGCATGTCCCGATTCGTGGTAAGCTATTACTCGTTTTTCGTGTTGAGATATTACTTTGTTCCTTTTTTCCAAACCACCTACAATGCGGTCTACGGCATCTAAGAAGTCTTGTTTTTCAATTTCTTGCTTGTTATGTCGTGCTGCTATAAGTGCGGCTTCGTTGCACACGTTGGCTATGTCGGCACCCGAAAATCCCGGAGTTTGGCGTGCAAGGAACACTTTGTCCACATTGGGGCTGAGTTTAAGATTACGCATGTGAACGGTAAATATCTCTTCGCGTTCCTTGATGTCGGGTAGCTCAACATATATTTGGCGATCGAAACGTCCGGCACGCAATAATGCTTTGTCTAATACATCGGCACGATTGGTTGCTGCCAATATGATAACTCCGGCATTAGTGCCAAAGCCGTCCATTTCGGTAAGCAATTGGTTGAGCGTATTCTCGCGTTCATCGTTGGCATTAGAGAAAGAGTTTTTGCCACGTGCACGTCCTATTGCATCTATCTCGTCGATAAATATTATGCAAGGTGCTTTTTCTTTGGCATCTTTAAATAGGTCTCGTACACGGGAGGCTCCCACACCCACAAACATTTCCACGAAATCGGATCCTGACATTGAGAAGAATGGTACTTTGGCTTCACCTGCTACTGCTTTGGCCAATAATGTTTTGCCTGTACCCGGAGGACCTACGAGTAGAGCTCCTTTTGGTATTTTACCTCCAAGTGTGGTGTAGCGTTTTGGATTTTTCAGAAAGTCTACTATTTCCATTATTTCCACTTTGGCTTCGGCCAAACCTGCCACGTCTTTAAAAGTAACGTTCATTTGCTTTTTGGCATCGTATACTTGAGCTTTGTTCTTGCCAATGTTGAATATGCCACCGCCACCGGCTCCACCGCCCATTTGCTTACGTGTTACCATATTCATTATCACTATAAAACCTATTATTAGCAGAAATGGCCACAAGAAGCGGAATATTTCTACAAACATATCGGTACGTGTTTCGGGAGTGATGTCGATACGTGCGTCGTTTATAATTTGTTGTTTTTGTGCAAGAGATAAACCTTTGCCTGTTGTATCGGTTGCTATTATCTGATTTTCTACTTTTTCGAGGTCTTTTTCAAAACTTTCGAATGTTACAAATTTGTATACATAGAAGGCTTCTTGGACATCTGTTTCTTTGCCAAAAAGGTTTTTGGCTTTAAGGTTGTTGTAAGCTGTATCGTTTTGCAAAGCATCTTTGCTGATGTATATTTCGGCAAATTCGCGGTTTATAATCTTTATTTTGCTATAGTCGTGCTTAAGCAAAATATCTTCAAGTTTGTTCCAACCTATCTCACGTGAGGGTACACTATCGCCACCCATAAACATAACGATACCTAATACAAGTATTATGGCACTGTAAATGATATACATTATGCTACCCGATTTCGGTTTTTTGCCATTTTTGTTTTGTGGCTGCTGCTGATTTTTGTTTCTTTTGTTGTTTTCCATTTCTATTATTTGGTTATTTGTTATTCTTTTACTTCAGTCATTATACCATCGGCCCATAGTTGTTCCAAACGATAATATTCACGAGTTTTTTCTGTGAATATATGTGCCACCACATCGAAATAGTCCATCAAAATCCATTCTCCGTTGTTGTAACCTTCTAATTTGTAAGAATGTTCATTTGTTATTTTTTTTACTGTTTCGTGTATGCTATCGGATATTGCTTGGGTGTGCAAAGGTGAATTGCCTGTGCATATCACAAAGAACGATGTAGGGGCACCTGACACGTTGCGTAAATCCAAAATAGTGATATTTTGTGCTTTTTTGTCGCTCATGCCTTGTGTGATGAGTTTTGCAAGTATTTCGTTTTCAGTGGTGTTTTTGCTCTTTTTTGCCATTTTATATTCAATAATTAACTTGCAAATATACAAATTTTTTGCGAATAATCATAGATAAATTTTAATCATTTATAATTCCGGATTTCAAATCCAAATAAAATAGTAGTCAATACCATAAAAATAGGGTAGAGATATGTAATATTTAGTGCTATTGTTGTAGATGTTTTTGAGTGCGAAACATTATAAATGAAGATAAGGCAACTTCTAAAAATTCCACGTTTCGGAATGATAGAAGGACGTTCTTTGAAACTTTTGCGTGCTTTACGTTTTTTGCCGAAATCTTTCTATTTCTTTTTCAATCGCATAGCCCGCTATGCTCAATCAAAAGAAAGTAGAAATCTTTCTAGCAAAATTCCGTAAATCACTTGCAAAGCAATTTTTAGAAATTGCCATAAAAGTTACTATTGTTTTTTTTACTTCTCTAATTTAAAACTTGAAAATATCCGTTGGGAAAGATATTTTGCTCCACATAAATTTTATATCCCAAAGTTTGGGATATTTGTCCCAAAGTTTGAAATATATATCCCAAAGCTTGGGATATTCGTCCCAAACTTTGGGATATACTTTTGTGAGGTATGAAATATATTTTATACCGAAGTATGCAAACTTTTATATCAGGATATTACTACATTTATGTGATGCAACGGATTATAATATATATCTTGTAGGCACAGAACATATATGTTTTTGATGATAATAGATATATCTTGTAGACTAATGTTTGATAGGAGATTTTATTATTGTTCCAACATTTTTTTATAGCAATTGTTATGATTGAAACAAAAAACAAAATAACAAGCGATATGAATATAAAGAGGATTGCAATAGCCATGATGCTGATTATAACTACAGCGGGCTATTCTCAAGTGTTTACTGTAAGTGGAATTGTAGAAGATAATCAAACCGGTAAGGCATTGAAAGATGTATCTGTAACTCTTCCTGATCAACGTACTTTTACTACCAATAGCAGTGGTTTTTTTAGTTTCGAACTATCTACTAGAGAGATGCCTATGATGCTAAAATTTACCACTCCAGAATATCTTAAAAGCACCTATAAGGTAGAGCGTGCACGTTTTAATAGAAATAGAGAACTTTGGTTGAATATAAAAATGCACCCTATAGACAGTTCCAAGGTATTTGTAAGTGAAGAAGAGATTGGAAATCCGGTGCTGAAGATACCTGATGTGAATGTGTTTGATTTTCATATTGTAGGAGATTTACTTTATGTGTTGATAGAAACCATGCAGGGCTTTGATTACTTGCAAGTATACAATCTCAACGATTCGCTTTTGGCTCAAATAGAAGTAGATTATAAGTATGAGAATTTTTATCGCAACTCACAATATGAGTGCTATATTGCCGACCAAGATTATGGTTGTATGCGTAAGGTGAACTACAAAGATGGGAAGGTAACTCTTGGTCAAGAACATTGTGTGGCCGGTTTTGTATATTGGGCTTTTGCCGATGCTAGAGTAGGGGACTATTTGCTTCAACAGCAAGATATTTATACACCACGAACACTTAGGGTTTTCTATCTTACACCCGAACTTACTTTGGATTTCGACTATTGGCAGTTGAGGTATGTAGCTTCGCTAAACAATTTTATAGTTCGTGGCGATACTGCTGATTATAATAGTATAAAACGAGAATGCTTATCGGGGAAATTTGCAAATGATATGCAGACGTTTATAAGTAATCGTATAGCAAATAATCCAAAATATAAAGATAGTGTAGCGATGTTACAAAAATTTTATATTGACACCATGTATAGCGATTGGTTTAGGGTGCAAGCTTCCTCAATAATATATAGTTCGCTTGACGAGGCTTATAAAATTAAAGATGATATGAGAGATTACGATTATATTTATATTCCTTATTGTCGCCCCACATTCTTACAGGTAGGAAATTATTATTATATATTCAATTTCAATAGTATGGTAATCACTAAGTTCGATTTGCAAATGAATTTCATATCCAATCAACCTTTGAGTAAGGATTATTTTAGTTATTTTTATCGTCGCGACCATTCGGTGATAACTTCTTACAAAAATGCTTATGCCATAAGCTCGTCAGACGATTTAGGTGTGGTGTCGCTCATAAACCTTGCTACAGGTACTCTTTCCGGCACTCAAACCCTTTTGCGAACTATCACCGATGAGCATCGTGTAGAGGTACGAAATGGATATATATATTATATCTCATACTATGCTTATTTGGAGAAAAACCTATACAAAGAACCTATAAAAATGCAACCTTTAAAGGGTAAATAAAATATTTTTTTGCATATTTAAAGTGTTTGTAATAAATACTATAGCTTAAATGATGAAAAAAAGTTTTCGATAATTAAAAAAAAATGTGTACCTTTGCAATGTCAAATTAAGAGAGACAAAATGTACAGATGGGGTATTAGCTCAGTTGGCTAGAGCGTTTGACTGGCAGTCAAAAGGTCATCGGTTCGATTCCGTTATACTCCACAATTTTTGATTCTGTGTAAGATATGGTAGTTTATCAAAAATATCGACACAGTTTCGGACTTGACTGATTGGGATAATGGTATGTTTACACTTTTTGTTTTTCGGGGGTGGTTGCCAACGAAAAATAAAAAAAAATGTCTGACGAAAAACCTTTAATAGAATTTCTACCCGCCGTGGTAGTGGAAAGTAAATCAATAGGATTTTATGTGGAATATTACATCGTGAACCCGATGACGGGTCTTCGCGAACGTAAACGTGTACGCCTCCAACGCTTGGTGAAAAAGTATGCTACCAAGGCTCAGAAACGTATGGCGGCACAGAAGATTGCCAACGAGATTAACCGCAGGGTGGCGGGCGGTTGGTCGCCGTTCTTCGAACAGGAAGACAGCCGACTGTATACTCCGCTCGACGAACTCCGCAGAATTTTCCTCACTGCAAAGGAAAACGAGGGCGTGCGTCCGGCAACGCTGCGAAGCTACACCTCACAAACCAACATCTTTATGAAGTGGTGCAAAACAGTGGGTATCGACAAGAAGTTCTCGGGTTGCTTTCAGCGTATCGACGCAGTGAAGTTTGCCGATTATATGATTGCTCGACGCAACGCTCATAAGACTTATAACAACTGTGTGAAAACTTTGCGTGTCTTTTTCGGTTGGGCGGTGGAGCATTGCTATTGCGATTACAACCATTTTGCCAACATCAAAATGCTGAGCAAGGAGCAGAAACGCCGTACGCTTATCGACCACGACACCCGTCGACGCATTGCCGATTATTTCCGCCAAACGCGTCCGCAGATGGAAATAGTGTGCAAGCTGGTTTATTACAGTGCCATGCGTCCCGCCGAAATCTCGAAAGTGAAGGTTGGCAATGTGTCGCTAAAAAACAGATTTATATACATTCCTGCCGATGTGGCAAAGAACGGCCGTGCACGTTATGCCACGCTTACGAGGGATTTGATTGAATTGCTTGTGCCCGTGCTGGCCAAAGCCAATAAGGATGATTATCTTTTCGGACAAGGCAAACAGATGATGCCGGGCAAAAAGATGATACAGAAAACTTATTTCTCGAAGGTGTGGATGCAGATGCGTAAAGAACTTTCGTTGCCCGAAACCATGCAGCTGTATAGTTTACGCGACAGCGGTTTGAGCGATATGCTGCACGCCGGTATCGACCCGCTGACCGTGCGGCAGCATGCCGACCATTCCTCTGCAGCCATGCAGGATATTTACACCAATCATCACAACCCGGCACTGAACGATATTATTTACAACAATGCTCCGGAGTTCTGATTTTTGCCAAGGCAGGAAAAAAAATTACACGGTTGCTGACTGATGTTTTGCAACCGTGTAATTGATGTTTTGCAAGGCTATTTGTCGAACAGCTTTTGCCAACCGCCATCTTTAGGGGCGGATAAAATTACGCCTCCTCTCAATTTTGATATTATATAGCCTGTTATGGATGTTACCATTGTGATGCCGTTTTTAAAAACTCTCGCATGAACGCCATCCGATATTTTATACACTTTGCCGTTTGCCTTAAACCCG
>JAFWZP010000086.1 GCA_017522255.1 Bacteroidales bacterium | reverse complement strand
TATGCAAAATATATGGGTTAATTTGTCGGACAGCCGATAAGATACTCAAAATAGGGGGCTTGTCCAAGGAAGAACAATTGTTGATTATTGAAATTCAGTATATTGAAAAAGCTGTATTTTGTTTAGCGGACACTAATAATTTTTGATAACGAAGTTCGGAGTATTGATATATCATCAAAACAAACACCTCCATAAAAATATGCGATTAAGTTTCCTGTAACTTAATCGCATATTTTTTATCATATCAGTTGTTTTATTTTTCGCGGAAGTAAATCTTCATAGGCACGCCATGAAAGTCCCACATCTCGCGCATTCTGTTTTCGACAAATCGGCGATAAGGATCGCG
Source organism: Bacteroidales bacterium (assembly GCA_017522255.1). GTDB lineage: Bacteria > Bacteroidota > Bacteroidia > Bacteroidales > P3 > HGM05376. The sequence goes on along the minus strand of JAFWZP010000086.1, from coordinate 7,375 downwards.
GATATACTGTGGCAAATTACAGAAAAATACAAATTGCGGATACGCCGTAGGCAGCTGGGTGATGTATTTTATCTTTACATGCTTGCCTTTTATTGATGGAGGTGGGTTTTGTTCCTTCACTATAGGCAAGAGGGCTTCGTTGAGCTCATGAGTGCTTATACGGCGGCTACGTGCTTCAAACACCTGTTTGGTTATCTCAAGCACCTTAAATATACGTTGCTTGTTTATAACCGAAGTAAACACTATAGGCACATCGTTGAAAGGTGCTATACGTTCGCGAATCATATTTTCAAACTCGCGATGGGTATTGGTGTTCTTTTCCACCAAGTCCCATTTATTTACCACTATCACCACACCCTTATTGTTACGTTGTATCAAGCCATAGATATTCAAATCTTGTTGCTCCAATCCTTGCGATGCATCTATCATAAGTATGCACACATCGCTATTTTCGATAGCACGTACCGAACGTAATACCGAATAAAACTCTATATCTTCGTTTACTTTTTGCTTTTTACGAAGACCTGCAGTATCCACAAAGTTAAAGTCGAAACCAAAGAGATTGTAACGAGTGAATATCGAATCGCGAGTGGTACCTGCTATAGGTGTAACAATATTGCGATCTTGACCGGTAAGGGCATTTATCATCGACGACTTACCTACATTTGGTCTACCTACCACAGCTATACGAGGAAGGTCGGATTGCTCATCAGGTTCGTCTTTCATACCCTTCACTACTTCGTCGAGGAGTTCGCCGGTGCCGGAGCCATTCATACCCGATATGGGAAAAGGATCGCCCAAACCCATAGCATAAAACTCTACCACATCGTTTATTCTAAGAGCAGTATCCACTTTGTTGGCTACCAATATAACTCTTTTTTTGCAACGGCGAAGCATATCGGCAACATCTTCGTCCATTGGGGTAACACCTTCTTTGACATCTACCAAAAACAATATTACATCGGCTTCTTCGATAGCCAATTGCACTTGTTTGCGTATCTCTATCTCAAACGAGTCGTCGCCACCTACCACATATCCACCTGTGTCGATAACCGAAAAATGGATTCCCGTCCATTCGGCTTTGCCATACTGACGGTCGCGCGTTACTCCACTCACCGAGTCGACAATGGCACTACGTGTTTCTGTCAAACGATTAAAAAAAGTGGATTTTCCCACATTCGGACGACCTACTATTGCTACGATATTTCCCATAATTAGCTGATTTATATGCTTTAATTATTATTTCTATTTGTCTAAATCTTGTGCAAAGTTACAATTTTTTATTTACTTATAAAAACTTATTGCTACATTGGGCATACAAAGAGCTTCGCATATCTTTTATAACTATACACTTTTCTACTTCTGAATAACATATTAAAGATCGCAAGCAATCTTTAGAAACAGCCTACAATTAATCAGCTTCCCGCAATTGAAGATTATCTTGCATTGTCATCATTCTAAACGAATAACGACCGCTACGACTTTGTATGGGCAATACAAGTTGACGAAGTTCCGATATATCGAGTTTCTGATAGTTATGATTGTTTGGTTGCGAAAAATATTTTTTGTTTTCGTTGTAACGTTTTATATTATAGTTGATGGCATTATTAAAATTAGTACGCGAAATAGTACGTTTCAGTTGTTCTAAAGTTGTAGTTCCTGCCAAATATTTCTCTATATCCTTTTCGGTAAGATACTTTTTATATTTATCCAACACCTCTACAGGCAACAATCCTGATGCGGTATCCACCTTGTCATCGATGGCTACAATATCCACATTACCGGCCAAAGTAGTTTCGAGCAAAACAAGTTTCTTTTTGCTTTTATCTTTATAAAAACCCAAATAAGCATGAGAAGGCTCTACAAATATCACAGGCATTATACCTATCTTTTTCAGTATCGATGCCATAAAAGCACAAGCATCTATGCAGTTGGCTTGCTGGTTGCGATACACTTCGTCGAAAAAACGAATATATTGCGAATTTACTTGTTTCGAATACTTGCTGGTGTTGGAAATGGAACTGTATTTTATTCCTTTGGTTTGTATAAAATACCATATAGCAAACACTTGATTAAGCACTTCTTTTTCGCCCAATTGATATCCGGCAAAACGGTTTACAAGATGTTGATCGAGTATATTGTTCAGCATTATATCAAGCCAAGGGTGGTCTTCGTTTACAAAAGCAGCAAACATCCAACGATAGTCGATATATTTGTTTGTCGAATCGCGTAAGCCCAGCAAACATTCGTTGATACTTCTATAACTCAAACGCATATTTTTTACATCCACCTCCTCATCGTTGATATAGCATGTAAAAGTAAAGTCCACCTTGCCCGGTTGTTTAAGTTTTATAAGGTTGTCGTATTTCCATTTCACCAAAGGATAAAAGGTATATTCTTTGCCTTTTTCGGGCATGTTGGCTTGAAAAATAGTAACATAATTCATTGCCGAAGAGTCCATCACTATCCTCAGCACCGAATTATCTTTGGGCGATGTGAGCCTATAGGTAAAAAAATCCGATTCGATTTTGCCATTATAATTAGACAAACCCATTATCAACGACGGATATATAATACCATCAAAATTTTTATCGTATACTACCTCAAAGTTGACTTTTTGAGGATCGATAGTGCGAACTGCCTTTTTTTCGGCACAACCTGCCAAAAGTCCAAACAACACCACTATCAAAGTAATTATATGCTTATTATTCATCTTCAGTATTTTCTTTGTTAGGTTTTGCCTTAAGCATTCTTACAAACAAGTATATGGTCATAACCATTACAGATAATTGCACAGTAAGCATAATTGCTAATGCCGATGTATTCATAATTTAGTCTCCTTTCTTTGTATGTTTTTGCTACCTTTCCATACCACCAAACAGATAAACATAAATAGTAACAACAAAAATATTCGCGATATATCGATATAAAAAACATTATTTACAACTCGGCCTTGATATAATACATCACCGGTTTTCACCTCCTGCCCTACCTTTACCTGCAGTTTGTCGTCGTTAGAAAAAGTATAACATTTGTTTCCTTTGGCAGATGATATGCAAATATAATTGCGCCCATGTTGCGAATATATACTATCTACCACACCCGTGTTTTCGGCATAAAACTCGTTGGCTATCCATTTATCGTTGGGTCCTATGCCCTGATGCTTGAGTTCACCAATAATACTTGTATTATCCACCGGCCAACCTTTTATGCTTATCAGCGACCAATCGTCGTTTTTGGGCTTAACCAAAGCTGCAAGAAATATTACTATAAGCATAACCGGAGTTACATACTTAAGAATATATTTAAACACCTTTGGAACTTTTATATCGGCACCTTGATGTATCATTTTCCAACCTTTATCGACACCTATCACCCACGAAAATAATATAGCTTCGAACATAGCAAAAACAAACAAGGCCACCGTTCCACCCCAATAATCGTATTGATCGAACACCCCTTTTTGGAAAAACAACACAGTGGGTAAGCCCAATAGGAATATTATAAGCCCAAACATAAGTGTAGACTTTTTTCGTTTCCAGCCAAACCCATCATTGAGGAAAGCTACCACAGGGGAGCCCATAGCCACTGTGGAAGTGATACCTGCGAAGAAAAGAAGGCCAAAGAAGGCCGTTCCGGCTACAGCACCTATCACGCTGCCCCACTGCCCAAAAAGGAATGGCAGAGAGCGAAAACCTAAACCAAAACCACCCATACCTGTGAGTTCTATCACCTTATCGATACCAAAATATCCTATCGATATAGGTATTATAATGGAACTGCCTATAATAATCTCGCATAATTCGTTGGTAAAGCCTGTGGTCATAGCATTGAGGGCTATATCGTCGTTTTTACGCAAATAGGAGGCATAGCACTGTATGCAACCCATACCCAACGAAAGAGTAAAAAATATCTGCCCTGCAGCAGCAAGCCACACTTTGGGATTTCGCAACGAATCGAACTGCGGAGTCCACAAAAAATTAAATCCCACAGTGCCATCATAAACTGCACCATCAGTGCCCGCTTTTAAAGTAAAAGCCTTAACTACCAAAAATATACCAAACACCAATAACAACGGCATACATATTTTGGCCACCTTTTCGATGCCTTTTTGTAAACCACGCGAAAGTATCCAAATATTCAATGCCAAACACAAAAGATAGAACAACAAAGCCTCGTATGGTATACCTGTAGTGGAAACTCCCACATCCAAGTAGTTGTCGAAAAAGGCCGAGACCTGTCCTTCTGTCATACCCCTAAATGTTCCTATTATGGAATGGTATACATACGACATAGTCCAACTTTCGATATAACAATAGTATGCAGCTATTATAACGTTTGAAAACAATCCCAATCCACCAATATACATCCACAACTTACGCTTGTTGAGGCTACGCATTATATATGGTGGCGAATTATATCCAAAACTACCGCCATATCTGCCCGTCGACCATTCTACCAACAACAACGGTAAACCCAACAAAACAAACGATACAATATAGGGAATAATAAATGCACCACCCCCGTTTTGTACAGCCTGAATAGGAAACCTCAAAAAATTTCCCAAACCCACGGCATTACCTGCCATAGCCAATATCAAGCCCAGTCTTGAGCCCCATCTTTCAGTGTTTTGTGCCATAGATAATTATTTTTTCGATTTGCAAAGTTACAAAAAAAAATTGATACCAACCATTCAAAGCAACTTTCTCTATTATTTTTATAGTCATTACAAAATATAAATCTAATAACAAAACAAAATATTTGTTGTTGAATACATTCAAAGTAATGGCAACTTGCCGGCAAAACGAACGTTAGTTTTTTATATTAGATACTAATACCTTTTTCTATATTCGGTAGGAGACATACCTACTACTCGTTTAAAAAATTTGCTAAAGTTGTCTTGCGATGAAAACGAAAGGCTATCGCTTATTTGCTCTATTGTCATCTTCGTAGAACGCAACAACGCTTTACTTTCTACACTTACATACTCATCTATCCATTCGTGAGCAGTTTTGCCGGTAATATCTTTCAACAATGTGGTCAAATATTTAGGTGTTATACATAACTTCTTGGCATAAAAACTAGTCTCCCTCTTTTCTTTATAATTTTTTTTCAGCAGTGTTATAAATTCGTTTACAATATTATTAGCATATCCGTTTTTCTCGTTTTCTAGTGCATGAATCCTATGCACATATCCAAAAAAAAGTGTCAAAGTAAGATGTTTCGCAGCATCCAAGCGATAGGGGTTGCTTTGAAATTGTATAAGATCTTTCATCATTTTCAAATAGAAGCTTAACACATAACTTCCTGTTTCATCTAGCTGAAGTATCGGATTTTGGTACACAGAATTATATATACTTGTGGTTTTGTTTGCATTGGCAAATAGATCGTTAGTAAAACGTGTCGACATTACCAAGCATGTAGTTTTCAAGTCACAACTATAATTGTGTAATTGCATTATTTGTTCTGAAAGCATTATCACCATTGCAGGTGCTTTTACTTCATAACGTTTCATATTGATGGATATATCGGCACTTCCTTGTATGTATATTATAGCTGTAGTAACATCCGTTTTCCATGGCTCGTAAGCCATATCAGGTATATTATAATCTTCTATGTACAGCAAGTCTTTGCCTATCCTATATTTGGCAGGCGTTATTTTATCCAAATTCTCTTTCCATTCAAGGCTTGTTACTCGTCTCTTCATTGTTTAATATGTATTTTATTCTGCAAAATTACCAATTATTTTCCATTTTCAAACACTTTTCCGACTTTTATTCTAAAATATTATCCATATATACAAATTTGGCATCGATATTGGATGTAATTTTGCACTTATAAATTTGAAACATAAATAAGGTATAATAAACAGTAAAACAGATGAAAAAATTAATCTTAAGCCTAATAATGGCAACAACAATTGCAAATGGAGTGTTTGCTCAGAATGAAGAAAAGAAAACGTCTTTTGGTGTTAAAGCCGAATTGAATTCTAATTTCTATCTAAGTAGTGATAATCCCCTTGTATCCAAAACAAGTAATGGCTTTGGTGCTAATGCAGGGGTATTTATGAAAAGTAATATAACCAATAATCTTGCCTTTCAAGTAGAACTATTGGGGCAGTATCGTAATGCTGATTTCAGTATTCTTGGAAAGGAGCAAACAATGACTAATTGGGGAATCGAAGTGCCGGCTTATATTATGGGACAATTTGCCATGGGTAATGGTCGCTTCTTCTTCGGTGCCGGTCCTTATGGCACAGCAGGCATAAGTGCCAAGATGGGTGATGTGGATATGTATGAAGAGAACAATGGAGTATTTGCTCTTACTCGTTGGAATTTGGGTGTAGGCATGTTGGTTGGAATAGAGTTAGGCTGTGATTTGCAGTTCAACATCAACTATAAATATGGAATGTTTAATTCCTACTATGATAATGAAGGAAACCTTGTTGAAAATACCGCAACCATAGGATTGGGATATAGATTTTAATAACATTTAAACCATATAAGATTAATATGACAACAATCACAGTAATTTTAACCGCATTGGCATTAAACAATGCACCAATCAACGATTCGACAATGAAAGATAATCTAAAACTGAAAGAAACAAAGACCGAAAAGGCTGTAGTGAAAGGCTACAAAGCTATTGAAAATGGGGTAGTAACAGGGTACAAAGCCATAGAAAACAGTGTGGTGAATGGCTACAAAAAGATAGAAGACAAGTTCGTTGAGACTTTCTTGGAAAAAGATTCGACCAATGATATACCGAAACTAAAATCCACAAAAATAGAGAAAGCTGTAGTAAAAGGCTATAAGGCAGTGGAAGAAGCCGTGGTAAGTGGTTACAAAACCACTGAAAAAGAATTTTCCGAAACTTTCTTGAAGAAAGAGAATGAAAACAATGCAAAATAATATTCGAACAACCTTTCCATAACATAGCAGGCAGTTCGACTAATCAAACTTGCCTGCTTTTTTATAAGCAATTTCTAAAAATTGATTTGCGTGATGCTGACTTTATAGCCCCAAAAATCAAAACACGTAAAGTTCGTAGAAGAGGTGAAAAAAACTTAAAATCCTAGTGCCGAATTTATAGATTCGCCTATACCTAAAAAGGACTTTCAAAAGATAGTTGGAACGCTTTGTAAAGTCTATTTCTTGACAATGCACTGTCAGCGTGTTGAGAGTGCATTGTCAAGCTGCTGAGAATGCACTCTCAAGAAAAGGAGTATGGAGACTTCAGGGCAAACGCACCACTTCAAATTTTTATAGAATAAAATAAATAAAATCTCGTTAGTTATAAACTAATTGAGAAAAAATGGATATATCAATAATAATAAATAAAATAGAAGACCCTAGAAGGGAACACGGGAAGTGTC